>NZ_JARAUO010000054.1:0-49094 GCF_033792105.1 Streptomyces sp. WI03-4A
CCCCGCTCGTCCAGACCGCTGCCGAGCAGCACCCGCCCGCCGGTGGCGGGCAGGTCGGGTTGTGCGTACGGCCCGGGACCGTGGTGACCCTGGTGCTGCGCCCGCGCCTGGACGACAGACGGTGGACGGCCGTGCGGAGCTCGGCTCCGGCCCTGGTCGTCCCGGCCGGCTGGCGCGTGGACGCCGACGGCACCGCCCACGCCGTCCTGCGCTGCGCGGGCACCCGGGGCGGCGGCGCCGAGGTGACCGCGGCGGCCCGGGCGCCGGACGTGGCGGGCGCCGCGCGCCCCGCCTTCACCCTGCGCCTGGACGTGGTGCCGCACGCACGGGAGGGGTGACCCCGCGGGGGTCACCCCTCCTTCGTGCTTCGTGCGGGACCGGGTCAGCGCAGCGAGCGCAGCTTGACCGCGTAGATGCCCCGGCCGTGGGTGGCCGCGTACAGAGTGCCGCCGTCGGGACCGGTCTTGAGCTGGAGCACGGCGACGGCCGGGAGGCTGCCGACGCGCTGCCACTTGGTACGGCCCGGCGCCCGGTAGACGACGCCGAGGTCGGTGGCGACGGCGAGGCCGCCGTCCGCCGTCACCAGCGCGGAGTCGGCCGGCACGTCGGGAAGGTTCGCCGAGATGTCCTTCCAGGTGGTGCCGCCGTCCCTGGACTCGAAGACGTGCCCGACGCCCGCGCCCGGACCCTCGGTCCAGTGCCGGGAGAAGCCGTTGACCGCGAGGAAGACGTGGTCGGCGTTCTTCGGGTCGACGGCGAAGCCGCTGAGGTACCGGTTGGGCACGGTGCCGTTCACCGGCAGGGCTATGTCGTGCCAGCCGGTGCCGTCCGCGTTGCCCACGGCGATGCCCCGGGCGAAGCCCTGGTTGTTGCACGGCCCGCACCAGGCGGCGTAGATCTTCCCGCCGGAGGCCGCGACCGCGGTGGCGACGCGTCCGGCGCCGAAGTCGTGGACGCCGGTCCACTCCGAGCCGCTGCGGATGGCGTAGCCGTGGGTCTGCACCCATACGTGGCGGCCGCCGGCGATCCAGGTGGAGCCGTTCTTCAGGTCCGTGGCGAGCGGGGCGATGAAGCGGGCCTCGCTGGTGGCGTTGTCGGGCGGGGCGACGCCGTAGGAGGTGGCCTTGCTCGCGTCGGTGGTCCAGCTGCCGTCGTTGACGGCGCAGTTGTCGGTGACCTGGATCGCGAGGTAGACGTACTCCTGGGCGATGTTGCAGCCGTTGGCGGGGTCGGTGAGGGTGTCGCCGCCGTCACCGCCGAAGTTGGAGCCCATCACCTTGTCGTTGCTGCGCAGGATGGACTGGCCGTTGTCCTGGAGGCCGCCGGTGACCGACACTCCGCCGTGGTCGAGGTCCTTGCCGATGCCCACCGAGTAGTACTGGAGGGTGTCGATGGTGCCGTCGTTGAGGGACGTCCAGTCGGTGGCGTGGCCCGAGGCGTCCTGGTTGCCGTTCACCGGGCGCCGGTAGACGCCGCCGTCGTTGCCGACGTAGACGACGCTCTTGCCGTGCACGCGGCCGATCGCGACGCCGTGCTGGTCGGAGTGGGTGGTCTGGTTGCAGTCACCGGACTGCTTGGCCGGGTCGATGCTCCAGCAGGAGAAGCCGAAGTTCCAGTACGGGCCGACGGTGGACCAGGTGCCGCCGCCGTCCCTGGTCTCGTAGACCTCCTCCAGGCCCGCGTACACGTGCTTCGGGTCGCTGGGGTCGACGGTGAGGAACTGGTTGTACCAGGCCTGGACACCGGGCATGTAGCCGGGCGAGGTGAGAGCCGAGTTGTCGGCGGCCAGGCCCTTGTAGTCGGCGATCTTCGTCCAGGGGCCGGTGGGCGAGCCGGACTTGGAGACGAAGATGCCCTCGAGACCGCTGTCCGGGTTGGTGTTGAGCTGCTCCGGGGACTGGTCGATGGCGTAGTAGCGGGAGCCGTCGGCGGAGCGGGCGAAGGTGACGTTGCCGATGCCGTCGGAGTCGGCGGGCAGGTCGCCGAGGCCGGCGGTGATCCGCGTCCAGGTGCCGTGGCTCTTGGCGTAGAAGCCGTTGTAGTCGTCACCGCTGCGCCAGCCGACGGCGAGGACCACCTTGGACGGGTCCTTGGGGTCGATGGCGATGTCGTTGGCGATGTTCTTGTACGGGGCGTCCGGGTCGTCGGCCTTGGAACCGCCGGGCAGGAACTCGGGGTTGGGCGCGTACTCCAGCTTCCACGAGCCGCTCAGCTTCTTCGTGGAGTGGCTCCACACTCCCTCGCTGGTGGCCGCCCACACCTTGCCGCCGCCGAAGCGCAGTTCGTGGATGGTGGTGCTGTCCAGCTCGTCCCCGCCGACCCGCAGGCGCGCGGAGAACCTGCCGTGGTGCGGGTGGGCCAGGACGTAGACCCCGCTGCCGAGGTAGGCGTCTGCGTTGGTGGTGGCCTCGCCGGTGCCCAGCCACAGCCGGCCGGCCCCGTCGAGGGCGAGGGCACCGGTGGACTGCGCGGGAAGCGCGTCGCTGATGGGCTGCCAGTGGCCGCCGCCGTGGCGCGAGCGCCAGACCCCGCCGCCGGCGCTGCCCGCGTAGACGTAGCCGTCGTCGTCGGCCGCGAGCGCGGCCATGCGGCCGGTCACGTTGCCCGAGCCGCCGCTGGAGTTGGAGTCGATGTCGCGGTAGCGCGCGTCGTCCGAGTTGTACGGCAGATCGGTGAGGTTTCGCCAGGCGCCCTTGGTGGCGGGCAGCTTGCGCAGATCGCGCCAGGCGGCACCGTACGCGCCCGGGGTGATGACACCGGGCGAGGTGCGGGCCTCGGCGTACTGGTCCGCTCCCTCGGCGATCTCGTCCGCCTCGTTGCCGTCGTCGTCATCGGCCTGGAGCCGGGGGGACGACGAGGCCCGGGCGCCCACCGACTGCTCGCGCTCCTTGGCGAGTTGGTGGAGGGTACGGACTCCGAGGGGATCGGCGCCGCCGCGTCCTGACGCGGCGGACGGGGGTATCGCCACGAGCGCGGCGGACGCGGTGAGCGCGCAGACGGCGATCCACCGTCTTCCGCGGGTTGGCACGGACACCAGGGACCTCCCATAGGGGGCATCGACACTGCCGACGCAGGAGACCCGATCATCCGGACGGCCGAATGTCCGTCACTTGGCGCAATTTTGACGAGAACCTGCCAGTAATCCCCGTTTCCCGGCCCCGAATTTGCGGCGCGGCGGCGGTCGGACTTCGCGAGCGGTCCGTCCCGTGCCGCCGGTCACGCCCTGCCGCCGGTCGCCCCGTCCCGCGTGCGCAGCCGGCCCGCGGTCCTCAGCAGCCGGTCGGCGGGCTCGCGCAGCCGGGGATGGGCCAGCACCGTGTTCCGCAGGCCGCGTACCGGCCCGCGCCACATCCGCCGGGCCACGGCCACGGGGTGGGCGCGGGCGGCGAAGCCCTCCCCGACCCGCAGCTCCCTGGTCTTGAGCCAGTCCTTGTACTCCTTGTCGCCTCGCCCCAGGTCGACCAGGGTCACGCCGTGCCGGGCAGCGGCCTCGGTCGTCCTCAGGTGCATCATCAGACCCGGCGAGTAGTAGTGGAGTTCGGGGTCGTAGGCGGTGAACCAGGCGGCCAGGACCGTGCTGGAGCGCGGACCGAAGTGGGCGGCGACCGGGCGGTCCCCCGCGTAGAGCACGGAGAGCACACCGGTGAAGTGCTCCTCGCGCACATGGAACAGGTGGTTCACGAGGTCGACGATCCAGGGCCGCGAGAACCGGTCCATCCGTCCCGTCCGGCGGTACTGGGCGGACTTCCACGCCATGAGGGTGCCGAGGACCCGCGGGTCCCGTTCGTCGAACTCGAACCGCACGTCGCCGAGGTCGCGGCCGAGCCGGCGCTCCTTCTTCAGCGTCGTCTTGGCCAGGCCGGGGTAGGCGCCGCGCAGCCACTCCGGGTAGCCGCCGTCGCCGGGTTTCACGTCGATGACCGGCGAGGCGAAGGTGCCGGTGACATGTGGGGCGAACGGTGTCTGCTCCTGGACGAGATGGTCGAACTCGAAGATGCTGAGCCCACAGGCGGACAGCAACTCCCCCGGATCCCAGACGACTCCGGGCCGGTGCACCAGGGCCTGGCAGTCGGACAGTCCGAGCCCGATGGCCCGTCCGGTGCCGAGCGGTCCCCGCTCGTAGGGCAGGAATCCGACCGCCTCACCGCCCTCCCGCAGGACCGCCACCCGTGCCCCGCCGCGGTGCCGGCCGACACCGAGCGTGAACTCCGGTGCCAGGAAGGGGTTCGCGTACTCGGGCGACTCGTCCATCGCCCGGTGCCAGGCTCCGCGCAGGGCGGCGGTCAGGTCACCGGGTCTGTGGATGGTGATCTCCACCTCAGATCGACCGCCCTTCCGCCGCGGGCACGACCGCCGCGCCCGGCGCGGCACCGACCGGTGAGGCGTGTGCGTCCTGACTCATGGATCGCATGGGCGACCGCTCCCCCCATGACGCGCCTGGCGCGTCCTGCCGTTCCTGCTGCCGACTCGGTTCCCCGCCGTGCGCCGATGCCCAAACCTCGCGAAACAGTACGCACACCGTCAAGGGTGCCCCAGGCGACGGTCGGTTCGCCATGGGTCTGCGGACATCGGTGACGAGTCAGGACGGATGGCGGGATTTTCCCGCCGGTCAACGCCTGCTCTTGATCTCCCAGAGTGTCTGTTCGATGGGTCCGGCGTCGGCGTCGACGATTCCGTACCGGCTCACCACTTCGCTCGACTCCTCAGCGGAACCGGTGCGACCTTCTTCGCCTTTCCGGGTCACGGTCGGCAGCACGCCCGCTCCGTGCTTGCCGAACCGCCAATAGACGGTCATGTACCGGTGATCCCTCGTATGCTTGTCGATCGCGTTGTTCTCGTGCACCCTCGCGCGGAAGATGACGGTGTCGGAATCGTCGGACGTCGCCCATGAGGGCGCCTTTCCGTTTTTCCAGGAGTACGCCGCGCCGCCGAAATGTTCGAGGGCGAGTCGGTCTTTGCGGCCGAAACTGGCGGTGGCGTAGAAGGCCAGATGGTCGTAAGAGGTGTTCATGGGGAGTTGCACGACCGTTCGCATGGAGAAACCGTCGTTCGCCTCGATCCAGTCCCCGGGGTCCAGCCACGGTTCGGCCATCACCAACTGGCCCGCATCGTGAATCTCCCGACGGGAGAGTGCGCTTCTCTCCCGGAACGCACGGTGCTGCTCGGAATCCGAGCGCCACTTGTCGCGAAGCCTGTCCTTCGAGCTCACCGGCACCTTCTCCCCCATGGCGTGGAACTCGGCGCCCAGCACGTAGAAGCCCACGTCGCTGTGGTTCTCCAGCTTGATCTCGACGGGCACCGCGAACCTCTTGCGGTCCTGGCTCACCATCGCCTTCCCCGTGGTGATCGTGATGAGTGGTCGGGCTCCGTGCTGAAAGGGCTGGTAAAGGTGCTGATAGCCGAAATTGGCCAGCGCGAGGACCGAGGGGACGACCACTGCCGCCGCCACGCGCTTCGGAGCGGGGATCTCGACCCTCGTCCGCCACACCATGACGGCCGCCCACGCGGAGCCTGCGGTGAGCAGGCTCCACAAAACCTTGTACAGCGTGGAATCGCCGTCCTGGATCACCGCGAGAGCGAGCATGAGGTTCGTCACGAACGCCGCGACCGTGCCGATCAGCGCGACCAGTCCCGAGTTCGGGAAACAGCGGGTGAACTGGAAATCGAAGACCGCGAGGGCGCCCAGAAAGGTGCCGACGCCGACCGCGACCAGGACGGCACCGGTGATACGGCCGGAGAAGGCCAGGGATTCCATGAAATCCCCGAGGCCGAACCAGACCAGGTAAAACGTCGTCACCATGAGGACGAGCACGATCGATGCCACGATCGCCCGTGTCCGCACCGTCTCCCACCAGCAGCCGACGGCCGACCGTCCGGGGAGAATTCTCACACGATCACCTCCTGAGGCGGGTCGAGCACCATGGTTCGCAGTGATCCACTGCATGACCGTTCGAAACACCCCGGCCATTGGCATATGCCACCCGAATGCCGGGCAGGTCAGACGATCCTGGCGGCCCTGCACGGAGGAACGGCCGGGTGTCGGTCGGCGCCGTGGCGTGTTCGGGACCACCGAACCGGACCGGGGCCGTCGGCCCTGGCACACTGCCTGGTCGACCTTCGCAGTGATCACGGCAGTCACGAAAGGCGGTACGCCATGCTCCCCTCCGAATCGGCCGAACCGGCCGCGCCGAAGCCCGCAGACCTGCTGGCCACGATGCCGTTCGCGGCCGGCCTCGGCGTCGAGCTGCACGAGGCCACCCCCGAACGCACCGTCGGCGGCCTGGCCTGGTCCCCGGACCTCTGTACGGCGGGCGGCGCCCTGCACGGCGGGGCGCTGATGGCGCTGGCGGACAGCGTCGGCGCCGTGTGCGCCTACCTCAATCTGCCCGAAGGGGCCTCCGGCACCTCGACGGTGGAGTCCAAGACCAACTTCCTGCGGGCGGTGACCACCGGCGGTGTCCGCGCGACGGCCCGCCCGCTGCACGTCGGCGGCACTCTCCTCGTGGTGCAGACCGACCTGCGCGACGACGAGGACCGGCTCGTCGGGCAGACCACGCAGACGCAGATCGTGCTCCGGAGGACCACCACCGGCCGTGCCTGAGCGCGACGAAGGCCGGCCCCCTCGCGGAGGGGGCCGGCCTTCGTCGTGTCCGGCCGCGTCCACCCCCCGGTATTGACATGAACCTGCGCCCACCGCGAGTCTTCGTGCGTGAAGTTGCTCGATTGAAGCTCGTTTCGAGCGCATCCGAGCACAAGCCGTACGAACAGTCAGTCCGCGATGGTGCGATGGGAGCTGTTCCTCCGTGCGAAGACTCCGACACCGTGTGCCGCGACCGGCCTGGATCCCGGCCGGTCTCGCGACCGCCCTGGCTGGTGCCCTGCTGGTCGCCCCGGCCCCGGCCGAGGCCGCCGCGACCGCCGGCGCCGTCCTCGACTCCACCCACAACAGCGTGAGTTGGCAGAGCCCCGTGTACGCCAAGGGCACCGGCGGCGGCACCGAGAGCTGCCCGGCCGACGACCCCGACGACAAGGTCTGCGACCGTTTCGACCTGACGGTCTCGGTGCCGGACGGCTACTGGGACGACAACCCCGAGGGCGGTGTCCCGCTGTCGGTGAAGTGGGAGAAGCCCGCCGACGACTTCGACCTGTACGTCTACGACGACCACGGCAAGCAGGTCGCCTCCAGCGCCGGCACCGCCGACCCCGAGGCCACGGTGATCCCGCGCGCCTCGGGGACCTACCACGTGGTGGTCGTGCCGTACGACGTGCACGACGACTCCTTCACCGGCACGGCGTACCTGCCCGCGACCACGGACGCCGGCGACCTCACGTCTTTCTCCGGGCGCGACGGCAGCTACACCATCGGCGCCGGGCGGCTCACGGCCCGCGCCGACTTCCTGACGGGCGGCCGGCTGCGCCTCCAGGCCGACCCGTCGGGCTCGCTGAGCGATCCGGCCGGGACCGCCATCGTGCGCGGGCGGCCCGCGCCCGAGCGGCACACCTCGTCCTTCGACGCGGGCGACTACTACGGCATCCGCTCCCCCGACGCGGTCCTGCGCGTGTACAAGAAGCCGCTGCGGTTCGGGCTGTACGAACCCGACGACCGCACCCGGATCTGGCAGGAGGACAAGCCGCTGCGCTGGTCCACCGGCGGCATGCGGCAGAGCCTGACGCGAGGCGCCGACGAGCAGTTCTTCGGCGGCGGTGAGCAGAACGGCGGCTTCTCGCACCGCGGGCGGACCGTGTACGTGGCGAACAGCTTCGACTGGAACGAGGGCGGTTACAACAACTCCCAGCCGTTCTACGTCTCCAGCGCCGGTTACGGCGTCTTCCGCAACACCTTCGCGCCGGGCGTGTACACCTTCGGCTCACCGGTCACCACCGGTCAGCAGGAACGGCGCCTGGACGCCTACTACTTCCTCGGTGACGCCAAGGAAGTGATCGGCAAGTACACGGCGTTGACGGGCAGGCCCTTCATGCCGCCGGTGTACGGCCTCGAACCCGGTGACTCCGACTGCTATCTGCACAACGCCAACCGGGGCGAGCGGCACACCCTGGACGCGCTGAAGGTCGCGGACGGCTACGCCGAGCACGGCATGCCGCTCGGCTGGATGCTCGTGAACGACGGCTACGGCTGCGGGTACGAGAACCTGGAGCAGACCGCCAAGGGTCTCACGGACCACCACGCCCAGCTCGGCCTGTGGACCCAGGACGGCATCGACAAGCTGGCCGACCAGGTCAAGGCCGGACAGCGGGTGGCCAAGCTCGACGTGGCCTGGGTCGGCAACGGCTACAAGTTCGCGCTGGACGCCTGCGACGCCGCCAAGAAGGGCATCGAGGACAACAGCGACGCCCGCGGTTTCGTTTGGCTGCCGGTGTCCTGGGCGGGCGCCCAGCGCTGCGGGGTGCTGTGGTCCGGCGACCAGAAGCTGTCCTGGGACTACATCCGCTGGCAGATCCCGACCTACGCCGGCGCGACCATGTCCGGCATCGCCTACGACACCGGCGACGTGGGCAGCATCTACCGCCACGACGCCAAGATGTACGCCCGCGACCTCCAGTGGAAGGCGTTTTTGCCGGCGATCATGACGATGGACGGCTGGGCGAGCGACATCACCACGGGCAAGCCGGCCGACCAGCAGCCGTGGGTGGACGGGGAGCCGTACACCTCGGTGAACCGCAAGTACCTCCAGCTCAAGGAGCGGCTGCTGCCGTACATGTACACCCTGTCGGCGCAGGCGGCGAAGACGGGCGTGGGCGCGGTGCGTCCGCTCTGGCTGGAGTACCCGGGCGACCCGGACACCCTGGGCGAACAGGCGAAGTACGAGTTCCTGTCCGGGCCCGACTTCCTGGTCGCGCCGGTCTACCAGGACTCCGACACCCGCGACGGCATCTATTTGCCCAAGGGCACCTGGACCGACTACTGGACGGGCCGCACCTACCAGGGCCCGACCACCCTGAACGGCTACCACGCACCGCTGGACACGCTCCCGCTGTTCGTGCGCGAGGGCGCCGTGGTGCCCATGTGGCCCGAGGGGACGACCAGTTGGCAGACCCGTGACCGGCACGAGCTGGACTGGGACCTGTACCCGGCGGCCCACGGCACCAGCCACTACACGCTGTACGAGGACGACGGCGTGACCCGTGACTTCGCGAAGGGGTCCGCGGCCACCCAGCGTGTGACGGTACGGGCCGGCGCCGCCGGGGCGACGGTGACGGTCGGCGCGAGCCGGGGCGGCTACACGGGCAAGGTGGACGCGCGGACGTACCGGTTCACGGTGCACGGCGCCGCCGCGCCCGCACGGGTGCTCCTCGACGGACGCCAACTCCCGCGCTCAGCCTGGTCGTACGACGCGGCCACCCGGGTCACGACCGTCAGCGCGCCGGGCCGGCCCCTGGACCGGGCGTTCACCCTACGGCTGGTCGACAAGGGGTAAAGAATTCGTATGGTCTAGTCCAAAGAGAAAGTTGGTCTAGTCCAACTCATTGACGTGAGCGCAACACCTCCCGGAAGGTGGGGCTCCCCTGCTCAGGGTTCCCTCCCCACCCCACCTCCTGGAGGCACGCAGTGAGACGACTTCGGGCATGTCTGGGCGCGGCGGCGGCCGTCACGCTCGCCGCCGCGGGCACGACCACGCTGGTCGCGAGCAACGCCTCGGGCGCGACCAGCGCGCTCGGCAACCGCTGGTACGCCGCCGCCCCGTACCTGATGCCGCTGGACAACGACCCGCCGGACGCGGCCGCCATCATGGACGCCTCCGGCCTGAAGGCCTTCCAGCTGGCCTTCATCCTCGCGCCCAACGGCGGCGGCTGCTCCCCCACCTGGGGCGGCACCGCGCCCGTCTCCGGCGACACCGCCGTGCAGAACGTCATCAGCACCATCCGCGCCAAGGGCGGGGACGTCTCCGTGTCCATCGGCGGGTACGGCGGCACCAAGCTCGGCCAGGCCTGCGCGGACGCCGCCTCCACGGCCGCGGCGTACCAGCAGGTCATCACCAAGTACGGCCTGCACGCCATCGACTTCGACCTGGAGGAGCCGGAGTACGAGAACACCGCGGCCGTCCGGAACGAGATCGGCGCGGCGAAGATCCTCCAGCAGAACAACCCGGGTCTGTACGTGTCCGTGACCACCGCCGGCACGGCGGACGGGACCGGCTGGTTCGGCAAGCAGATGCTGCTGGAGGCCAAGTCCCAGGGGTTCACCCCGAACAACTTCTCCATCATGCCGTTCGACGGCGGGTTCAACGGAGCGGCGAGCCAGACCAGCGCGCTGACCAACTTCAACGCCATCCTGCGGTCCACGTTCGGCTGGGACGAGGCCACCGCCTACGCCCATGAGGGCTTCTCCGGCATGAACGGCCGCAGTGACACCGGCGAGTACTTCTCGCAGGCCGACTTCCAGACCGTGCTCGACTACGCGACGAGCCACAACATGGACCGCTTCACGTTCTGGTCGCTGAACCGCGACCGCCAGTGCAGCCCTGCCGACAACGGCGGCCGCACGTCGGGCACCTGCTCCAGCGTCGCGCAGAACTCCTGGGACTTCGCCAAGTACTCGGTGAAGTTCGCCGGGGCCACCCCGCCGAGCACGACGCCCACGCCCACCCCGACCCCGACCCCCACGCCGACCCCGAACTCCTGCAAAACCGCGTGGAGTTCCAGCTCGGTGTACACGGCCGGGAACGAGGTGTCGTACAACAAGCACAACTGGAAGGCCAAGTGGTGGACCCAGAACGAGGTGCCCGGCGCCTCGGAGTGGGGCCCCTGGCAGGACGAGGGTGCCTGCTGACCCCCTTGACGTGACTGGTTCGGACCTTTAGTTTCACGGGTCATCAACGACCAAGGATGCGTCCACCGTTCAGCCCGCTGAACGGTGGACGCGTCCCGGCTCGGCGAAAGGACCCCCCACATGACCCAGCACCGGCTCCTCACCACCGCCACCGCCGCGGGCCTCGCCCTCGCCCTGACCGCCCTCGTGGGCGGCACCGCGGACGCGGCCGACCCGCACGTCGCGCCGGGCGGCAACTTCGACCTGTCGACGTGGCAGCTCCAGGAGCCCGTCGGCTCCCCCGGCTCCCCCACCACCATCCCCTCGTCCCGGCTCCAGGGCGCGAACGGCTACCAGGACGCGTACTTCTACACCGACACCCGCGACGGCGCGATGACCTTCTGGGCCCCCGAGAAGGGCGTGACCACGCCCCACTCGAACTACGCCCGTTCGGAACTGCGGGAGATGAACCGTGACGGCAGCGCCGCCGACTGGTCGCTCGGCGGCTCCCACCGGATGAGCGCGACCCTGCGCGTCGTCTCGGTGACCAAGAACGTGTGCGTCGGCCAGATCCACCTCGGCTCCGGCGGCTCCTCCACCAAGCCGCTGCTGGAGCTGTACTACCACGCGAACGGCGACATCGTGCTCGGCACCGAGAACTCGCCCTCCGGCGGGCAGACCCCGCACACCGTCGGGCACGTGTCCGTCGGCAAGACCTGGAGCTACACCATCGCCGTCAGCGGCGGCAACACCATCGTGCTGACCGTCAACGGCACTACCACCCGCTACGCGATCCCGTCCTCCTTCAGCCCGTACCGGCAGTACTTCAAGGCGGGCTCCTACAACCAGTCCTCCTCGGACAGCACCACGAACGGCGCCCGGGTCGCCTTCTACGGGCTGACCGTCTCCCACGGCTGACTCCCGACATACATCACGACCTGCGCGATTGGTGCATTTGGCGGTACGGTCGTAGCGTCGAGATGCACGCGCTCGGACACGGCACGACGGCTGGGAGCGGCCATGCGCGGATCAGTGATGGGAACGGCGGTCACGCTCGCGGCGGGAGCCCTGCTCGCGGCGTCGATGTCCACGGCCTCGGCCGGCCCGCCGGACACGGCCCCCAAGGCCCGGCCCCGGCAGCCGGTACTGGTCGACTGCCAGTGGAACCGCGACGTGCGACCGACCGACTTCATCCTGGCCTGCGGTGACGGCAACAGCCGCCTCGCCGGGCTCGACTGGACCCGCTGGGGCACCCAGCGAGCCAAGGCCGTGGGCGTGAACTGGGTCAACGACTGCAAGCCGTACTGCGCCGCGGGCCGCTTCCACCCGTACCCGGTGGTGGTGCGCCTGGACCGCCCGGAGCCGTGGAAGAAGCACCCGGACGTCCAGCACTTCACGCGGATGACCCTCACCTACGACAACGCGCGCCCGGACGGCTTCCCCAAGGTCGTGACCTACCCGCTCTGGGACTGAGCGCCATCGCACCGTCCGCCGCGGCCGGCTCCCCCGGCCGCGGCGGACGTGCGTTCAGGCGATCTCGACCAGCAGGTCGCCGCCCTCTACCTGCTGGATCCGGTTGATGGCCAGCCGGGACACCCGGCCCGCCTTCTGCGCGGTGATGGTCGCCTCCATCTTCATCGCCTCGATGGTGGCCACGGTCGCACCGGCCGCCA
The DNA here is from genome assembly GCF_033792105.1 of Streptomyces sp. WI03-4A. Classification (NCBI taxonomy): domain Bacteria; kingdom Bacillati; phylum Actinomycetota; class Actinomycetes; order Kitasatosporales; family Streptomycetaceae; genus Streptomyces; species Streptomyces sp. WI03-4A. The sequence goes on from NZ_JARAUO010000054.1 coordinate 12,442, forward strand.
CCTCGTCGCCCTCGGTCACGGTGAGCGTCACCACACCGGCGAACGGCGCCGCCACATGGCCCGGATCGGTGCGGTCGGCCTTCTCCGTCACCGGCACGTCGGACGCCGCCGCCCGGTCGCGCACCTGGATCGGCCGGAGCTGGCCGTTGAGCGAGGACATGACGGTGCGCAGACCCCGCTCGTCGGCCTCGCCGATCGCCTGAAGCTCGATCAGCAGCCGGACGCCCGGCTCCAGGTCGACGGCGTACTCCTTGCCCGGGCGCAGCCCGTAGAAGAACGCCTTGCTGTCCAGCACGCTGGTGTCGCCGAAGCTCTGGCGGTGCGTGTCGAACTCGCGCGTCGGGCCGGGGAACAGCAGCCGGTTCAGGGTCGCCCTGCGGTCCTTCGCGAGCCCCTCGCGGTCCTCGGCGGACAGCTCCGGGACCGGCTTGGGCTCGCCGCGGCCCTGGAGGGCCTTGGTGCGGAAGGGCTCCGGCCAGCCGCCGGGCGGGGTGCCCAGCTCACCGCGCAGGAAGCCGATCACCGAGTCCGGGATGTCGAACCGGTCGGGCGTCGCCTCGAAGTCGGCCGGCGAGACCCCGGCGCCCACCAGGTGCAGGGCGAGGTCGCCGACCACCTTCGAGGACGGGGTGACCTTGACCAGGTGACCGAGGATGCGGTCGGCGGCGGCGTACATCGCCTCGATGTCCTCGAAGCGGTCGCCGAGGCCGAGGGCCACAGCCTGGGTGCGCAGGTTGGACAGCTGCCCGCCGGGGATCTCGTGGTGGTAGACACGCCCGGTCGGGGAGGCGAGGCCCGCCTCGAACGGGGCGTAGATCCTGCGGACGCTCTCCCAGTACGGCTCCAGGTCGCCGACGGCCTGGAGGTCGAGGCCGGTGGGCCGCTCGGAGTGGTCGGTGGCGGCGACCAGCGCCGACAGCGACGGCTGCGAGGTGGTGCCGGCCATGGAGGCCACCGCGCCGTCCACGGCGTCCGCGCCCGCCTGGATCGCGGCGAGGTAGGTGGCGAGCTGGCCGCCGGCCGTGTCGTGCGTGTGCAGATGCACGGGCAGGTCGAACTCGCGGCGCAGCGCCGTCACCAGCTTGGCAGCGGCCGGGGCGCGCAGCAGTCCGGCCATGTCCTTGATGGCGAGGACGTGCGCGCCCGCCCCGACGATCTGCTCGGCCAGACGCAGGTAGTAGTCGAGGGTGTAGAGCCGCTCGGCCGGGTCGTTGAGGTCGCCGGTGTAGCAGAGGGCGACCTCGGCGATCGCGGTGCCGGTCTCGCGCACGGCGTCGATGGCGGGCCGCATCTGGCCCACGTCGTTGAGCGCGTCGAAGATGCGGAAGATGTCGATGCCGGTGGCGGCGGCCTCCTGGACGAAGGCGTCGGTGACCTCGGTCGGGTAAGGGGTGTAGCCGACGGTGTTGCGGCCGCGCAGCAGCATCTGCAGACAGATGTTCGGCACGGCCTCGCGCAGCGCGGCCAGCCGCTCCCACGGGTCCTCGGCCAGGAAACGCAGCGCCACGTCGTACGTCGCGCCGCCCCAGCACTCCAGGGACAGCAGCTCCGGCAGGGTGCGGGCCACGACCGGGGCCACGGCGAGCAGGTCCTTGGTACGCACCCGGGTGGCCAGCAGCGACTGGTGGGCGTCGCGGAAGGTGGTGTCGGTGACGCCGATCGTCGGGGACTCGCGCAGGTGCCGGGCGAAGCCCTCGGGGCCGAGTTCGACCAGCCGTTGCCTGGAACCGGCGGCCGGCTCCCCGGCCGGCGGGGCGGGCAGCTTGGCGACCGGGTCGAGCAGGTCGGGGCGCGCGCCGTGCGGCTTGTTGACGGTGACGTCGGCGAGGAAGGTGAGCAGCTTGGTGCCGCGGTCGGCGGAGTGCCGGGCGGTCAGCAGGTGCGGCCGCTGCTCGATGAACGCGGTGGTGACCCGGCCGGCCTGGAAGTCGGGGTCGTCCAGGACGGCCTGGAGGAAGGGGATGTTGGTGGCCACACCGCGGATGCGGAACTCGGCCACGGCACGCCGGGCCCGCCCGATGGCGGCCCGGAAGTCCCGTCCCCGGCAGGTGAGCTTCACCAGCATCGAGTCGAAGTGCGCGCTGATCTCCGTACCCGCGTGGGTGGTACCGCCGTCGAGGCGGATGCCGGAGCCGCCGGGCGAGCGGTAGGCGCTGATCCGGCCGGTGTCCGGGCGGAAGCCGTTGGCCGGGTCCTCGGTGGTGATGCGGCACTGGAGGGCGGCGCCCCGCAGGGTGACCGTGTCCTGGGACAGGCCGAGGTCGGCGAGGGTCTCGCCGGAGGCGATGCGCAACTGGGCCTGGACCAGGTCGACGTCGGTGACCTCCTCGGTGACCGTGTGCTCGACCTGGATGCGCGGGTTCATCTCGATGAAGACGTGGTTGCCCGCGGGGTCGAGGAGGAACTCCACGGTGCCCGCGTTGCGGTAGCCGATCTCGCGGGCGAAGCGCACGGCGTCGCCGCAGATCCGCTCCCGCAGTTCCGGGTCGAGGTTGGGCGCCGGCGCCATCTCGATGACCTTCTGGTGGCGGCGCTGGAGCGAGCAGTCGCGCTCGAAGAGGTGAATGACGTTGCCCTCGCCGTCGGCGAGGATCTGCACCTCGATGTGGCGCGGGTCCACAACGGCCTTCTCCAGGAAGACCGTCGGGTCGCCGAAGGCGGACGCCGCCTCGCGCGAGGCGGCCTCGATGGACTCGCGCAGCTGAGCGGGGTCCTCCACGCGGCGCATGCCGCGCCCGCCGCCGCCCGCGACCGCCTTGACGAAGACGGGGAAGCCGATGTCGTCGGCGGCCCTGATCAGTTCGTCGACGTCGTTGGAGGGCGCGGAGGAGCCGAGCACCGGCACTCCGGCGGCCCTGGCCGCGGCGACCGCGCGCGCCTTGTTGCCCGTCAGCTCCAGCGTCTGCGCGTTCGGGCCGACGAAGGTGATGCCCGCCTCCTCGCAGGCGCGGGCGAGTTCGGGGTTCTCGGAGAGGAACCCGTAACCGGGGTAGACGGCGTCGGCGCCCGCCCGGCGGGCGGCGGCCACGATCTCCGGGACGGAGAGGTAGGCCCGCACGGGATGCCCGGGCTCTCCGATCTCGTACGCCTCGTCGGCCTTCAGCCGGTGCAGTGAATTGCGGTCCTCGTGCGGAAAGACGGCGACCGTGCGCGCACCGAGTTCATAACCGGCCCGGAACGCGCGAATCGCGATCTCTCCACGGTTGGCGACCAGCACCTTGCGGAACATCCTGGATTCCCTTCAGCTGCCTGGCGGCGACGAACACCATGGTGTCAGCCATGCCCTGCCGTACGTCGCGGCAACATTAGGGGGTGCCCGTAGGTGTCGAAGTGCGAAAAGCATCACACCGACGGGCCCTGGCCGCACGCGGAGCGGGTGGTCGTTCGAGCCGGGGGTGTCACCGGCCGGGTTGACTTCGAGCGCGCTCCAGGTCATAGCGTCGAAGACACCCCGGCGCACGAGGGCCGCGCCCGTCCGGTGTTCCCGCACGGGATGCCAGGAGACGGAATCCGTCGCTCCATGGAGAAGGGCCTTCGTGCCGTGGGGAACGACGATCGAACCGAAAGGCTGGAACACCACATGCGACAGCGCAGTCTGCGGGATCTTGAGGTATCGGCCATCGGCCTCGGCTGCATGGGCATGTCCGCCTTCTACGGCACCGCCGACCAGGACGAGGGCATCGCGACCGTCCGGCGGGCCCTGGAGCTGGGCATCACCTTCCTCGACACCGCGCAGCTCTACGGACCGCTGACCAACGAGTCCCTGGTCGGCGAGGCGATCCGGGGGCACCGCGACGAGTACGTGATCGCCACGAAGTTCAACTACCGCATGGACGACGCGGTGCCCGGCGACATGAGCACGATCGGCCGGCAGGACGGCTCGGCCGAGCACGTGCGCAGCTCGGTCCACGGCTCGCTCCAGCGCCTGGGCACCGACCACATCGACCTGTACTACCAGCACCGCGTCGACCCCGCCGTGCCCATCGAGGAGACGGTGGGTGCCCTGGGTGAGCTGGTCGCCGAGGGCAAGGTGCGGCACATCGGGCTGAGCGAGGCGAGCGCGGAGACCATCCGGCGCGCGCACGCCGTCCACCCGGTCACGGCGGTGCAGAGCGAGTACTCGCTGTGGTCGCGGGACGTCGAGGCCGAGGTGCTGCCCGCCTGCCGTGAGCTGGGCATCGGCTTCGTGCCGTACTCGCCGCTCGGCCGCGGCTTCCTCGCCGGGCGGTTCTCCTCCCCCGAGGAGCTGGACCAGAACGACTTCCGCCGCAACAACCCCCGCTTCACCGACGCCAACATCGACGCCAACCAGCGGCTGGCCGCCAAGGTGAAGGAGATCGCCGCGGAGAAGGACGTGACCCCGGCGCAGCTCGCCATCGCCTGGGTGCTGGCCCAGGGCGAGCACCTGGTCCCGATCCCGGGCACCAAGCGCCGCACCTACCTGGAGCAGAACGCGGGCGCGGTCGACATCGAGCTGACCAAGGACGACCTGGCCCGCATCGACGCCGAACTGCCCGAGGCGGCCGGAGAGCGCTACGACGAGGCGGGCATGCGCACGGTGAACCGGTGACCGGTTTCACCCCGTTCATCCCTCTCTCGGCACCACCTCTGTGAGCAACCCCACGCGGGGGTCAAGTGCCAGCCAGGGGCAGGGATTTGAGGGCCGTACGGGGCCTCGCGCACGGGTGCCGGAGGCGGGGCGCCGGTCCCTTCTGCCACGATGGTCGGCGCCCTGACCGGGCGGCCCGGCCGCGCAGCGCAGCCGGCCCGACGGGTACCGCCGGTCTGTCCCCACCCCTGGCTGTCGAGTACCCTCCGTGCCCCTTTCCCCTGCCCTGCCCGAGCCCGTGCCCGGAACCGCCGCCAAGCGTGCGTCGCGTTCGCCGTGGCGGTCCCTGCGGCACCCCAGCATGCGCTGGTGGTCGGTCGCCAACCTCGTCTCCAACGCCGGCACCTGGATGCAGCTCACGGTGCAGAACCTGCTGGTGCTCCAGATCACCGGTTCCGCCGCGGCGACCGGCCTGTCGATGTCCGTGCAGGCGGCGCCCGCGCTGTTCGTGAGCCTGCTGGGCGGCGCGGCCGTGGACCGCTGGCCGCGGAAGCTGACCGTCGCCGTCAGCCAGGCGCTGCTCGGCGCGGTCGCCTTCACCACCGCCCTGCTCGTGGCGCTCGACCGGATCGACATGCCGGCGCTGATGGTGCTGGCGGCGGTCACCGGTGTGATCGCCACCGTCGACGGACCCGCGTGCGCCCTCCTCGGCAACGACCTCGTCCCGGTGGAGGACGTGCCGTCCGCGATCGGCGTCGGCGCCCTCGTGCACAGCGCCGGCCGGCTCACCGGTACGGCGCTGGCGGGGGTGACCGTCGGTTTCCTCGGCACGTCCGCCGCGTACGCAGCCAACGGGCTGTCGTTCCTGTTCGTGGCGGCGGTCGTGCCGTTCCTGCGGCCCGCACCCGGCGCGGTCCAGGACCCGGTGAGCGCCGAGCGCGCCGTACCGGACCGTGAGGAGATGGGCGTACGGCAGGGCCTGGCCTACTTCGCGCGCCGGCCCCGGCTGGTGGCACTCGCCGCCGTCACCGGGCTCAGCTCCGTCTTCGGCCGCAACTACGGCCTGACCCTCGCCGTCCTCGTCACCGGTCCGCTCGCGGGCGGTGCCGGGGCCTTCGGCACCGTCTCCACGGTGCTGGCCGTCGGCGGCATCCTCGGCGCGGTGCTCGGCGCCCGGCTGCGCCGGCCCTCGGTGCGCGCCGTGGGCCTGCTCGCCGCGGCGGGCGGGCTGCTTCAGGTGGCGGCCGGCCTCTCGCCCTCCCTCGCGGTGCTGCTGGTGCTGGTGCTGCCGATGGCGGTGGTGGAGTCGGTCTCCGACACCGCGGGCACGGCCGTGCTGCAGACCGATCCGCCCCCGCACCTGCGGGGCCGCGTGCTCGGCGTGTGGAGCAGCGTCGGCACGGTGTGGGGCCTCGGCGGTCCCCCGGCGCTCGGCCTCCTCATGGAGTGGGCGGGGACCCGGGGCGCGCTGGTCGCCGGCGGGCTGCTGATCTCCGGGGCGATCGCCGCCGGCCTGCTCGCCCGACGGCGCACCGCCCCGGCGCCGGTGACGCTGACCGCGAAGGACGGCGACATGACCGGCCGGGCGGCCCTGGGCACGGCGGCCTGAGCCCGGCTCCGGTCAGGGCCTGGCTCGGGGCTGGTCCCCGGTCGGGGCAGGTCCCCGGCTGGGGCGGGGCTCATCCCGGGCGGGGCTGATTCCGGGTCGGGGCTGATTCCGGGTCGGCCCCCGCTGTGTCAGGCCGGCTGCTGCGATCGCGGGGCGGGGCGCCCCTGGGTACGGGCGCCTGAGCCTCGGCGAAGCGCAGGCCCCGGGCCGGGGCAGGTCCCCGGCCCGGGGCTGGTCCCGGCCCGGGGCTGGTCCCGGCCCGGGGCTGGTCCCGGGGCAGGGCCGGGGCGGGGCGCGCCTGGGCACGGGCGCCTGAGCCTCGGGGAAGCGCAGGCCCCGGGCCGGGGCTGATCCCGGCCGGGGCTGGTCCCGGGGCAGGGCTCGCGGTGTCAGGCGGGCTGGCGATCCGCCCTTTCCGCTCGCTGCGCGACCGGCAGGTGGTAGACGTGGAACGCCTGGCCGATCACCGGCTGGGCCACGTTGCGCACCCGCACACCGCCGCTGGTCATGCCGTGCTCGGTGCCCGCGTGGGCGTGCCCGTGCACGGCGAGGTCGGCGCCCGCGGTGTCGATCGCCTCGGCGAGCAGGTAGCTGCCGAGGAACGGGTAGATCTCCGGCGGCTCCCCGGCCAGGGTGTCCGGCACCGGCGAGAAGTGGGTCAGGGCGATCCGCACGCCGCAGTCCTGCTCGTCCAGCTCCTTCAGGGCGGCCAGCAGGCCGTCGGCGCACCGGCGGCTGTAGCGGACGAACTCCTTCATGAGCGGCTCGCCGAACTCCCCGGCGCAGCGTCCGACGAACCCGCCGCCGAAGCCCTTGGTCCCGGCCACCCCGATGCGCGCGCCGCCGGCGGTGGTGACGACGGCGGACTGACCCTCCAGAACCCGGGCGCCGGCCTCCTGGAGGATCCCGGTGACCTCGTCGGGCCGTTCGTCGTGGTGGTCGTGGTTGCCGAGGACGGCGACGACCGGCACCGGGAGGTCCTTGATCTCCCGGGCGACGACCCGCGCCTCCTCCGGGGTGCCGTGCCGGGTGAGGTCGCCGGCGAGCAGCAGGACGTCGGCGCAGCCGGGCAGCGTCTCGAAGGCGGGGCGGAGCGTGCCCTCGCTCTCGGGGGCCATGTGGATGTCTCCCACCGCCGCTACGCGGATCATGTGAGGTCCTCCCCGTGGTCGGGCGAGGAGGTCCCGGCGATCAGCAGGTCGCAGTGGACGGGGTGCCCCGCCAGTTCTTCGCGGGCCAGGCCGAGGATCTCGTCCCGGCACTGTGTGGACGGCACGGTCCCGGTCAGCAGGACGGAGTCGCCGTGCGGGACGAGCCGTACACCCAGTTCACCGAGGTGGCCGGCGGCGAGGCGGTCGGCCAGGTGGGCGACGCGGTAGTCCAGGTTCTCGGCCGCGGGCGGGCCCGGCGGCCGTACGTCGGGATCGGTCATGATGTCCCCTCCCGGGGTTCGATCACGTTCAGCCGTTCGAGCAGGAACAGGAAGGCGGCCGGCATGGGCGCGTCCCCGCAGGCTTGGCGCACCGCGTCCCAGTCGACCTTCTCGCGCACGGCGCGGGCCACCGGCAGGACCGCCCCGAAGTCGCAGTAGTGCTCCGAGAAAGCGCTGATCAGGCTGTGGATCAGGTCGGTGGGCGCCAGCACGGGCATCAGCACCGAGTCGACGGGGAGGCACTGGGCCCGCGCCAGCATGTCCTTGCTGACGGGCTGGTGCGCCAGCTCGAAGATGATGTCGATGTCCTGCCCGTGGCAGTCGGTCTTGAGCAGCCAGTCCTCCGGCGGGGTGCGCACGGTCAGACCCGCCTCGCGCAGGGTGGCGGCCACCGCGTCGGCGTCCTCCGGCAGCACCGCGAAGTCGGCGTCGTGCTGGAGGTGGCGGCTGCCGCCGTGGGCGTAGACGGCCACGCTGCCCGCGAGGGCGAACGGGTGGCCCTTGCGTTTGAGCAGGGCTCCGATCTGTTTGGCGGCCTCCAGGATCGCCTGGCTGCGGTCCTGCGGCAGGTCCTGGCTGCCGGGCGGCGCCGCGGCGGGCCGCACCGGGCCGTCGGCGGCGAGCCGGAGTCCGGTGACCTCCGGCCGTCGGGCGGGGGTGGTGTCCTCCCCGTTCTGCGTCATGGCCTCTCCATTCGCGTCCGTCGACCACACCCGGCGCCCCCGCGGACGGCCGGGGGCGGCCCCGGAGCCCTCCGGGTACCCGGGGCCCCGCACGGTCAGTCGTGGCCGTCGGGCGGTGCCTTCCGAGTGCCGCGGCGCGTGCGCGGGCGCACCCTGGTAGGCATGAGGGCCGGGCTCGCAGGTCGGGACGCGCGCATGCTGTGGCGCTCGCCCCGGGCCCTGCTGCTGCTCCCGATCGTGCTCATCGTGGTGATCACGGTGGTCGACCTGCGCTCCCCCGAGAGCATCCACCTGGGCCCGGCGCTGGTCATCGCGCCCGCCCTCACCCCGTCGTTCGCCGGCCCCCGCACCACGGGCCTGGTGGGCGCGCTGGCGGTGCTCGCCCAAGGCCTGATCGGCGTCTACCACGGCGGTCTGACGACGACGAACCACATCGTGCAGATCGTCACGCTGGCGATCCTCTCGGTGGCGGTCGTCGTCTACAGCGCGTTGCGGGAACGGCGCCAGACACAGTTGGCCCAGGTCCGCAACGTCGCCGAGGCGGCCCAGCACGTGCTGATGTGGCCGCTGCCCGAGCACATCGGTCCGCTGCGGATCGCGTCCCTGTCCCTGGCCGCCGAGGAGGAGGCGCAGATCGGCGGCGACCTGTACGCGGCGACCCGCTGCGACGGCTCGGTACGGGTCCTCATCGGCGACGTGCGCGGCAAGGGCCTGGCCGCCATCGGGGAGGCGGCTCTGCTGCTGGGCGCCTTCCGGGAGAGCGCGCACCGCCATGTGGCGCTGCGGGACCTGGCGAAGGCGCTCGACCAGAGCATCACCCGGTACACGGCCGAGCTGGACACCGCGGAGGAGGCAGGCGAGCGTTTCGCCACGGCTCTGCTGATGGAGATCCCGGACGAGGACCCGGTCACCAGGATGACCAGTTGCGGCCATCCGCCGCCGCTGCTGCTCAGCCCCGGTCACGCGGTCACGGTGCCGAGCCTGCACCCGGCGCCGCCGCTGGGAGTGCACGCAGGTGCGGAGCACACGCTGGACGTGGTCTCCCTCGAACCCGGCGACACGCTGCTGCTGTACACCGACGGGGTGATCGAGGCCCGGGACGCGCGCGGGCGGTTCTATCCGCTGGCGGAGCGGGCCGCCCGCTGGACGGACGACAGCCCAGAGGCGCTGATGCACCATCTGCGGCGCGATCTGCTCGCCCACGTGGGCGGCCGGCTCGACGACGACGCCGCGCTCATCGCCGTGCACCGCACGGCCGCCGGCGTCCGCCACCCGCACCGGCCGGCGGCGGTCGCCGAGGCCCGTGTGCGGGGGTCGGGCACCCGGACGGGGTGAGCCCTCCCGGACGGGTGAGGCGGGCTGCCCCCCTACAGCGCGGCCCCGCCCCGAGTGGGGCGGGGCGGGGCCGGGCGCCTGTGCCGGCCGGTGGGAGGACCGGCTTCAGGTCATTTCTCGCATTCCATTGTTTTCTTCGCGACCGCTCTCATCCAGGCCCTCGACGGACCTTAAGACCGCATTCCCCTCCGCCCGGTTCCGCTTGCCACTCCATTTCTTTCCCCGCAATTCCCGCCACGCGGCACAACAGCCAAGCTTGTGGCGAATTCCGGTCCCTTTCGCTTCCTTTTCGGCCACGCCGTCCCGGGCCTTCGCGACACGAGCCGTACACTCGCGACTGCTTGCGATTTTCAACTTGCTGGTTGCGGCGCGTTGTTGACGGGTGCCAGAGTGGATCCACTGCTCCGGCTCGTCGTAGGAGCGGGCGAAGCGGTCCGGTCGGGGGAGACAGGGCTGCCACCACGGCCTCGCGGGAGGCCGGGTGTCGTCCGCTTCCGGACGGCCGGCCCTCCGACACCGGCCGTCCCTGAGACGAGCGGCCGGACGAAAGGCGTACGGCGATGGCTCCGCCCTCCCTCCCCCGCCCCGTGCACAGACCGCCCGCGGACCGGGCCTCCGGCGGACCGGCGGTGATCGCGCCGGCGCCGCAGCCTCCGTCGCTGCCGCAGCTCTCGCCCTTGTCGCCGTCGCCGCTTTCGACGGTCCCCGTCTCCGAACCCCAGGTCGGCGTCCCGGACGCCCCAGCCGCGTCGGCGTCCGCCGAGCCGCCGGCGGAGCCGCCCCCCGGTCCGAGACCATCCGCAGGCGAGCACCCGGGCCGACTCCCCGGGCCCGCCGGCCCCGGCCCGCTCGTCTGCGGAGACGCACCACCCGAACCACATGTCACCGGGGACACGCTGCCCGACCCGCACGTCACCGGGGACTCGCCGCCCGGCCCCACCGCCGCCTTCGACCTGCCCGCGCTGCCGCCCGCGGTCGGCACGGCCCGCCGCGTGGTGCGCGACCTGCTGACGGTCTGGGGCGTCGCCGAGACCGTCCGGGACGACGCCGCCGTCGTGCTCTCGGAGCTGGTCACCAACGCGCTGGTGCACGCGGCCGGCGAACGTGTCGTGTGCCGGGTGCGCCGCGGGGCGGACCGGGTGCGCCTGGAGATAGAGGACCAGAACCGGGGCCGCGCCCTCCCCTTCCCCCGGAAGCCGGGCCCGGACGACCAGAACGGGCGCGGCCTCTTCCTGGTCGCCGCGCTGAGCGACGACTGGGGCGTGACACTCGCGCCCGGCCGGCCGGCGCGCATCGTCTGGGCGGAACTGCCGACGGCGCCTCCGGCCCCGGACACGGAGGCGGACATCCCGCTCCCGAGTGATTCCCCTGCCCGGCTCAGCACCACTAACCTGACCCCCGCACCCCACGACCGCGCCCCGGCCCGCGGTGCGGCGACCACGCTCGCCGCACCGACCACACCCCTCCACGGACCGTCCCCCACCTCGTCCGAAGGAGCCACCGCCCATGAGCCTGCCGACCGTCCCCCACCCCGGCCCGGCCCCCACTCCTGAGCTGCCCGCCGACCCGTCCTGGACCCGGACCCGCCCGGTACCGGGTCCGGACGAACCAGCCGGCCCGAGCAGGCCGTGACCGCTCTGCTCGGAGCCCGGCCCACACACGGCGTGCGCACGGCCGCCGTGGCGCGACGGCCGTGCGCACGCCTTCTTGGTACGGCCCGGCACGTGGTCGGGCGCCCGCTACTTCCGACGGCCCGCCCGCCGGACTGAGCCGGCCCTCACCGGTTGAAGCGCGTCAGAACAAGGTTCCTTGGTCGCCTCCGCCACCATCCGGAGAGTCAGGCCCGTTGTCGTCCGTGGCCCGGAGCTTCTCGCCGAAGAGGGGCGTCGTACCGCATGCGTCGGGCACGGCTGGAATCGCGTCCGTGCCCCAGCAGGGCGGCGCGTCGCGGTCGAAGTCCGAGGGAGTCATCCGTGTCCAGTCGCGTCCGCGCCGCTCGCTCACTCGCTGTCTCCCGCCCTCGCTCCCACGACCCCGCTCACCCACCCGGATCGCCTTCCCCCGAGCAAGCCCAATGATCACAAGCGCCGCCTAGTCAGGTTCGGGTCCCGCGTCGGGCAGCACGCGGAAGCCGGACAGGCCCTCGGGCTGCTCGGGTGTGGTCGTGCAGCGGCTCACCTGGGCCGACGGCGGGCCCTCGGCTGCCCAGCGCACCATGTGTTCGACGTCGTCCGGGGCGCCCTCGAACACGGCTTCCACGTCGCCGTCGTGGAGGTTGCGCACCCATCCCGCGACGGCTCGTTCCTCGGCGAGGCGACGGCAGGTGTCGCGGTAGAAGACACCCTGGACGCGGCCGCCGACGCGCACATGCTGCCGAACGCTCATCTCCGTGGCCCCTCGTACGCTTCGCCGTTCATCCGACCGCCCTGACGTGTTCCAGCAACGCGTCCGCCGCCGTGCGCAGTTGCGTCGCGGCGGTGCCGCACGCGGCCGCCCGCCGTTCCAGCGTGTCACTGGTCCCCTCGGGTGCCGCCGCGCAGCCGGCCAGCGCGGACGCGATCTCGCTCAGCCGTCGGGCGTAGCCGTCGACCAGGTCGGCGTCGGTGCGCAACCGGCTGATCCGGTCGAGGAGTTCGCTGACCGGTGACGTCGTGCGGAGGAACTCGGTGACCACAGAAGGCTCCAGCGGGGTCTCGTACGGGCGGGTCTCAGCGCGGCAGGACCACGCCCGCGCTGCGGTGGACCATGAACTGCGAGCAGGCCAGCACGAACAGCGGCCGGGCCGTGTCGATGTGGAGCCGGCGAAGCTGTCCGGCCAGGGGTTCGGCGGCGGCCGTGTTCAGCCGCAGCCGCACCCGCGTCGCCAGGTGCAGACGCGAGCGGCCGTGGGCCCGGGCCACACTGCGTACGGTGCTCTCGCCGCGCCGGCCGTACAGGACCCAGTCGGGCTCCGGGCAGCGGACGCCGGGGCCGAGGCGGCCTTCGACGGCGAGGCCCATCTCGGGTGCCGTGAAACGTAAGTGGCGGGTCATCAGCTCGGCGTCGGCGGCTGTGCGGACCGCCGGGCGGCCCCAGACCTCGCGGGCGACGACACGGGCCTCCTCGCTGCTCACCGCGAGGGAGAGCACGCAACGGCCGGTGCGGCGCAGGTCGGCCCGGCGCAGCAGGTCGGCGGCGATGTCGTAGGGCCGCGGCCGCCACAGGTCGTCCACGAGGACCGACAGGGCGATCTCGGCGTGGGGTCCGATCGTGGAGCAGCGGTGCTCGTACAGGGACAGCACCGCCAGCGCCCGTCGGCCCAGCCGGCTCGGCCGCATCCAGGTGCCGTCGGGCAGCAGGGCGTGCGCCGCCCCGGCGTCGACGGGGAAGCACAGGTGGGCGGCGGAGGAGTCGTAGTAGCGCACCGGGACGTCGACGGGCCCGGTCGTCGTGGGCACGGAGGCGGTGGGCACGGTGAGGAAAGGGTGGCCCTCGGGCGGGTGCGCGCGGTTCCCGAGCCGGTACGCCTGGGTGCGTACGACGGGTCCGCGGTAGGCGCCGAGCGCTTCGTCGACGTCCTCGCGGACCCCGGGCACCACCGTCCGCAGGTGTTCGATGTACTCGCGGACCAAGTGGCAGAGCGGGAACTCGCGAGTGGGGCCCTCGTATTCGGCCTCGTACGGGTTCGCGTCCTGGTCGGGACGCGGGTGTACGTACGGCTGCGGGGCCGGACGTCGCCGCGGGTGCGGGCGCGGGCGCGATTCCGGGTTCGGGTGCGGGGCGGTGGTGGCCGGTGGCTGCGGAGCCGCGGCGGCCGGTGGCTTCGGGGCCGCGGCGGGTGGTGGCTGCGGTGCCGCTCCGCGACCGTCGGGCACGGCCACCAGGTCGTGCCGGTTGGTGACGCGGACGATCCGGGTGCGCGGGTCGGCGACCCCGCGGTCCCCCGGCGGGGAGCCGACGGCGATCACGTGGGTGACCCGGTGGTCGCGGCAGAACTCCGGGTCCCGGGCGAGGTTCAGCAGTGCGACGCCCCCCTCGCCGTGCCCGATGAGGGCGAGTTCGGCGCCGCGCGGGATGCCGTGGTCCCGCAGGGCGAGCAGGATCGACCGGGTGTGCGGCGAGTCGGTCCGGAAGAGAGCCCGCCAGGCTTCGGCGAAGTCCTGCGGCAAGGCGTGGCGGGGGCGGCCGGGTGCGGTGCCGGGCACCTGGACGACGTACCGGACGACACCGTCCGGGCCGCGCACGTTCTGCACGAGGATCCGCCCGTCGCCGGACAGCACCTCGATGTTGCGCAAGTAGCCGAGGAAGGAGCCCTCGGTGGCGACGATCTGCCGTTCCTGGACGGTCAGGCCCACGGCCTCGGCGGCGCCGTCGCCCGGGTCCCGCCGACCGGGGTGGAGGGCCGCGGTACTCGGTGTGGCGCCGGCCGACGGTACGGCACCGGCCGACGGTGCGGGAATGGTCGACGGTGCAGGACCGGTCGACGGTGCGGCGCCATCGGCCGCCGGGACTGCGGTGGGCCGCCCTCGGTCGGCGCCCGGCGGAACGGTTGTGGGCGGTCCGGCGCCGGCGGACGGTGCGGCGCCGGTCGCCGGGACGGCACCGGTGGGCCGTCCTGGGTCGGCCACCGTGATGGCGTCGCTGGGCGGCACGGCATCGGCCGCCCGTACGGCGCCGGTGAGCGACACGGCGTCCGCCTCCCGTACGGCGCCGGTGGACGGTACTCCGTCGGCCGCCGGGTCCGCGTCGGTGGGCGGTGCCGCGTCCGCCGCCTGGGCGGTTCCGGTCGCCCGTCGGGCGTGAGTCGCCGGTGCGCGGCTCCCGGCCGGCTTCCGGCGGGGACGGTCGTGTCGGGGCTCCTCGTCCAACAGCGCGCGGACGGAGAGGAGTTCGGTCATCAGGGGTGCGAGTCCCGACAGGGCGCGCTGGGCGCCGGGGTCCCGGAACAGGGCGCGCAGGGCCCGTGCGGCCTCCGGATCCCGTTTCGCGCCGACGGCGTCGGTCAGCCGCCGCATGCCCGGATCGCGTTCGTACCCGGGGTGGCCGGTCAGCACGGCGGCCATCCGCAGACGCAGCGCGCCGACGGCGACCAGCGCGGCCAGGCTCTCCCGGCCCAGCACCGTCCGGGCCGCACCGAGCATCCGGCCCGTGCCGTGCGGCGTCGCGCCGACCGGGCCGCCCAGCCCCTGTCCACCGGTCAGGGCCCGCAGCAGCGCCCAGCGCGCGGCGAGCCCGGTGCGCGGCCGTTCACGCACGGACGCGGCCAGGGACGGTGCGGACAGGGCGGCGCCGGTGCGCGCTGACACCTCGCGGAGGCCGTCGGCGACGTCCATCAGGTCCCGTGCGCAGCGGCGCAGCAGTTCCTCGGCCTCCTGCTCCTCGTCCGTCGTCCGTCCGGGTGCGTGGTCGTTCGCTCGCATCCGACGCTCCCTCGGCTCGACGACGTAGGACGGGGTGCGACCGCGTCCCGAGGGGCGCGGTCCCGCACCCATCGTCAGCCAGGGCCGGCGCGCCCGCACCTTCATCCGTCCAGGCAGAGGACGCGGAAGGGGGCGCGAAAAAGAAAAAGGGAAAGGAGGCGAACCGCTCCTTTCCACTCTCAACGTATAGCGCACCGGGGGGCTTGCGGCAAGGCCCCCTCCGTGGCGCAGAATCACCGACCGAAGCCGGAACCAGGTGAAACGGGGGATTTGCGTAGTGCGTTTTGTGTTGTCCACCTATGGGTCGCGGGGCGACGTGGAACCGCTGGTGGCACTGGCCGTGCGGTTGCGGGAGCGCGGCGCGGAGGTGCGGGTGTGCGCCCCGCCGGACGAGGACTTCGCGCAGCGGCTGGCCGGCTTCGGCGTGCCGCTGGTGAGCGTCGGGCCGTCGGCGCGCGCGCTGACGAAGGCGGCGCCGCCGGCGTCGTCCCTGCCCGAGCGTGCCGCCCGGTTGATCGCCGGCCAGGTGGAGGCGGTCACCGAGGCGGCCCGGGGCTGTGACGTGGTGGTGGCGACCGGCGTGCTGCCGGCCGCGGCCGGCGCGCTGTCCGTGGCGGAGAGGCTGGGCGTCCGCTCGGTGTCGGTCACCTTCCAGCAGCTCACCCTGCCGTCGCCGGAACGCCCGCCACTGGCGTACCCGGGCCGGCCGCTGCCGCCGGGAGTGACCGACAACGAGGTGCTGTGGGACCTGGACGCCGAGAACGCCAACGCGTTGTTCGGCGAGGCGCTCGCCACCGGCAGGGCTTCGCTCGGGCTGGCCCCGGTCGACGACGTGCGCGGTTACGTCACCGGCGGCCGGCCGTGGCTGGCGACCGACCCGGTGCTCGACCCGTGGCGCGGGGCGCCGGGCCTCGACGTCGTGCAGGCCGGCGCGTGGCTCCTGCCGGACGAACGCCCGCTGCCGGCCGAACTGGTGGCGTTCCTGGAGGCCGGCGAACCACCGGTGTACGTAGGCTTCGGCAGCATGCCCATGCGCGAGTCGGCGGACGTCGCCCGGGTGGCCGTGGACGCTGTACGCGCGCACGGCCGGCGGGTGCTCCTCGGCCGCGGCTGGGCGGACCTGGACCTGCTCGACGGCCAGGACGACTGCCTCCTCGTCGGCGAGGTCAACCATCAGGCGCTGTTCGGCCGGGTGGCCGCCGTCGTGCACCACGGCGGCGCGGGCACCACCACGACGGCCACCCGGGCCGGCGCACCGCAGGTGGTGGTGCCCCAGGCGGCGGACCAGCCGTACTGGGCCGGCCGGGTGGCCGGTCTGGGCATCGGCGCCGCGCACGACGGTCCGACCCCGACTGTCGTCTCCCTTTCGGCCGCGCTCGGAGTGGCCCTGTCCCCCGCGACCGGCGCGCGGGCGAAGTCCGTGGCCACGACGGTCCGCACCGACGGGGCGGCGGAAGCCGCACGACTCCTGCTCACCGAGACGGGCCGGAGCGCACCTGACGCCCCCGCGTGAGCCCCCGGTGGCCGTGTGGCCCGCCGGTGGCCTCGGCCCACTGCTCGCCTCACCGCGCTCGCCCGTCCCGCCCGGACCCAGCCGCCCGCGCCGACCGGTGTGACCCGACTGCCCGGCGGAAGCCGACCCCCGGTCCCTCCCCCGCCCGACCCACGGGACCCCGCGGAGGCACCACGGACATGGCCTCCCCGACGCCTCCCAGACGCCCCACCGACGCCCCACCCATCGGCCACGGATCGCCCCACCGTTCACCACGCCATCGCGCCGTCGCGTCACCACGCCATCGCGTCACCACGCCGCCGCCGCACCGCGCCGATCACCGGCGGCCTCACCCCGCACCACCGGAGTTGATTGTCTTGAACCCCCTGACCACCAGTGCCAGTGCCTTCGACCTCCCCGACCGCCTCGCCGCCAAGGCCGACCCCGCGCTGATCGCCCGCGACGAACGGCATTTCGCGGCCGTCGCGGAGTGCCTCGAACAGTCGATCGCCGAGCTCACCGACCACCTCGACACCGCGCGCCGCGCTCCCGGCGGCCTGGGCCGGCACGCGATGGACCGGGACACGGAGATCCACCGGCTGACCGCGCGACTGCGCACCCTGCGCCGCTTCGGCCTCGACCTGTGCCTCGGGCACATGGTCGTCGCCGACGACGCCGAGCCGGTCTACGTCGGACGGCTCGGCCTCACCGACAGCACAGGCCGCCGACTGCTGCTCGACTGGCGCTCGCCGGCGGCCGAGCCGTTCTTCGGGGCCACCCACGCCAACCCGATGGGGCTGACGAGCCGCCGCCGCTACCGCTGGACGAACGGCCGGATCGGCGACTACTGGGACGAGGTGTTCACCGTCGACGGGATCGACCGGCACGCCGCGCTCGACGACCAGTCCGCCTTCATCGCCAGCCTCGGCAGCGACCGTTCGCCCCGGATGCGCGACGTGCTCGGCACCATCCAGGCGGACCAGGACGCCATCATCCGCGCCGGGTCGCGCGGCGCGCTCGTCGTCGACGGCGGTCCGGGTACCGGCAAGACCGTCGTGGCCCTGCACCGCTCGGCCTACCTCCTGCACTCCGACCCGCGCCTCGGCCGGCGCAGGGGCGGTGTCCTGTTCGTCGGTCCGCACCGGCCCTATCTGGCGTACGTCGCCGACGTGCTGCCCAGCCTGGGTGAGGACGGCGTACGGACGTGCGTCCTGCGGGACCTGGTCCCCGAGGGTGCCGCGGCCACGGACGAGACCGACCCGGAGGTGGCCCGGCTGAAGTCGTCGGCCGAGCTGGTGGGCGCCGTCGAGACCGCCGTCAGGTTCTACGAGGAACCGCCCACGGAGGACATGACCATCACGACCCCCTGGTCCGACATCCGGCTCGGCGCCGCCGACTGGGCGCTGGCGTTCGAGGCGGCGGAGTCCGGCACCCCGCACAACGAGGCACGCGAGCAGGTCTGGGGCGAACTGCTCGACATCCTGGTGGCCAAGCACGACGGCGACGCCCCGGAGGACCAGCTGCGCAGGGCGCTGACGCGGGTCAGGGAGCTGCGCGGGGCGTTCGAGCGCGCGTGGCCGCTGCTCGAAGCGGCGGACCTGGTCGGAGACCTCTGGACGGTGCCCGCCTACCTGCGCCTGTGCGCGCCCTGGCTCGGCCGCGAGGACGTACGCCGGCTGCAACGCGCGGACCCCCAGGCCTGGACGGTGTCCGACCTGCCCCTGCTGGACGCGGCGCGGCAGCGGCTCGGCGACCCGGAGACGGCCCGGCGCAAGCGGCGCGACGAGGCGGTGCTCGCCGCCCAGCGCGAGCGCATGGAACGGGTGGTCGACAACCTGGTCCAGGCCGTGGCGGACTCGGGCGCCGACGGCGACGAGGGCGAGGGCCTGGTGACGATGCTGCGCGGCGAGGACGCGAAGGTCAGCCTGGTCGACGAGGCGGAGCTGCACCCGGTCGACCCGGACGAACTCGCGGGCCCGTTCGCGCACATCGTCGTCGACGAGGCCCAGGAACTGACCGACGCCGAATGGCAGATGCTGCTGCTGCGCTGTCCTTCCCGGAGCTTCACCGTCGTCGGGGACCGGGCGCAGGCCAGGCACGGGTTCACCGAGTCGTGGCGGGAACGGCTGGAGCGGATCGGCCTGGACCGGATCGAGTTGGCCTCGCTGAGCGTCAACTACCGCACCCCGCAGGAGATCATGACGGAGGCGGAGCCGGTCATCCGGGCCGTGCTCCCGGACGCCAACGTGCCGACATCCATCCGCGCGGGCGGCGTCCCCGTCACGCACGGGTCCGCCGCGGAGCGGGACTCCGTCATCGGCACCTGGCTCGGCACGCATGCCGAGGGGACCGCGTGCGTCATCGGCGATCCGACGTTCCGCCCGACGGCCCGCGTGCGCTCGCTCACCCCGGAGCTGGCGAAGGGGCTCGAGTTCGACCTGGTCGTCCTCGTCGACCCGGAGCGCTTCGGCCAGGGTGTCGAGGGCGCGGTCGACCGCTATGTGGCGATGACCCGGGCGACCCAGCGACTCGTCGTCCTCACGAGCGCCTGACACCGGGCGCGCGAGGCCGCCGACCGCCGGCCTGGCACGAGGCCGCCGGCCCGGCGGGCGGCCTCGTCGCTCAGGCGTCGGCCATGAGCCCCGCGGCGACCGTCGCACCCAGTTCCCAGCACGCCTGCACATCCGCCTTGCCCGGTTCGCCGGTGACGGTGACCGGCTCGGCCGCCCGGCGCCAGCCGAGCCCGGTGGTGACGGCCTCGACGGCGCGGACGGCGCCCGTGACGTCGTTGCCGCCGTGGACGTAGTAGCCGAAGGGCCGGCCCCGGGTCTCGTCCAGGCACGGGTAGTAGACCTGGTCGAAGAAGTGCTTGAGGGCACCGGACATGTAGCCGAGGTTCGCGGGGGTGCCGAGGAGGTAGCCGTCGGCCTCCAGGACGTCGGAGGCGGTGGCGGACAGCGCCGCGCGGCGTACGACCCGGACGCCTTCGATCTCCGGGGTGGTCGCCCCGGCGACGACGGCCTCGAACAGGGCCTGGCAGTTCGGCGAGGGCGTGTGATGCACGATCAGCAGAGTAGGCACAGCCCGGAACCCTGCCCTGCCGGTGCCGCCGCCCGCAAACGCGCCGGGTGCCCGGCGCGCGGCGTTGTGGGCCCCGGGGCCGGGGTGCGACGATGCCCGGCACCTGCAGGGCGACGGGAGGAGTGGACGTGACCGAGGGAGACCGCCGGGCCCCGGCCGCCGTGGTGTTCGACGCGCTGGGTCTCGACTACGAGAAGGCGTTCGTCTCCTCCGAGGGGCACCGGGCCTCGCTCCGGTGGCTGCTGGACCGGCTCGAACCGGGCAGCCGGGTGCTGGACGTGGGCAGCGGGACGGGACGGCCGACCGCGCGGACGCTCACGGAGTCCGGGCACCGGGTGCTCGGCGTCGACGTCTCCCCCGTCATGGTCGAGCTCGCCTCCCGCCAGGTGCCGGAGGCCGAGTTCCGCCTCGCCGACATCCGCGAACTGGCCTTGAAGGACGCCGACTTCGACGCCGTGTGCGTCTACTTCTCGCTGTTGCAGATGTCCCGTGCCGAGCAGTCGTCACTCGTGAGCGCGCTGGCGCGTGCCCTCCGGCCCGGCGGATTCGCGGTGCTGGCCACCGTCCCGCTGGACGTGGAGGCCGTCGACGGGGTCTTCATGGGGCAGCCGGTGCGGCTGACGAGCTACTCCGCCGAGGACTTCACGGCGGTGGCCACCGAGGCGGGTCTGACGGTCCTGGCCGCCGAGCACGCCACCTTCTCCCCCGCCCACCCCGACGCCGTGCCCGAGCCGCACCTGTTCCTGCACTGCCGGCGCGACGCGGACTGAGCCCGCCGCCCGCCGCCCGCCGCCCGCCGCCCGCCGCCCGCACAGCCGTACGCCCCTATCCGTACTCCGACACCTGTACGCCGATACCTGTACGCCAATACCCGTACGGCTCTGTCGGCGTGCTCGGTTACAGTGGCCCCTCCTAGCGGGAGGGGAGACAGCGGTGCAGGTCAGGGTGGGGTCGGTGCGGGCGCGCGTGGTCCAGGCGTTGGTGCTGGCGGCCGTGCTGGGCGGTTGCGGCCGGCACGACGACGGCGCGGCGAAGCCGTCGGGGAGCGCGTCGGCCAAGGGGGCGGGAGCGGAGAGCGCCGCCGCGGCGAGCGGTGGGACGATCGGCACGGCCGGGTCGGCCTGCGAACTGCCGGTCAGCTTCGACATCGCCAAGCACTGGAAGGCCAAGGGCATCGCGGCCGAGAAGGAGCTGTCGAAGGCGTCGAAGGGCTCGGACGGCGATCTGTCCGGAGCGCTCGCCGACAGCCTGCTGCGCCAGGGCCCGGTCACCGCCGCCTGCGAGATCGACGCCAAGCCCGCCGGACACATCGGCTTCCTGCGGGTGTGGACCGGCAGGGCGCAGGACGCCGACGCGCGGTCGGTGCTGCGGCGGTTCGTCGCCGCGGAGGACAACGTGAGCAAGGAGAAGTACCGCAGCGTCAGCACGGGCGGCGGCCTCCACGGCGTCGAGGTGGAGTACCTCTACACGAGCAAGCTCCTGGACGAGACCAAGAAGGAGCGCGCCCTCGCCGTCGACACTCCCGACGGTCCGGTCGTCCTGCACCTCGGCGGGATGGACACCGAGGAACACGAGGCGATGCTGCCCGCGTACGAACTCGCCAAGCGGACCCTGCGGGCCGCCTGACGGACGACCGTGACACGTCCGCTCGCTCAAGGCGTCGTGGCCCGGCCCAGATATGTGAGCGGGCCGGGGTCCGCGACCGGGATCACATGGAAGCCGAGCCGGTCGTAGAACCCGCGGGCGCCCGTGTTGGCGGTGACCATGCCCAGGTGGACGGCCGGAACGCCCTGTCCGTGCAGGGCGTCGAGCAGCGTGCGCATCAACCGGCGGCCGTGGCCGCGCCCTTGCCAGGGCGGCAGCAGGTCGATGTGCAAGTGGGCCGGGTAGGCGATGAGTTCGGGCAGGATCATGCGCTCCGGGTGGTGCAGGAGCGCGATCATCTCCTCGGTGGGCGTGCGTGGCGGCGCCGTGGGGGCCGGGTACCGGCCGGCCAGCCGGGGGATCCACCGCCGTCGGAACTGCGACACGAACCGCTCGGTGTCCGCGGTGGCGACGACGTAGCCGACCGCCCGGCCCGTTCCGTCGTCCAGCACGAAGGCGAGGTCCGGGTCGAAGTGGCAGTACGGCTCGGCGAAGAGCGCCGGCATCAGCCGCGGGTCCGGGTAGAGGGCCCGGGAGTCACCGCCGTTGTGCGCGGTGCGGACGCAGATGTCGGCGACCGCCTCACGGTCGCCCGGGCGGTAGGGGCGGACGGCGGGGCTCAGGTCCGTGGACGAGGGTGACATGGGCTCATCCTCATACGCTTGGGAGCGCTCCCACAAGGGGTCGCGAGCCGATGGACAACGACGGCGGCCCCACCGCGGTGCGGTGGGGCCGCCGTCCGACTCGGCCGCGGGCTCCGTCAGTAGCTCAGCCTGCGGGCCCTCAGCAGCATGACGAGTCCGGAGATGGCCAGCAGCACACCGATCGCCGCGGGCCACAGGTGCGTGCCGGTCTCGGCGAGGCTGCCCTGGTTCCCCTGGGCTTCCTGCTGGGCGGCCGGCGCCTGGGGCTGAGCGCCGGCGGGGGTCTGGGTGGCCTGGCCGACCTCGCCGGCGCCGGACCCGGCGGGCGTGGCCGAAGCACCGGCATCGCCGGCCTTGTCTGCCTTGTCGACCTTGTCGCTCTGGTCCGTCGTGGACCCGGTCGGCTTGCCCGCGTCACCGGAGTTGCTCCGGTCCGTGGACTCGTCCTGGCCGGCCGGCTTGTCGTGCGTGGTGGACTGGTCGTGACGCGAGGGCTGGTGGTGCTTGGCCGGCCGGTCGTGCTTGGTGGTGTTCGCCGGTGCGGTCGTCGCCGCCCCGGTCCCCGGCTCCTGGGCCGGTGCGGAGGTGGCCGGGGCCGGCGGCGCCGTCGTGGCGGTCGCACCCGGGTCGGCCGTGGCACCGTCGCCGGGCGCCGCCGTGGCGCCGTCGCCCTGGCTCGGGCTCGGGTCGGCCGTGGCGCCGGAGTCGTCGCCGCCGCGCGCTCCACAGGTCCGGCCGGAGTTGATGCAGTCGACCATCTGACGCATCAGGCCCTCGTCGAAGACGTTGATGAAGTCGCCGTGGTCGGTGACCGGCTTGTGCAGCTGCTCGGGGAAGGAGTCCACCGCGAAGAGCGGGACCGTGCGCCCGCCGTCGTTCAGGCTCGGCGCGGCGACGTCGTAGACGATGCGCTGCACCAGCTGGGGAATCGCCTCGAAGCCGTCGGGGCAGGCACCGTCGGGGGTGGCGAAGGCCACGTGCGTACGGTGGTTGGCGCTGTCGATGTTGCGGCCGTCCCAGCAGCTCTGGAAGTGGAAGGTGCGCACCACGTCGCTGCCGGGCGGGCACAGCGGGTACTTGTCCTTGAGCTGGCGGTTCTCGTAACCGGTGCAGCTCCAGGAGGCGTTGGCGTTGGCGGGGCCGTTGACGAAGGCCTTGGCGTCGCCGGTGATGATGCGCAGCAGGCGCGGCATCTCGGTGACCTTGCCCCGCGGGCTGCCCACGAAGGTCAGCGTGACCTGCTTGGGGGTGACGATCTGGCCCGCGTTGCCCTCGGTGCCGCCGCCGGGGGAACCGGCGTCCCGTTCCTGCTTGCCGTTCTGCAGACGCAGCACCGGCCAGTAGTACGTCGACTTGTCGCCCCGGTCCACGCAACTGGTGTCGGCCTTGGCCAGGTCGTCGTCACTGGCGAAGGCGTTGTTGGACTGGTTGCCCACGTAGTCGTGGAAGTGGTGGGCACCGTTGGAGACGCCGGGGGCGACGATCACGTTGTCGGAGTTGAACAGGCCGCCCGCGTTGACACCGCAGTCGGAGGTGAAGCTGCCGCGCGAGGCGTCGGCCTGCTGGGGCGGGTTGGGCACGTTGGGCTGGACGGAGGTGATGTCCGTGTAGTCGGAGACGACGGGCCCGTTGCCGCCCTGCCCGGCCCCCGCCTGCCCGCCGCCGTTCTGGCCCTGACCGCCGCCGCCCTGCTGGGAGCCGCCGCTCGGGGACGCGGTGCTCTGGCCCGCGCCGGCCGTCTCGCCACCCGTGCTCTCCTGACCGGGCCGCAGGGTGCAGGCGGCCAGGGACTCGAGACCTTCCGGCCGGTCCCCCACCTGGTCGATGGCGACGGATATGCGCTCGATGGTCGCGGCCCGCTTCTCCTTCAGCGGGTTCATGATCGAGGAGTCCGCCGAGCCGGGGTCCCGCCTGACGGCCTCCGCCGAGGCCTGGAGCTGCTGGTAGGCGGCGGTCGTCTGCTGGTCCAGTTCGGCGAGTTGACGGTCGACCTCCTCACGCGCCCCGTCCGGCACGTCGGTCAGCCGGGTGCCGACGTCCGGGCAGTCGATCGTGGCCATGCCCGCCGACTTGACCTGGCCGGTCGCCTCGGTGCCGTCCTGGCCGCCCCAGGCGCCCTCGCTCGCGGAGGCGTAGACGTTGACGGCGACGAGACCGCCTCCGCCCAGCATCAGGGCGACCGCTGCGAAGGTCGCGCGTCGTGCGCCGGTCTGGCGTCTGCGCCTGTTGCGTACCAAGGTCGTCCCCTTGTGTGAAACGGTCGGTCGGGCATGAGTTCCCCAGCCCCCATACGGCCGGGGGCGCCCTGGTGTTCAACCGGATCGGAAATTAACAGGGACCTCACAGAAAAGCGCAACCACACCGCCACCGGGCGGGTACGGCGGATCGGCGGCCGAAGCGGTCCCGGGGAAGGCCGAAAAGCCTGCCCAGTCGAACAGCGCGGCGAACATCACGAATATGTATCGGACATACCGCCCTTCAACCTTCACACGAGGGACACAAGTTGGCTAGGTTGACGCCAGGCCGCCCGGCTGCCCCCTGCGAATCCGCCGTGGCGCCCGGGGCCGGGGCTCGTCCGACTCCGGGATCGGCCCAACTGCCCTGCGGGGCGAGGAAGGAGTACGTCTTCCATGGCGCCGGAGAGCCCCGACGAAGTACGGCAGCGGATCGACTCCCTCTACTCGCGGGCGGAGAACGCGACCGGGAACTACAACGCGACCCGGGCCATGGCGGCGGCGACCCGTTCCAGAGGCGTCCCGCTGGCCAAGCGCTCCGGCAGACGCACGGATCCCGAGCTCGACGCGGTGTCCCGGCAGTGGTTCGACGGTGCGCGCGCCAAGCTCGGGCCGACCGTGCCCGCCGCGCTCCCCGCCGACCGGCAGCCCGCCCGCCCGGCGGCCCCCGCCCGCTCCCGGGACTGGGCGGACAGTGACGCCAGGGAATCCCTCGCCGCCAGTCTCGGCCTGCCCGAACTGCCGTCGGCCCGCTCGGCCGACCGCCCTTTGGCCGAGCTGCCGCCCGGCCCCTCGGCGGCCCCGGCCGGGCGCCCGCGCCCCGCACTGGAAGCGGGAACCGCGGCCCTGCCCGCCGGCCGGTCCACCGAACGTCCGGGCCACGCGCTGGAGTTGCCCGGACCGTCCGGATGGACGGCAGCGCCCGCCGCAGACCGAGGCGCACCCGTGGCCGACCTGGGGACGGTCACCGGGCCCGGCCTGCCCCAGCTCACCGGCCCTGGCGTGGTGGCACCGCTCGCCCTCGGTGCGCTCGGTACGACCGTCTCTCCGGAGCTCGGCGGGCCGGCCCGCCTTGCCGAACCCGGGCTGATCGCCGCCGAGTTCTCGCCGCCTGGGGCGGGGCCGAGGCCGGGCTCGGGCGGGGCCCTGGGCGAGACGGCTGTACTGCCCGCCGGCCCGCTGCCCCCCACTCCGGTACGCGAGCCCAGGCAACTCCCCGTTCCATCCGGCGCGCCCGGGCGCCCCTCCCCCGGAGACTTCAAGGCGACCAACCGGCGCAAGCTGGCCCTGGCCCGGGATGTGCTGTCCCGCCACATCGCCACGCTCGGTGCGGCTCCTACGGCCGTGCCGGCGGCGCCGGACGCCTGGGGCACAGGGGTGCAGGACCTCTGGGACACCGGGGCCCAGGAGGCGTGGAACACGGGGGCGCGGCAGGCGCTGCCGTCCGCGGTGGAGCAGTCGGGCCAGTGGCAGCAGCCGGCCCGGTCGGCCACCGGGCAGTGGACGCAGCCGCAGTGGGGCGCGTCCACCGCGATGACGCCCCAGGACCCGGCCGCGTCTCTCCCCACGGCGACTCCCGGGACCGACACGGGTGCGTTCGCCTCCGTCCCTCAGACCGGCCGGTTCGCGCCGGTCACGGACACGGGCTCGTACCCCCGGGTCGCCGCGGGCCCGCTCACGGACACGGGCTCCTACCCCCAGGTCACCGTAGGCCCGGTCACGGACACAGGCTCCTACCCCCAGGTCACCGTAGGCCCGGTCACGGACACTGGCTCCTACGCGGCTGTCATGCCTGACCCGTTGACGTCCACGGGCTCGTACGCGCCGGTCGTCATCGATCCCGTGACGGACACCGGCTCCTACGCACCGGTCACCAACAGCCCTTGGCCCGGGACGGGATCCTTCGCCAACCTGACCACTCCCCCCGCAGCCACCGCCAACGCCGTGGCCGACACGGGCTCCTACGCTGCCGGGGCAGCCGCAGTCGCACCCACGCCGACACCTGCACCTGCACCGGCCTGGGCCCCGACCCCAGCGCCGCTCGGCACCGTCCCGCAGACCACGGACGCCGTGCGCGTCGCCAAGGCCATCGCGTTCGCGCGGGCGCAGGTCGGCAAGCCGTGCGTGTGGGGTGCCATGGGGCCGGGCTCGTACGACTGCTCCAGCCTCACCCAGGCGGCATGGCGGGCGGCCGGGGTCACGCTGCCCCGGGCCGCGCACGAGCAGGCGCTGGCCGGGACCCCGGTCACGCTCGCCGGTCTCGAACCGGGCGACCTCGTCCTCTTCTTCGACGACGACCGGCACGTGGGCCTGCACATCGGGGACGGTGTGATGGTGCACGCGCCGGGCCCGGGGGCGTCCATACGGGAGGAGTCGATCTACGGCGCCGGGGAGGCGGCGATCCACCGGGTGATCCGGCCGGCGTGACACCCGCAAGGACGCCGGGCCCCCTCAGCGCCTGACCGCACGCCGGGCGCGTCTGCTCTCGTAGTGGTCGAGCAGGGTCTGTTCCACCGGCCGGTAGGTGAGCCCGAGTTCGCGGATGCCGCGACTGTTGTCGACGCGGAAGCGGATGCCGAGGTGTTTGCGGATGTAGTCCTGGGTGAGGCCGAAGGCAGGGCCCAGGATCCGGACGGGCCAGTGCGGGAGCGCGGTGCGGGGCAGGCGTGGGTCGTAGGGGCGGCGGGCGCGGACGATGCGGGACATCTCGTGGAACGACGTCATGGTCTCGGCCGCCACGATGTACCGGCCGTGCGCGCCGGGGTTCTCGGCGGCGGCGATGTGCGCGTCGGCCACGTCCCGTACGTCTGCCGTGGTGAAGCTGAAGTCGGGGGCGCCGTAGCAGAAGCAGCCCTTGAACAGCTCGTCGAGGAGGAAGAGGCTGCCGGACTCGGACGCCGGGGTGAGTGAAGGGCCGAGGATCAGGCCGGGGTTGACGGACACCATGCGCCACCGGTCCTGTGCCGCCTCGGCGTCCCAGGCGGCGCGCTCCGCGAGAGTCTTGGCGTAGTGGTAGGGGTTGTTCTCCAGGGTGCTGGTGGTGTTGAAGTACCGCTCGGAGAGCACCCCGCCGTCCATGTGGCGCACGTCCGCGTAGTCACCGAAGACGGCGCCGACGGTCGAGGTGAACACCAGGGTGCGGACCTCGGGGGTCCGCTCGATGCCCGCCAGGACGTTGCGGGTGCCGAGCAGAGCCGGTTCGACGACGTCGCGTCGGCCGTCGGTGATCTGCTCGGGCACGAGGAACGGCGAGGCGACATGGAAGACGGTCGAGCAGCCGCGGAAGGCCTCGTCGAAGGACCCTTCGTCGAGCAGGTCCGCCTCGAACAGCGCAAGCCGCCCGGGGAACGCCTCCTGCATCTCCCAGAGCGGCCGCACCTTGTCCGCGTTCGCGAGTCGGCGCACGGTGGCGCGCACCCGGTAACCCCGCTGAAGCAGCCGCCGCACGAGATGCCCGCCGACGAACCCGCCGCCCCCGGTCACCGCGACGACGGTCTCCTCACGTCCACCCACGCACCCTCACCCCCGGCTGCCCGTCACCGACGGGGTGAACCTGCCCGACAGCGCCGGCCCGGAACCACTCGTCCCCCGGCATCCCGCGTCTCAGCGGAACTCGTGGACCACCTGGATCTCGCCGACGATGTGGGCGTTGAAGTCGTCCAGCTCCTCGGCCGGGACCCAGAGCTCGAGGATCGTCTGCCCGCCGGCCTGCTGGACGGGATACCGGCTCAGGAACTCCGACTCGACCTCGAAACGGGTGACGAAGCCGGCGCCGTCGTGCTTCACGTTCCAGTCCCGCGCGATCCTGACCGCGTAGTCCTCGTCGAGGACCGGGTAGAAGATCGGCTGCTCGGCCAACCGGGGCGGCCAGGCACGCCAGTTCAGCTCCCGGACCAGGTCCAGCTCCTTGGGACCGGTGGGGCGCCACAGGGTCGTCGTCACCTGGCGGCTGGTCATCTGCATCGCTTTCCGGACGTGGCCCGCCGGTACGGTACGGCGGTGCGGAGTACCGGACGATACCGACACCACGACCTCGGCAGCCACGCCATTTCCGCGTGGGAGGGATTTCGACGGGGAGTGCGATGTCCTGCCCTGGCCTTCGTCTGATCACCGGCCGCGACTACTGCGGCTGCGGCCGGCGCTCGCGAGTCCACAGGGACAGGTCGCTGCTCGTCGCCACGGCGAGGGTCTGCCCGGAGGGCGAGAATCCAGCGGCGCGAAGCTCGGAGCAGTGGGAGTGGAAGATGTGCCACCAGTGCTCCCCGTGCGGGCCGGAGTGCGGCAGTCCACCGTCTCGGGAGAGCAGGACACGCTCGTTCGGCCAGACCGGGGTGACGACCTCCAGCTTCCAGCCGTCTGCGCTGGTGGCGTGAAGGTCTCCTCCGAAGAGTCCTGCGATGCGCACCCTGCTTCCGGCGGCCGGTCCCAACCCGAGACACCACAGAGCGGGATCCGCCTCCCGGCCGCCGTCCTCGGAGTCGAGGTCGGGGTCACGGACCCGCGCGATCTTCTCTCCTGTGACGCCGTCGAAGAGACCGTGTCCGTCGTTCGAGACGACCATCACCAGGTCGTGACCGGTGCCGGGGTGCGAGACGAAGCCGATCCCGAGCAGTCCGCCGACCGGGGCGTAGGCGATGCGCTGCCAGGGCTCGGGCGCCGGAACCTCCGGGGCCGCGATGAGCCGTCGCCGCATCTCACGCTGGTAAGGGGAAAGCTCAGGGGCTCGCCGCTCGACCGGACGTGCGTTCTTGGTCAGCTTCGTCACGCAGCCATGATCCACACTCCGGAGGTTCCGCCCAACCCTCGGCCCCCGCGCAGGCAAGCGACGGAGCACGCTCCGATAAGCATCACCTGGATGAGTCATAAGATCGGCTTATGACGTCATAGGCCCGACCCGCGTACTAACTTAGGTCTGCCTTAGTCTAGGCTTCCCGATCGAGTCGCCTGTTCACGCTCGAAGGGAACTGATCATGCCGCGCCCCCTGCGGGTAGCCATCGTCGGAGCCGGTCCCGCCGGGATCTACGCCGCCGACGCCCTGCTCAAGTCCGGGGTGGCCGCCGAACCCGGCGTGTCCATCGATCTCTTCGAGCGGATGCCCGCCCCGTTCGGCCTGATCCGGTACGGCGTGGCGCCCGACCACCCGCGCATCAAGGGCATCATCACCGCCCTGCACCAGGTGCTCGACAAGCCCCAGATCCGGCTGTTCGGCAACGTCGACTACCCGACCGACATCAGCCTGGACGACCTGCGCGCCTTCTACGACGCGGTGATCTTCTCCACGGGCGCGACGGCCGACCGTGAGCTGTCCATCCCCGGCATCGACCTGGACGGCTCCTACGGCGCCGCCGACTTCGTCCTCTGGTACGACGGCCACCCGGACGTGCCGCGCACCTGGCCGCTGGAGGCGGAGAAGGTGGCGGTGCTCGGCGTGGGCAACGTCGCGCTCGACGTCGCCCGCATCCTCGCCAAGACGGCGGACGAGCTGCTGCCGACCGAGATACCCCCGAACGTCCACGACGGTCTGAAGGCGAACCGGGCCAAGGAGATCCACGTCTTCGGCCGCCGCGGTCCCGCGCAGGCCAAGTTCAGCCCGATGGAGCTGCGCGAGCTCGACCACTCGCCGAACATCGAGGTCATCGTCGACCCCGAGGACATCGACTACGACGCCGGCTCGATCGAGACCCGGCGCGGCAACAAGCAGGCCGACATGGTCGCCAAGACCCTGGAGAACTGGGCGATCCGGGACGTCGGCAACCGGCCGCACAAGCTGTTCCTGCACTTCTTCGAGTCGCCCACCGAGATCCTCGGCGAGGACGGGAAGGTCGTCGGCCTGCGCACCGAGCGCACCGCCCTGGACGGCACCGGAAACGTCAAGGGCACCGGCGAGTTCAAGGACTGGGACGTCACCGCGGTCTACCGCGCCGTCGGCTACCTCTCGGACAAGCTCCCGAAGCTGCCCTGGGACCTGGAGTCCGGCACGGTTCCGGACGAGGGAGGCCGCGTCGTCGAGGAGAGCGGCGCCCACCTGCAGTCGACGTACGTCACCGGCTGGATCCGGCGCGGCCCCGTCGGCCTCATCGGGCACACCAAGGGCGACGCCAACGAGACCGTGGCCAACCTCCTGGACGACCACGCCAACGGCCGCCTGCACACCCCCGCCTCGCCCGAGCCGGAGGCCGTCGACGCCTACCTCGCCGAGCGCGACGTCCGCTTCACCACCTGGCAGGGCTGGTACGAGCTGGACGCCGCCGAGCGCGCGCTGGGCGAGCCCCAGGGCCGCGAGCGCGTGAAGATCGTCGAGCGCGAGGACATGCTGCGCGAGAGCGGGGCGTAAGTCGTCAGTGCCGCGGGGCGGTCCTCCAGGTGGGGGCCGCCGCCGTTGCAGGGCCTCGTGGGACCTCGGAAGACGGGTCTCGCCAGGCCCTGCCGTGCTTTCGAGGGGCGCGCGGGCGTGGTGAACGGGGCCTGCCCCTAAGCGGATGGGTGAGCCGGCCCCGTTCGATCGACCATTGTGGGCACCGCGTGACGGCGCGGGGACGTGTGAACCGCGGTCGTCCGAAGTGCGCGGCGCACACCCCGCGCGCACGGCGCGCGTCCCGTACGCGCAGTGCCCGACACGACCCGCCGCCCGGCCCCCGCTCGGCCCGCCGGGGCCACGTGTGGTGATACTGGGGGACACCCCCCGCCCCCATCGGCAGATTGGCTCATGTCGAACTCCGCCACCGACCTCGCCCCCGTCCCGCAGACCCTCTGGGCGGCCCGCGGCCGCCACACCGGTCCCGACGCCCCCGACGTCGTCCGCCGCACCCTGCGCAGGCACAAGGAGAGCGGTGACCTCGACGACTTCACCGAGCCCCCGGCACCCGACGACCCACCCGATCCCGATCACGTCTTCGAGGCGCG
Source organism: Streptomyces sp. WI03-4A (assembly GCF_033792105.1). Taxonomy (NCBI): domain Bacteria; kingdom Bacillati; phylum Actinomycetota; class Actinomycetes; order Kitasatosporales; family Streptomycetaceae; genus Streptomyces; species Streptomyces sp. WI03-4A. The sequence goes on from NZ_JARAUO010000054.1 coordinate 43,448, forward strand.
CTGGCGGCCCCACGGCGCGGTGACCGTGCGCGCCCGGCTCACCCTCGTACCGTGCGGGGACCGGCCGGACGCGCACGAGTGGACGCTGGTCGCGGAGGCGGAGGCCCCGTGGGAGCACGCGTGGCCCTCGCCCGCGACGCTCTTCTGGCCCGAGGCCGGGGCGACCGACGCCGCCGACGGCGCCTGGGACCATCACCCCACCGTCGCGGGCCTGCGCTTCCGGCAGGTCAACGCGCTGCCCGAGGACGACAGGGAGATGCGGCGCCGGCTGCGGGACGCGGCCCGGGACTCCTGGTGCGTCAACCTGGTCGTGCACGAGGCCATGACCCCGGACGAGCAGGGCCGGCTGCCGCTGGCCCGGCTGCTGCCGCCGGGACTGCGGCACCGCGTGATCGAGCACCGGGCCGCGCCGCAGCAACTGCGCGCGGTGAACTGGGCGCTGAAGGATCTCGGCGTGGAGGTGCCGCGCGGCGGCGCCGTGCTGCTGCCCCCGGACCCGGCGCCGGACGGCTACGACGCCGCGCGGTACCGCGTGCGGTCGGTCTTCCTCGACGGCTCCGAGCCGGTCGAACTCCTCACCCTGCTACGGGACTTCGCCGCCCTCTCGCGACCCTTCCCGCAGGGTGCCGAGGAGGCGCTGACGGACCTGCGCGAGAACTGGACCCTGATGACGCTCCAGGAGCAGCTGGAGCGCGCACGGGGGCTGGTCACCATGTACGCGGACGCGCTGGAGGCCATGACGAAGTCCCGGGACCTGTGGCGGGACGCGGCCGAGCAGGCCCACCAGGCCCTGGCCGCCTACCGCGACACGCCCGCCCCGGCCGGTCCCGAGCTGCCGCATCCCCGGCAGCGGGCCGGCGGCCGGACGCCCTCTCCGCTCCAGCAGCTCACGCGTACCTTCGAGCGGCTGAAGTTCGCCTCCAGAGCCGCGCAGCCGCTCCCCGCCCCGGAGGGCGACGCCACGGACTCCGCGGGCCGGGCGGACGCAAGGCCGTAGACCCGTCCGGAGAGGGAAAGGGAGAAGGAAGGGGAAGCCCGGGAAGCCGTCCCGGCCCCGCCCCGAGCCACGAGGGACAGGAGCCCGCATGGATTCCACCGCGACCCTGCTGGTGATCGCCGCCGTCGTCGCGGTGGTACTGCTCGCCGTCGCCGTCGTGCTGCTGGTGCGGCTGGTGCGCACCCGGCGGACCCTGCGGCGGGCCGGGCTGCCCACGGGGCCCCGGTGGGTGTTCTGGGGCGCGGTCGCGTACCTGGTGCTGCCGACCGACCTGCTGCCCGATCCTGTCTACCTGGACGACATCGCCGTACTGCTCCTGGCCCTGCGCAGCATGCGCGCCGGCCGGGCGCTGCCGCCCGGGCCGGGCGAACCCGCCGGCGCGGAACGGCTCAAGTCGCCCTGGTCGTCCCGGTGAGGAGGGCCTTCACTCCGACCGCGCCGTAGCCCCACAGCTGAACAGCCCCACAGCTGAACAGCCCGACACCCCGACGGCTCAACGCTCGCTTTCGCGGCGTGCGCCGACCGCCCACAGGCTGGCGAGCAGCAGCGCCAGGGCGGCGAGCGCGGCCGCCGCCGCCGCCGTGCCGGCGATCCACGGCGGGGCGACCATCGCGGCCTGGAGCTGGGCCGGGTCCGGCAGGCCGAACCGGCCGCCGATGACCGGGCCCAGGGCGAACGCCGCCGTGACCACCAGGGTCGCGGTCGCCGCGGCCAGCCGCCCGCGCACGGTCCGCGACGGCATGGCGAGGGCGAGTACGACGCAGAGCCCCGAGACGAGCAGCGTGGTCTGCAGGACGTTCTGCGGCAGAGCGACCCCGTAGCGCGGCGCGTGCGCCACCCCGCAGACGAAGGCCAGCAGGCCGGCTCCACGGGCGAGCAGCAACGGAGCCTTGGACGTCTTGGCGGCCCCCGCGGCCTTGTCGCTCCTGCCGCTCCTGCCGCTCCTCTCGGTCTTGTCGGCTTTGCCCTTGCCGGTCTTGGGGTCCCGGGAGTCCGTGGCCGTCCTGGGGTCCTTCGCCGACTTCGCCTGCTTGACCCGCTCGGCACCGTGCCGGCGCCTCGGCCGCGGGGTGTCGTCCGGTTCCACGACGGCGGCGGGGCCCGGGGCGGGCGGCGGTTCGACGGCATGCGCGGCCGCCTCCTCGGGCGGCGCGGGCAGCGGCGCGTGCGCCGGTGGCGCGCCGTCGGCGGCCAGGCGGGCGATCAGCTCGGCGAGCTCCTCGACGGGACGGTTGACGGCCACCGCCTCGACCGCGGCGCGCACGCAGTGCGGCTCCACACGGGTACGGTGCAGCAGTTCCATCAGCCGGGTGACCTCGTCCAGCGGGCGGCACTCCGCGGCGGCGCGGATCACGACGTCAGCGCTGCGGGAGTCCCGGGGCGGCCGGGTGAGGAGGTCGACCAGCCGCGAGACGTCCTCGACGGGGCGGTCCACCCCGGCCGCGCGCAGCGCGTCGGCCGTGGTCCGGGCGTGTTCGGGCGAGCGTTCCAGCAGGGTGATCAGCCGGGCGACGTCCTCCAGGGGGCGGTCGGCCACCGCCGTGTGGACCAGGCCGTGCAGCGGATCGCCGTGGCGGCCGTCCGGGTCCGGTGCCCCGGCGCCCACCCTTTCGGCGCTCACCACCTGGGCGCCCGCGGCCTCGGCGCCCACCATCCCGGCGCTCAGAAGATCGGTGTCTGGGACCCCGCCACTCGTGGACGGCGGAGGCGGCTCGGGCCGGGTCCCGGGACCGGGTGACGAGGGGCCGGTTTCGGCCACGAACGGCACAGACGGTGCGGGCGGCACAGGCGGTGCGGGCGCTATGACGCCGTGGTCGTCGGGTCGGGAGGGCGGAGTGGGCGTGGTCATCTCGGCTCCAGGAGGGGATGCGGCCGCACCAGCGCCCCCGGATGCGGCGCGCGGCAGTACGGACTTCATTACTAGAAGTGCGCGGGGGCTCCCGCCACCCGGCTGCGGCGAAGGTGTGAGGCCCCGGGGCGTGACCGCCGGAGGCGGGAAACCCGCGGGTGCGGCCTCGTACCCGCGGGTGCGGCCCGTACGGGCCGGCTCGCCGGTGCGGAAGTCCGTGTCCGGGGTCTTCACCCGCCCAGGTGCGTTCTGCCACTCTGGTGGCGCATTCTTGCTGTGTCAGCCACCCGGCGTTGCGGGACGAGGTAGGGCCCATGGCTGGGAGCGGAGAGCCGAGGGGCCGGACTCGGGCCCGCCTTGCCGCGCTGCTGGTCGACGCCTCGACCGGCGCGCTCGGCGCGGCCGGGGGACGCGTCGCGGGTGTGTACCTGCGCTCCGGCACCCCGGGGCTGCTGCGCCTCGCGGTGCTCGTCGGGCTCCCGGGCCCGCTGTTCCGGCCCTGGTGGCGGCTGCACGTGGACCGCCCCTTCCCGGTGGCCGACGCCTACCGGCTCGGGGTCCAGGTGGTGCTGCCGAACGCCACGGAGACGGTGCGCCGCTACCCGCAGTTCGCGGCGGGGCTGCCCTTCCCGTTCGGCTCGGTGCACGTGCCCGTGCCGGGCGGCCCCGAACCCCTGGGTGTCCTGACGGTGCTGCGCGCCGCCACCTCCGACACCGTGGACGAACTGCTCGACCGGGAACTCCTCGCGCGGCTGGCCGAGGGGCTGGGCGCCGAGCTGCTGGGGCTCGCCGACGGCGACGAGACCGCGGTCGCCTGGGACGGGGACCCGCTGTGCGTGCGGCCGCCCGCCGTGCGTCCCGCAGAGACCCGTGTGGGCCGGTTCACCTGGGACCCGGCGACCTCCGCGGTGCGCGCGGACGACCGGCTGCACGCGCTGCTGGGGCTGCGGCCCGGCGAGTTCGCGGGCACCGTCCCGGCGTTCGCGGACGCCGTGTCCCCGGCCGACGCCCACCGGATCCTGGCCGTGCTGCGCGAGACCGCCGACGGGAAGCCACCGGCGACACCGCTGCACCTGCGGTCCGGGGACGGCGCTCCCCTGCTGTTGGACGTGTGCCCGGGCCCGGCGGGCGACGCGGCGGCCCCGGTCTCCGGAATCGTCTTCGACCCTGGTCCGGCCGCCTCCGCCGACGGCGCGGCCGACCTGCTGCCGCAGGGGGTGTTCTGCCTGGACCGGCTCGGCACGATCGTGTACGTCAACGAGGCCGCGGCACGTATGGCGGGCGTGGAGCGGGCCCGGCTGCTGGGCCGGCCGCTGTGGGAGGGGATGCCGTGGCTGACCGGACCGCCGTACGACGACCATCTGCGCGGTGTGCTGCTGTCCCACGAGCCGGTGCACGTGCACGTCCGGCGGCCGCACACGGACGGGGCGGGGCCCGGCGAGGGCGACTGGCTCGCGGTGTCCGTGCACCCCGGCGCGGACATCCTGGCCTGCACGCTCGTCCCGGCCGGCCGGATGGACGCGCCCGGGGAGGAGGCCGCACCCGACAGTCCGGCCGTGGCCGCGCTGCACCTGCCCGAGGGCGTGGACGCCGGGGACCCGCCGCTGACGCCGCTGTACCGGCCGATCGCGCTCGCCATCGCACTGACGGACGCGGTGACCGCCCGTCAGGTGTCGGCGGTCGTCACGCAGGAGCTGCTGCCCGCGTTCGGGGGCCGCCGCCTGGCCATCTACCTGCTCCAGGAGCGGCACCTCTACCTGGCCTGGGAGACCGGCTTCCCGCGGGACTTCCTCTCCCCCTTCGAGGGCGTCGGCCTGCACGCGCGCCTGCCCGGGGTGGAGACCCTGACCAGCGGGCGGCCGCTGTTCTTCGAGTCGATGCGGCAGCTCGCGGCGACCTACCCGGGCATTCCGCTGGACGCCGAGGAGGGCGCCCGCGCCTTCCTGCCGCTGATCGCCTCAGGGCGGCCGGTGGGCTCCTGCATCCTCGGCTTCGACCGGTCGCGCGGCTTCAGCACGGAGGAGCGCACGGTCCTCACCGCGCTCGCCGGGCTGATCGCGCACGCCATGGAGCGGGCGCAGCGTTACGACACCGAGGCGGCGCTCGCCCGCGGCCTCCAGCAGGCCCTGCTGCCCCGGCGGCTGTCGGCGCACCCGGGGGTGGAGACGGCGGGCCGTTACCTGCCGGGCACCCAGGGCCTGGACGTGGGCGGTGACTGGTACGACGTCGTCGAGGCGGGCGACGGGCTGGCCCTGGTCATCGGCGACGTGCAGGGGCACGGGGTGCAGGCGGCGGCCACCATGGGCCAGCTGCGCAGCGCCGTGCGGGCCTTCGCGCTCGGCGACCGGCCGCCCGACGAGGTGCTGAGCGGCACCAACCGGCTGCTCATCGACCTGGACCCGGGGCAGTTCGCGAGCTGCTGCTACCTGCGCCTCGACCCGGCCACCGGGCGGGCGCTGGTCGCCCGGGCCGGTCATCTGCCGCCGCTGCTGCGCTGCCCCGACGGGCGCACCCGGGTGCTGGACATACCGGGCGGTGTCGTCCTCGGGGTGGACCCGCGCGCCCAGTACCCGGTGACGGAGCTCTCGCTGGAACCGGACGCGATCCTCGCCCTCTACACCGACGGCCTGGTGGAGCGGCCCGGCGCCGACATCGACGAGGGCATCACCGCGCTCGGGCAGGCGCTGGCCAAGGCCGGCGCGGCCGCCGGGCGGCGCGGCGGGCGGTCGCACCGACCCCTCCCGCTCGGTCCCGGAAGCCCTCCGCGTACTCCGCCCCGGCGGCGTACTCGCCCTCTGGCC
>NZ_JARAUO010000055.1:0-45395 GCF_033792105.1 Streptomyces sp. WI03-4A
GCGGCGGCACCGGGGCGGGAGCGGGGGCGGCCGGGGCGGCGAACGCGGGCGGCGGGCCGGATTGGGCGGGCGGGGCGAAGCCGGGGGCGGCGCCGGACTGCGGCTGCTGCTGCGGCTGCGGCTGCTGCTGCGGCTGCGGCTGCGGCTGCTGCTGCGGCTGCTGCGGTGCGGCGGGCGCCTCCTCCTCCACCACCTCGCCGCCGAAGTTCTTCAGCAGCGCCTCCAGACCGCCGTCGAAGCCCTGCCCGACGGCGGCGAACCGCCACACGTCCTTGAAGTACAGGTCACCGAGCATCACGGCCCGCTCGGTGGAGAACTCCGAGCCGTTGAACGAGTAGCGCGCGACCTCCTCGCCACCGGCCACGATGCGCAGGTAACCGGGGCTCACCTGGGACATCTGCCCGGCGCCGTCGACGGTCGCGGTGAAGGACAGCTTGCGGATGTGGGAGGGAATCCGGTCCAGGGTCACCCGGAACGACTCGGTGTCGCCCGACTGGCTGCCCAGCAGCTGGATGGATTCCTCCGGGGACTTCGGCTGGTTGAAGAAGACGAAGTACCGGTCGTCGGAGAGACGCTCGTCGGCGTCCAGACCGAAGCAGCTGATGTCGAAGGTCAGTCCGGGGCCGGTGATCTGCACGCCTACGTACAGATCCGTGCCCGCCGTGAGGTCACTGATCCTGGCCTTGTGGCCGCGTTGGAATTCCCTGGCCATGCGTTACGACCGTCCCCCATCCCGAATGCGAGTGCGTCGCGCCAGGCTAACGGCAAACCCCGACATCGGACGCAGCCGGTACAGACCCGGTACACAACCGCGTCCCGGGACGGACGTACGGCGCCCGGCTCACTCCTCGCGGGCCCCGGGCACCTGCGGCAGCCGGTCGGCGGCCACCACGCCCTCCAGGTAGCCGCGGGCCCGCTCGGTGCGCGGGTAGGACTCCAGCAGCCGCCAGAAGCCGGGCCCGTGACCGGGCACCAGCAGATGCGCCAGCTCATGGCAGAGCACGTAGTCGACGACGTACTCCGGCATGCCCTGCAGCCGGTGCGAGAGCCGGATGCTGCCTTCGGCCGGCGTGCACGAGCCCCAGCGGGTGTTCTGGTTGGTGACCCAGCGCACCGAGGCGGGGCGGGCCCGGCCCCCGAAGTACTGCTCCGAGAGGCGCGCGGCCCGCTCGGTCAGCTCGGCATCGCCCAGCTTCCGTCTGCTCTCCTGGGCGGCGAGCTTGTCGAGCATGACGGTCACCCAGCGCTGCTCCTCCGCCTCGGACATCCGGGCGGGGATGAGCACGACGGTGCGATCGCCCTCGCGGTACGCGGAGACGGTACGGCGGCGCCGGGTACTCCTGCGGACCTCGATCGCGCTCGCCCCCGAGCCGCTCGGCGGCTGGCTCGTCGTGCTGCGCTGTGGCTTTCCGGCGCGGTGCAGGGGGTCGGCGGGCACGCCCCGACGTTACCCGCTGCACAGCGCAGAAGTCCCGGCTCCGGGGCGGTTCGATGCCGAGACCCCACCGTACGTCTGATTAGTACGACCGATATGTCGGACTGGCCCGGCCGACTTGTACGACGATCATCCCCTGCCTGTGGACAACGCCCCGCACCGCCCGCCGCGGCCCGGCATCCTGGCATCCACCGGCGGAGCCCGACCGACTCCACCCGCAAAGGAACAATCTCCCACTCGACCGACGTTTGACACCACTGGGGCAATTCATGGCAAACGGGGACCCGACATGCATCCGATGGTGAAACCCGCGCTGCGGCGCGGCTGGCGCGACCTCAACACCGTGCAGTTCGGCATGACTCCGGCGCACGCGATGACCCTCGGCCCGGTGGACACCGCCACGGGCGGTTTCCTGGACCTGCTCAACGGCACCCGCGGCCTTCCGCTGCTGCGCGAGGAGGGCCGCCGCATGGACCTGCCGGACGGCCACGTCGACACCCTGATCGACCGGTTGGCCCACGCCGGACTCCTCGACGACACCCGCGGCGGCGGCCCGGCGGCGGACACGCTGCGGAAGCGGACGGACGTCCTGGACCGGCTGCGCCCCGACCTCGCCACGCTGTCCCTGACCACCCCCGGACCCGGCGACGCGCTCGCCCGGCTGGCCGCCCGCCGCGCCCAGCGCGTCCAGGTCCGGGGCGCGGGACGGGTCGGCGCCCTGCTGGCCTCGGTGCTCTCCGCCGCGGGCGTCGGCGAGGTCGACGTGCGCGACGCGGGACGTGTCGAACCGTGGGACGTGGCCCCGGGCGGCCTGCCCGCCGAGTCGCTCCACGAGCGCCGGGACGAGGCGGCCCGGGCGGCGGTCCGCCGCGCGGCCCCCGACCGCCGCGCCCGCCGTACCCGCCCCGCCCCGTCCTCCGGCGCCGAGGACTCCCCCGGCTCCTCCCGCTCACCCGCGGAGGCTCCCGGACTCTCCCTGGTGATCCTCACTCCCCGGGACGACGTCGCGGTGCACGCGCCGGACCCCTTCTCCGCCGCACCGCTCGTGACCTCCGGCATCCCCCACCTGTACGCGGGCGTCGTGGAGGCGACCGGCGTCGTCGGGCCCCTCGTCCTGCCCGGCGAGACCGGCTGCGCCGGCTGCCTGGACCAGGGCCGCACGGACCGGGACCCGGTCTGGCCCCGCCTGGTCGCCCAGTGGCGGTCCGGCAGGGCCCGCCGGGCCGGGGCCTGCGACGTGGCGCTCGCCACGGCCGTCGCGGGACTAGCCGCCGCGCACGCCCTCGCCTTCCTCGACGGCGAATCACCGTCCGGCACGGGCACCCGCTGGGAGGCCTCCCTACCCGGCCTGACCTGGCATTCCCGTCCCGTGTGGCCTCATCCGGCATGTGCATGCGGGGCCGCGGAGGCAGCCGAGGGGGAGCACTCCTCCGGGAACGGGGAACCGCGCGCGACAATGGCGGTGCAAGGGCCGCGGACCCCGCGACGACGCGAGACAGGCGCGGCGCGGCCGACAGGGACTTGGAGGGCGCATGTCTGATCTTCCCCGGAAGGCGGTCACCCGGACCGCCAAGCTCGCCGCGCTCCCGCTCGGCTTCGCAGGCCGGGCCACCTGGGGGCTGGGCAAGCGGATCGTGGGCGAGTCCGCGGAGATCGTCGGCCGGGAGCTGCAACAGCGCACGGCGGAGCAGCTCTTCAAGGTGCTCGGTGAGCTCAAGGGCGGCGCCATGAAGTTCGGGCAGGCACTGTCCGTCTTCGAGTCGGCGCTGCCCGAGGAGGTCGCCGGCCCCTACCGCGCGGCGCTGACCAAGCTCCAGGAAGCGGCGCCCCCCATGCCGACCCGCACGGTCCACGCGGTGCTGGAGGAGCGGCTGGGAGCGGACTGGCGCGACCTCTTCGAGGAGTTCGAGGACAAGCCGGCGGCCGCGGCCTCCATCGGCCAGGTCCACCGGGCCGTGTGGCACGACGGCCGCGAGGTCGCCGTCAAGGTGCAGTACCCGGGTGCCGGCGAGGCACTGCTGTCCGACCTGAACCAACTCAGCCGCTTCGCCCGGCTGCTGGGCCCGCTCATTCCCGGCATGGACATCAAGCCGCTGATCGCGGAGATGCGGGACCGCGTCTCCGAGGAGCTGGACTACGCCCTGGAGGCCGAGGCCCAGGCCGCGCACGCGGAGGAGTTCGCCGACGACCCGGACGTCGTGGTCCCGGCCGTGGTGCACCAGTGCGACCAGGTCCTGGTCACGGAGTGGATCGACGGCATCCCGCTCTCCGAGATCATCACCGACGGCACCCAGGAGCAGCGCGACCGCGCCGGACAGCTGCTGGCCCGCTTCCTCTTCTCGGGGCCGGCGCGCACCGGCCTGCTGCACGCCGACCCGCACCCCGGCAACTTCCGGCTGCTGCCGGGGGACCCGGAGGACGAGGGCGACTGGCGGCTCGGCGTCCTGGACTTCGGCACGGTCGACCGGCTCCCGGGTGGTCTGCCGGCGCCGATCGGCATCTCGCTGCGGATGACCCTGGACGGCGAGGCGGAGACGGTCTACGAGCTGCTGTGCGAGGAGGGTTTCGTCAAGGAGTCCATAGAGCTGGACCCCGACGCCGTCCTCGACTACCTGCTGCCGATCATCGAGCCGGCCCGGGTCGAGTCGTTCACCTTCACCCGCTCGTGGATGCGCAGCCAGGCCGCCCGTATCGCCGACCCGCGCTCCCCCGCGTACCAGCTGGGCAAGCAGCTCAACCTGCCGCCGGCCTACCTGTTGATACACCGGGTGACGCTCAGCACCATCGGCGTGCTCTGTCAGCTGGGGGCCACGGTCCGGCTGCGCGACGAACTCGAGGACTGGCTGCCCGGCTTCGCGACCGAGGACGAGTTCGTCGAAGAGGGGCCGGACGAGGAAGGTCCGGTCGAGGAGGAGCGGGCTGCGGAGGCGTGATCACAACGCACCGCGGGGGCCGGTCCGTTCGGACGGACCGGCCCCCGCGGGGAGTCTTCGCCTCCCTGGGCCGGGAGGCCACCGCTTCTCAGGTGTGATCGTTACTGCATGACGGCCATGGCGAGCGCCCGGCGGGCGCGCATCGAGGCGCGCTCCGCCCTGCGCTGCATACGGCGGGCGGTCGCCAGGCGGATGGCCCGGCGTTCCTGCTCGGCCTCATGCAGGCGCTCGTGCATATGCGCACGGGCCAGGGCTTCTGGAATGAGTTGCATCTCTCGGGTCCTGTTCTGGCGCGAACCGGTCGCGCCGCTGGTGGTGCCGAAGTCTGTGGTCGCGGAGCCTGCGGGCTCGCTGGTGGACGGCTTCATCGGGGCCTGCTTCTTGGGGTCGTGCGTGAGGGGGCGGTCGATCGTTCCTGCGGTGTTCATGCCGTGACCGGGTTCTTCCGCGGGCGGCCACGGGGCCGCTTCCGGGCGACGACGACGCCCTGGACGAACAGCTCGCCACCCCAGACGCCCCAGGGCTCACGCCGCTCCTTGGCGCCGGCGAGGCAGGCCTCCATCAGCGGGCAGGTGCGGCAGAGGGACTTGGCGTACTCGACGTCGGCCGGCGACTCGGCGAAGAAGACCTCCGGGTCGTAGGAGCGGCAGGGGACGGGTACGCCGAGGTTCTCGATGGCGTCGTCGAGCGCGGTGAGCGCGGTGAGGGGGGTCAAGGTGGAGTCCTCCGTGAGGCCGGGCGGGGGGATCGTTCGTGAAGGCGGTACGGACGGGGCGTGCGCTTCGAGTTGCACGGTTGGTTTTCCTCGTCTGGTCGTTCCGGCCGGTTGACCGGGGGCGGCTTGGTACCGGGTTCTTTTCTTGTCCCGAGGCCCCTTCGGTCTGTCGTGCCCGTTGGGGCAAACAGAAGGGCCGCGGATCCCGGATGGGGTTCCGCGGCCCTGAAGGCGCCGGCCTGATCTGCGATCAGGCTGGATCACTCCAGGGTTCTGGCCCACGGAAGGCCCACATCAGGTGGTGCTGCGTCGTCTGCTTCCGGAATCCGGCACCGGCCGCGAAGGCATAGGCATGTGCCTGTGCCTCTACCGCTTCCAGTGCCTTGGTCGGTCGCTCATTGCGCTCACGGACGGGAAGACCCGCCAGAGACACGGAGGACGCCGGACGGACGGCACGAATGCCGGACAGACCGGTGCCCTGGTTCGAGGCGCCGAGCATGCACGTGGAGACGGTCGGGCGATCGGTCATTTTGGCCGCGCTGATGAAGCTGGTGTTGATGCTGATCACTGGACTCGCCTCCTCTCGGCGTCTTGGGGGACTGGGGTGAGCCAGTCCGTTCGGATATGCAAGTACAACACGGAATCGGCGCCTTCGAGAAGGCCGCCGTTTCCGTGCCTAGAACCTATGGGGATCGCTGGGGCATGCGCAAACTATTTTTTCGACGAGTTGGCGTCAGTCTTCCTCGTCGTCCTGCACGACGTCCTGGCCTGCGCAGATGGCCAGAATGTCGGCGCCGTGGCGTTGCAGCTTGCGGCTGAGGACGCCGGGGATGCGGGAGAGCTCGGTGGTGGTGCCGGGCTGGGCTTCGGCGATGGCCATCAGGGTCCGGTCGGTGAAGACGCAGAAGTCCGGCTGCCCGCTCCGCCGCGCCTGGACGGCGCGCCAGGAACGGAGCCGTTCGTAGAGTCCTTCGTCCATGTCGGAGGGGCAGTCCTCACAGCGCATCAGCTTCATCTCGCCGGCGTCGGTGAGGCTGCGGCCGCAGACGCGGCAGCGGGCGGGGGTGCGCTGTCTGCGGCGGGGGGCGGCGGTGGCCGGTGCGAGGGTGCCGCGTTCGACGCCTCCGGCGGCCGCGGGTCCGGTGCGGCCCGCGGTGGTGGCGGAGCCGGGGCGCAGGCCGTCGAGGAAGGGGCTCGGCCTGCGGTTGGGGCGGCCGCCGGGGGCGCGGGACAGGGACCAGGAGAGATGGAGCCGTTCCCTGGCCCGGGTGACGCCGACGTAGAGGAGCCGGCGTTCTTCCTCGATCTGTTCGTCCGTCCTGGCGTAGGTGATGGGCATCATGCCGTCGGCGACGCCGACGAGGAAGACGACGTCCCATTCGAGGCCCTTGGCGGCGTGCAGGGAGGCGAGAGTGACGCCCTGGACGGTGGGGGCGTGCTGGGCGTTGGCCCGCTCGTCGAGTTCCGCCACGAGGTCGCCGAGGGTGGCTCGGGGGTGGGCGGCCGCGAAGTCGTGGGCGAGGTTGACGAGGGCGGCCAGGGATTCCCAGCGTTCCCGGGCGGCGCCGGAGCCGGCGGGTGGCTCGGTGGTCCAGCCTTCTCCGGAGAGCACGGCGCGTACCTGTGAGGGCAGGTCGACGACGTCGTCGAGGAGGGAGTCGTTGCCGCCGAAGCGGGCCGCGCCGCGCAGGGCGATGCCCGCCTTGCGGACCTCGGGACGGTCGAAGAAGCGTTCGGCGCCGCGGAGCTGGTAGGGGACCCCGACGTCGGCGAGGGCCTGCTCGTAGGTCTCGGACTGGGAGTTGGTGCGGAAGAGGATGGCGATCTCGGCGGCGGGGGTGCCGGCGTCGATGAGTTCGCGGATGCGGCGGGCGGCGCCTTCGGCCTCGGCGGGTTCGTCGGTGTACTCGGTGTAGACGGGGTCCGGACCGGGCGGGCGCTGGGAGACGAGTTCCAGCCGGTGGTCGGCGGCGCGGCCGCTGGCCTGGGTGAGCAGGCCGTTGGCGAGGCGGACGACCTGGGGGGTGGAGCGGTAGTCGCGGACCAGTTTGACGACGGTGGCGCCCGGGTGGCGGGCGCGGAAGTCGAGGAGGTGGTCGGGCGTTGCTCCGGTGAACGAGTAGATGGTCTGGCTGGCGTCGCCGACGACGCACAGACTGTCGCGTTCGCCGAGCCACAGTTCGAGGAGCCGCTGCTGGAGCGGGCTGACGTCCTGGTACTCGTCGACGACGAAGTGCTGGTACTGGGCACGCACCTGGTCGGCGATGTCGTGGCGGTCCTGGAGGACGGCGACGGTGAGCAGCAGGACGTCCTCGAAGTCGATGACGGCGCGGTCGCGCTTGAGGTTCTCGTAGGCGGCGTAGAGGTGGGCGATCTCGGCGGGGTCGCGGGGAGTGTCCCGGCCGGCCTTCGCAGCCGCGTAGGGGTAGTCGGCGGGGACGGTCTGGGTGACCTTGGCCCATTCGATCTCGGCGGTGGTGTCGCGCAGCTCGCTGCGGTCGAGGCGGAGGTTGCGGGTGGCGGCGGCCTCGGCGACCAGCTGGACCTTGCGGTCGAGGAGCCGGGGCATGGAACCACCGACCGCTTTCGGCCAGAAGTACTGGAGCTGGCGGAGCGCGGCGGAGTGGAAGGTGCGGGCCTGGACGCCCTGGGCGCCGAGCTGGCGCAGGCGGCCGCGCATCTCGCCGGCGGCGCGGTTGGTGAAGGTGACGGCGAGGACGGTGGACGGCTGGAGGATGCCGGCGCGCACTCCGTAGGCGATGCGGTGGGTGATGGCGCGGGTCTTGCCGGTACCCGCTCCGGCCAGCACGCACACGGGGCCGTGCAGCGCGGTGGCGACCGCGCGCTGCTCGGGGTCGAGCCCTTCGAGCACCGCGTCGGCCGAGTCGGGGGCCTGCGGGAAGAGGGGGGAGTGCGTTGCTGGTGTCACATGGCCATGCTGCCAGGTCGTCCGGGACTGCTGCGCCGGTTGTCCACAGGCGGGGGCTTGCGGTCGTATTGACTGAGGTTCTCGTGGGGTGGGCGGCACGGCGGCGCCCGGAGGGCCGACAGGGACCCTGCGGCGCTTCCGATACCCCAGGAGGGAATGCCGGGGGTCCGGTCCGTGTTGTGCTGCCCGAACGACTTCCCCGAGCTGCCTGAGGAGCGCGAGAGACATGCAGGGCACTGTGACGATGTACAGCACGACTTGGTGTGGCTACTGCCGTCGGCTGAAGAGCCAGATGGACCGCGAGGGCATCGCGTACACCGAGATCAACATCGAGCAGGACCCGGAGTCCGCCGCCTTCGTCGAGAAGGCCAATGGCGGAAACCAGACGGTCCCGACCGTGCTGTTCGCCGACGGTTCGACGTTGACGAACCCGTCGCTGGCCCAGGTGAAGCAGAAGATCGCCGCGTAGGCGGGCCGGTCGGAGCTTGCGGAAGAGGCGGCTTCTGGGGCTGGGTGCCCCAGAGGCCGCTTTGTTGTGTCCTCTTCCGCGCCCTCTCCCGTCGGCTCCGGCTCAGATGACGCTTCTCGTCGGCAGGGGCCTGCCGTACCACTTCTCGATCAGGCGGGCGGCGATGGAGATGCCGTAGGGGGGCAGGACCTCGCCGGACTCGAAGGCCCCGTGCAGCTCCTCGCGGGAGAACCAGCGGGCCTCGTGGATCTCGTCGCCGTCGACGGTGATGTCGGTGGAGGTGGCGTGGGCCATGAAGCCCAGCATGAGGCTGGAGGGGAAGGGCCAGGGCTGGCTGGCCACGTACTCGACCGCGCCGACGATGACGCCGGCCTCCTCGAAGACCTCGCGGCGCACGGCGTGCTCGATGGACTCGCCGGGCTCGACGAAGCCGGCGAGGGTGGAGAAGCGGCCTTCGGGCCAGTGGACCTGGCGGCCGAGCAGGATGCGGTCGTCCTCGTCGGTGATGGCCATGATCACGGCGGGGTCGGTGCGCGGGTAGTGCTCGGCGCCGCACGCGGGGCAGCGGCGGATGTGGCCGGCCGCGGCGATGACGGTGCGCTCGCCGCAGCGGGAGCAGAAGCGGTGGGTGCGCTGCCAGTTCTCGAGGCCCACGGCGTGCACCATGAGGCCCGCGTCGCGCGGTGACAGCAGCAGTCCGGCCTCACGCAGGCCGGCGGGGCGCGCGGACTGGTCGATGCGGCCGGGCAGGGCGTCCTTCTGCAGCGCGAAGTAGCTGACGCCGTCGTCGTCGGTGCCGAGGAAGTACCGGTGTGCCTCGGTGAGCGGCGCCTCGAAGGACGGGGTCATGACGAGTTCGGTGCGGCCGTCGGGCGTCTCGTCGATGAGTACCTGGCCGCCGGAGACCACGAAGCAGCGGGTCGAGGGGTGGCTCCACGCCGCGGCGAGCCAGGCCTCGTCGAGCCGGTGGTGGGCGGCGCGGTCGATGCCGCTCGGGGCGGTCAGCGAGATGGGTCGGTCGGCGGTGTGGTCGGTCCGGATGGTCACGGGTGCTTCCAACTCCCCCAGTGGAACGGTTCGTCTGGTCGGGCGGTGCGGCGGGCGGTGGGGCGGGAGGGCAGCCGGGCGGGAGAAGGCGGTGCGGGGCGGGCGGTTGTCCCAGTGTGCCCCGCGCGTGGTGCCGTCCCGTCCGGCGTCCTCCGGTCAGGGGGCGTGGCGCCAGTTCTCGGCGAGGTCGCCCCACAGGTAGGCGCTGGTTTCGACGCCCTTGAGGAGGAGGTCGAGTTCGACCTTCTCGTTCGGGGCGTGCCAGCCGTCGGAGGGGACGGAGATGCCGAGGAAGAGCACGGGGGCGCCGAGGACTTCCTGGAGGTCGGCGGCGGGGCCGGAGCCGCCCTCGCGGGTGAAGCGGACCGAGCTCTGGAAGGCGCGGCCCATGGCGCGGGCCACGGACTGCAGCGCGGGGTGGTCGAGCGGGGTCAGGCAGGGGCGGGTGGCGGAGCCGAAGCTGATCTCGTGCGTGATGCCGGCGGGCAGCTGGCCGGCGGCCCAGGCGCGGACGGCCTTCTCGATGTGGTCGGGGTCCTGGCCGGCGACCAGCCGGAAGGACAGCTTGACCATGGCCGAGGACGGGATGATCGTCTTGCTGCCGGGGCCCTGGTAGCCGCCGCCGATGCCGTTGACCTCGGCGGTCGGGCGGGCCCAGATGCGCTCCAGGGTGGTGTGCCCGGCCTCGCCGTGGGTGGCGCGCGACTTGGCGGTGCGCAGCCACCGCTGCTCGTCGAAGGGCAGCTCGGCGAACAGCTCGCGTTCGCGGTCGGTCAGCTCGACGATGCCGTCGTAGAAGCCGGGGACGGCCACGCGCGCGTGCTCGTCGTGCAGGGCGGCCACCAGACGGGCGGCCGCGGTGGCGGGGTTGGGGACGGCACCGCCGAAGGAACCGGAGTGGATGTCCTGGTCGGGGCCGTGGAGGCGGATCTCGCACTCGGCGAGGCCGCGCATGCCGGTGCAGACGGTCGGGGTGTCCTCGGACCACATGCCGGTGTCGGAGACGATCACGGCGTCGGCGGTGAGCCGGTCGGCGTGCTCCTCGACGAGGGCCCGGAAGTGCGGGGAGCCGGACTCCTCCTCGCCCTCGATCAGCAGCTTCAGGTTGACCGCGGGGGCGGTGCGCCCGGTGGCGGCGAGGTGGGCGCGGACGCCGAGGGTGTGGAAGAACACCTGGCCCTTGTCGTCGGCCGCCCCGCGCGCGTAGAGGCGGTTGCCGCGTATGACGGGCTCGAAGGGGTCGCTGTCCCAGCCGTCCTCGCGGGCGGCGGGCTGGACGTCGTGGTGGCCGTAGACGAGGACCGTGGGTGCCTGGGGGTCACCCGAGGGCCACTCGGCGAACACGGCGGGTGCGCCCGCGGTCGGCCAGACCTCGGCGGTCGGGAAGCCGGTCTCCTTGAGCTTGGCGGCGAGCCAGTCGGCGCTGTCGCGTACGTCGGGACCGTGGTCGGGCTGGGCCGACACGGAGGGGATGCGCAGCCAGGCGGTGAGGTCGTCGAGGAAGGCGGCGCGGTGCCGGTCGATGTACGTGCGGACGGCGCTGTCCGGGGTCTGGCTCATGCTCACGAGCCTATCGGCCCGCACCGGCATCGCCGGCGGGCGGTTCGTCACACTTGGGAGGGTGATTCGTCACACTTGTGAGCCCCGGTGTGCCGTTTCGGTGTCGTCGGGGGCGTCTTCGGTGAGCAGCCGCTCCAGGGCGGCCCGGTCGGGCAGCCCCGCGGGACGGACGATTTCGCCGCCGCGTACGTAGAGGAACGCGGCGGTGACCGAGTGGAGCGGGACGCCCTGCTGTTCGGCCCAGGCCAGGCGGTAGACGGCGAGCTGGAGGGGGTCGGCGGCGCGGGTGCGGCTGGTCTTCCAGTCGACGATCTCGTAGGTGGCCGTCGGCCCGTCGCCGTTCCGGTAGACGGCGTCGATCCGGCCGCGGACGACCCGGCCGGCGAGCGTGAGCTGGAAGGGCGTCTCGATCCGGTACGGGGTGCGGTGGGCGTACTCGGTGCGCTCGAAGGCTTCCTTGAGTGCTTCGAGGTCGCGTTCGTCGGCGATCTCGGCGTCGGTGCCGGGCAGCTCGTCGGGCTCCAGCATGGGGAGCGTCAGTTCCTCGAAGCGTGCCTCCACCCAGGCGTGGAAGCGGGTGCCCCGACGTGCGGCGGGTTGCGGGGGGCGCGGCATGGGGCGCGCGAGTTCCTGCGCGAGCCCGTCCGGGTCCTCGGCCAGGCGCATCAGCTGGGACGCGGTGAGCGTGGCCGGCAGGGGTACGTCGGTGGTGCTCTGCCGGGCGCGCAGCAGCTCTCCGGTGAGGGCGTCGAGGTCGCGGTCCCAGGAGGCGATGGCGCGCGCCTCCTCGGGGGTGAGGGGCGAGGGGAGCCGGGGTGCCGGGCGGAGGGCGCGTGCGCCGGGGTGGGCGCGTCCGCCGCCGTCGGGGTGCGCGCCCGGGGAGGGCGCCTGGTGCGGGACGGTCGGGAGGCCGCCTTCGTACGAGTCGCCTACCGGGTCGCCGGACGGGTCGCTGTCGCGGGCGTCGCCGAACAGGTCACCGTCGCCGAACGGGTCGTCGCCGCGGGGAGCTTGCTCATACGCGTCTTCTCCGTACGGCTCGTCGTCGTACTGGTCGTCGGAGTACGGCTCGTCGTCGTAGGGGGATTCCTCGCCGTACGGCTCGTCGTCGTCCGTCGGCGCCGGCCAGTCCGGGTCGGCGAAGGCGGCCGGGTCGTGGGTGGCGGGCGCCGGGGCGTCCTGGTGGGCGGCGAGGGTGTCGAGGTGGGTGAGGACGGTCTCGGCCGCCGCGCGGCGGCGGGCGAGAGCCGCCTCGTCCAGGGGGAGCGGCCACACCTGGTCGGCGGTGGCCGTGTGCAGGGCCGGGTTCTCCTCGTCCTCGGCGGGCTCGTCGGCCCACGCCTCGATCTCGCCGTACCCGGCGGCGCAGTGGTCGTACAGGGCCTGGAGGAAGTCGGAGGGGCCGCGCGGCTTCTTCTGGCTGGGTCCCCACCAGTGACCGGAGCCGAGCAGGAGGGAGCGGGGGCGGGTGAAGGTGACGTAGCCGAGGCGCAGCTCCTCGGTGTGCTGGTGTTCCTTCATGGCCTCGTGGAAGGCCTTCATGCCGCGAGAGTCCCAGGAGTCGATGTCAGGGAGGGTGACGGTGTCGCCGCGCAGGGCGTGCGGCAGCACCTTGGCCTGCGCGGTCCACTTCTCGCGGCCCTGGGCGCTGGGGAAGGTGCCGGTCACCAGTCCGGGGACGGCGACGACGTCCCACTCCAGTCCCTTGGACTTGTGCGCGGTGAGCACCTTGACGGTGTTCTCGCCGCCGGGCAGGGCGTTGTCGAGGCCCTTCTCGTACTGGGCGGCGGTGCGCAGGAAACCGAGGAAGGCGAGAAGGGTGGCCTCGCCGTCGCCGGCGGCGAAGGAGGCGGCGATGTCGAGGAAGTTGGACAGGGTCTCGCGGCGGCGGGCGGCGAGCGCGTGCGGGGACGCCGACAGCTCGACCTCGAGGCCGGTGACGGCGAGGACGCGGTGCAGGACGTCCATGAGCGGATCGGCCAGGGAGCGGCGCAGGTCGCGCAGTTCGGCGGCGAGGCGGGCGAAGCGTACGCGCGCGTCCGGGGAGAACGGCAGTCCGTCGGCGTCGCCGTCGTCGTCGTTCAGGGGCGATTCGAGGAAGGTGTCCAGGGCGTCCGCGAGCGATATCACCTCGGACGGGTCGACTCCTTCGACGGCCTCGGCGAGCCGGCGGTCTGGGTCCTCGGCGTCGTCCACGCGCGCGTGGGCGACCAGCAGGCGGGCGCGGCGGCCGAGGAGGGCGAGGTCGCGGGGGCCGATGCGCCAGCGCGGGCCGGTCAGCAGGCGAACCAGGGAGGCGTTGGCCCCGGGGTCCTGGAGGACTTCGCAGACGGCGACGAGGTCGGCGATCTCGGGCAGGTGGAGCAGCCCGGAGAGGCCGACGACCTCCACGGGGATGTCGCGGGCGACGAGCGCGCCCTGGATCTCGGCGAAGTCGGTGGCCGTGCGGCACAGGACGGCGATCTCGGCGGGGGCGGTGCCGGTGCGTACGAGGTGGGCGAGGGAGTCGGCGATCCAGTCGATCTCCTCGGCGTGGGTGGGCAGCAGGGCGCAGCGGACCGTGCCGTCGCGTTCTGCACCGGGTGCGGGGCGCAGGGCTTCCACGCCGGCGTGCATGGCGCGCAGCGGCTCGGCGAGGCCGTTGGCGAGGTCGAGGAGGCGGCCGCCGCTGCGGCGGTTCTCGCTGAGCGACTGCCGGGTGGCGGGCCGGCCGTCGGTGCGGGCGAAGTGGTCGGGGAAGTCGTCCAGGTTGGCGACGGAGGCGCCGCGCCATCCGTAGATGGCCTGGCAGGGGTCGCCGACGGCGGTGACCGGGTGGCCGGTGCCGCCGCCGAAGAGGCCGGAGAGCAGGACGCGCTGGGCGACGGAGGTGTCCTGGTACTCGTCCAGGAGCACCACGCGGAACTCCTCGCGCATCTGCCGGCCCACTTCGGGGACGCCGGCGAGGTGGGCGGACAGGGCGATCTGGTCGCCGAAGTCGAGGAGGTCGCGCCGGCGTTTGGCGGTCCGGTAGCGCTCGACGAGGTCGGTGAGTTCGCGGCGGGCGGCGGCGGTGTCCGGGACCTTGCGCAGGTCGGCGTTGGTGAGCTTGGTGCTCTCCAGCGCGTGCAGCAGGTCCGCGTCCCAGGCGCGCAGCCGCGCCGGGTCCACGAGGTGTTCGGCGAGTTCGGAGTCGAGGGCGAGCAGGTCGCTGACCAGGTCGGCGAAGGAGCGGGTCAGGGCCGGGTAGGGGCCGGGGGCCTCGCGCAGGACGCGTGCGGCGAGCTGGTAGCGGGTGGCGTCGGCGAGGAGACGGGAGCTGGGTTCGAGACCGATGCGCAGGCCGTGGTCGGTCAGCAGCCGGCCGGCGAAGGCGTGGTAGGTCGAGATGACCGGCTCACCGGGCGGATTGTCCGGGTCGATGACGTCGGGGTCGGTGACGCCGGCCTTGATCAGGGCCTTGCGGACGCGTTCGGCGAGCTCACCGGCCGCCTTGTTGGTGAAGGTCAGGCCGAGGACCTGTTCGGGGGCGACCTGCCCGGTGCCGACCAGCCAGACGACCCGGGCGGCCATGACGGTGGTCTTGCCCGACCCGGCTCCGGCCACGATGACCTGCGGGGCGGGCGGCGCGACGATGCAGGCCGTCTGCTCCGGGGTGAAGGGGATGCCGAGGAGCTCTTTGAGCTGCTCGGGGTCGCTGATACGGGCGGGCATGTCGTCACAGGCTAGTGGCGGGCACTGACAGTCGGGCACGGCTGGACCGGTCGGGGCGGCGGATGCGCAGGTCAGCGCACGTGGTGCCGTACGTCACCCTGCCGGTGGGCGGGTCACTCGACCACGTGCCGGCCCTCGGGGCGCGCGCTGCAGGAGGCGCGGAACGCGCAGTGGGTGCAGTGCTGGCCGGTGGTGGGGGTGAACCGTTCGTCGAGGACCTTTCCGGCGGCGGTGGCCAGCAGCTCACCGACCCACTCCCCCGCCGGCGGCTCCTGGGTCTGCACCTTGGGCAGGCTCTCGCCGCCGTCCCGTTTGGCCGCGCCCTGTCTGAGGTGGACGAGTTCGGCACCGCCGGGGCCGGGGCGCGCGCCGTCGAAGGCGGTGTCGACGGCGCCTTCGCTCACGGCGAGCTGGTAGACGGCGAGCTGCGGGTGGCGGGCCACCTCGGCGGCGCTGGGTGCCTGCTTGCCGGTCTTGAAGTCGACGACGTAGGCGCGGCCCTCGGCGTCGGCCTCGACGCGGTCCATCTGGCCGCGGATGCGGACCTGGTAGTCGCCCGCTTCGAGGGTGATGTCGAAGTCCTGTTCGCTGACCACGGGGGTGCGGCCGGTGCGGTTGAGGACGTGCCAGTTCAGGAAGCGTTCGAGCGCCACGCGCGCGTTGTCCTTCTCCTGCGCCGACTTCCAGGGCGCGTCGAAGGCGAGCGCGTTCCACACCGAGTCCAGGCGTTCCATCAGGACGTCGAGGTCGGCGGGGGTACGGCCGGAGGCGACCTCGTCGGCGAGGACGTGGATGACGTTGCCGAAGCCCTGGGCGGTGGTGGCGGGCGCGTCGGCCTTCACCTCCCGGCCGAGGAACCACTGCAGGGAGCACGTGTTGGCGAGCTGGTCGAGGGCGCTGCCGGAGAGCACGACGGGCTGGTCGCGGTGGCGCAGCGGCACCTTGCTCTCGGTCGGCTCGAACATGCCCCACCAGCGGTAGGGGTGCGCGGACGGCACCAGGGGGCGCCCGTCCTCGTCGGCGAGCGCGGCGAGCCTCGCCAGGCGGCGGGCGGCGGCCTCGCGCAGCCGGTCCGAGGCGTTCGGGTCGACGGTGGTGGCGCGCAGTTCGGCGACGAGCGCGGCCACGGACAGCGGGCGGCGGGGGCGGCCGGTGACGTCGCGGGGCTCGACGCCCAGCTCGGTCAGGAAACGGGACGGCTGGTCGCCGTCGTCGGCCGGTGCCTTCACGGCGGTGACGACGAGGCGCTCACGCGCGCGCGTGGCGGCCACGTAGAACAGGCGGCGCTCCTCGGCGAGCAGCGCGCCGGGGGTCAGCGGCTCGGCGAGGCCGTCCCGGCCGATGCGGTCCGCCTCCAGCAGGGAGCCGCGGCGGCGCAGGTCGGGCCACAGGCCCTCCTGGACGCCGGCGACGACGACCAGCCGCCACTCCAGGCCCTTGGAGCGGTGCGCGGTCATCAGACGGACGGCGTCGGGGCGTACGGCACGGCGGGTGAGGGTGTCGGCGGCGATGTCCTGGGCCTCGATCTCCTCCAGGAAGTTCAGGGCGCCGCGGCCGCCGGTGCGCTCCTCCGCGCGCGCGGCCGTGGCGAACAGCGCGCACACCGCGTCCAGGTCGCGGTCCGCGTTGCGGCCGGCCGCGCCGCCGCGCCGGGCGGCCCGCTCCAGGCGGGTGGGCCAGGGCGTGCCCTCCCACAGGTCCCACAGCGCCTCCTCCGCCGTACCGCCGCCGGCGAGGCGCTCGCGGGCCTTGCGAAGCAGCGCGCCGAGGCGCTGCGCCCCGCGCGCGTAGGCCGGGTCGTGCGTCACCAGGCGCTCGGGTTCGGCGAGAGCCTGGGCGAGGAGCTCGTCGGAGGGCGGCGGCAGCGGGTTCCCGGCGGCCCGCTCCTCCTCGCGCAGGGCGCGTCCGAGGCGGCGCAGGTCGGCGGTGTCCATGCCGGCGAGGGGGGAGGCGAGCAGGGTGAGAGCGGTCTCGGCGTCGAGCCAGGGTGTACGGGCACCGGCCGGCTCGTGGGCGGAGGGGTGCGGTTCGGGGGGTGCGCCGGTGCCGGTGCCGTCGCCGGGGACGGTTCCGTCGGTCGATGCCTGCTCGGGGCCGCCGGGCTCGGTCGTTCCGCCTGAGTCACCGGAGTCAGTCGAGTCACCGGAGTGACCGGAGTCGTCGGAGTCGCCGGAGTCGCCGGAGTCGCCGGTCGCACCCGGCTCGGCCGGCTCGCCGGGCAGCCCCAGGGCGTCCGGCACGGGGTCCGCGTTACCGGCGGCGTCGTCGTCCCGTTGTCGGTCGGCGTCCGCCGTGGGCTCCGCGGCCGCGTCGACCGGTCGCTGGGCGGCCTCGGCCGTGGCGACCACCCTGAGAGCCGTCAGCAGGGGTGCGACCGCCGGCTCGTGGCGCAGGGGCAGGTCGTCGCCGTCGATGTCCAGGGGGACGCCCGCCGCGGTGAGCGCGCGGCGCAGCGTCGGGATGCTGCGGGAGCCTGCGCGCACGAGGACGGCCATGTCGTTCCAGGCGACGCCGTCCTCCAGGTGGGCGCGGCGCAGGATGTCGGCGACGTTGTCCAGCTCCGTGCCGGACGTCGGGTACGTGTAGACCTCGACGCGGCCGCCGTCGCGTACGGGCGCGGGCTCGCGGTGGGCGCGGACCTTGTCGGCGGGCAGCCGGGACAGCGGCATGCGCTGGGTGATCAGGCGGGTGGCGGCCAGCAGGGCGGCGCCGGAGCGGCGGGAGGTGCGCAGCACCTCGACAGGGGCAGGGCGGCCGTCCGCGCGCGGGAAGACGGCCGGGAACTCGAGGATGCCGTTTACGTCGGCGCCCCGGAACGTGTAGATCGACTGGTCGGGGTCGCCGAGCGCGACCAGGGTGCGTCCGCCCCCGGCCAGGGCGCGCAGGAGGCGTACCTGGGCGGGGTCGGTGTCCTGGTACTCGTCGACGTACACCGCGTCGTACTGGCCGGCGAGCCGGGCCGCGACCTCGGGGCGCTGGGCGAGCAGCACCGCCCGGTGGACGAGTTCGGCGTAGTCGATGACGCCCTGGAGGTCGAGGACGTCGAGGTACTCGGCGAGGAAGGCGGCGGCGGCGCGCCAGTCGGGGCGGCCGATGCGGTGGGCGAAGGCGTCCAGCGCGCCGGGACCGAGGCCGAGCTCTCGGCTGCGGGCGAGGACGGCGCGTACCTCGTCGGCGAAGCCGCGCGTGGTCAGGCAGGCGCGCAGCTCGTCCGGCCAGCGCACGGAGGTGAGGCCGAGCCGCTCCAGGTCGGGCTGCCCGGCCAGCAGCTCCCGGACCGCGACGTCCTGCTCGGGGCCGGACAGCAGGCGCAGCGGTTCCGTGAACAGGCCGCTGTCCTGGTGGGCGCGGACCAGAGCGTAGCAGTACGAGTGGAAGGTGGTGGCCCGGGGGGCACGGACGGCGCCGATGCGCAGGGCCATGCGGTCGCGCAGGTCGACGGCGGCCTTGCGGCTGAACGTCAGCACGAGGATGCGCTGCGGGTCCCCGCCGGCGGCGATGCGCGCGGCGACGGACTCCACCAGCGTGGTGGTCTTGCCGGTTCCGGGACCAGCGAGGACCAGAAGTGGTCCTGTCTTGTGGTCAACCACGGCGCGCTGTGCCGCGTCCAGAGGAGGGGGGTCCACCTCGGGCGGCGGGGTCCGGACGAGTCGGTAAGCGCCACGTGCGCCCTGCCGCACCGGGGGGTGCGGCAGGCGCCTGGTGGAGAAAGAGGAGCTCACGTGGTTCGCCGGTCCTGGTGGTTGTGCTGGTGGGCAGGCGGTCACGCGTGCGAGGCGGTGGCCGCGGGGTGAGGGGGGCACGTGCAGCCGACGCTACGCCGCCGCACCGGACGGAAGCAGGGCTTCCGATTCTTCCCTCGCGGCCCTCGTGGCCCCCGCGTCACGTGAGTCCCTCACCTCACGAACGTACGTCATGCCGCGGGGGTCCCCGGTGTCCCTCGTACGGGCCACAGGCTCCCCTCCCCGGCGCACGATGGCGGAAGCTGTCAGGTGTGACCCTCCACACCCGCGTCGCCGTCCCAGCGGGCCCGTCTCATGTCGAGGCGCGGCACATGGCCCTCGGCGCTCCTGGCCGCCTCCTTCAGGGGCGTGCCCTCCGCGCGGTAGTGGGCGAGGGCGCGCAGCTCGTGGCCGGGCAGCAGCACCCCGTCGGAGCGCACCACGCGCCACCAGGGGACGGCGCTCCCGTAGAGGGACATCACCCGGCCGACCTGGCGCGGCCCCACGCGCCGTCTCCCGCCGGTCTCGCCGACGTCGTCGGTCTCGCCGTCGAGCCACTCGGCGACGTCGCCGTACGTCATGACGTGCCCGGGCGGGATCCGCTCGGCCACCTCCAGGACCCTCTCGGCGTACTCCGGCAGCGCGTCGGCGTACCCCTCGCGGGTGTCCTCGGCAGGGCTCTGCTCGCTCATTCGCCCCATCCTGCCGCACCCCACCGACAACGGGACGGCGAAGCCGCGACAGGCCCACTCGCCCTCGGGCGGTGCTTCCGGCAGACTGTCCGCCCGCGCATCCGCACCCTGATGCCCCCGCGGGCCGGTGGGGCATGCCACCATCGTGCGGGCGGTGACCGGTGATACGAGACCAAGAAGAGACCATGAAGCAGCAGGGCGTGCACCCCGAAGGCGCGGAGGGCACCCCTGACGTTCCCGCGCGTCCCGACGCCGCCCGCTCGAACCGGGACGACACCGGCACGGCGGATGAGAAAGGCACGCGCGCGCCGGAGGAGAACGGCACCCGCGCGGAGGACGCCGGGGGCGCGGACGGTGCCGGGACCGCGGGAACGGACGGTTCCGGCGGCAAGGGCCGGGACGCCGCCAGGCCCGCGGGTGAGGACGGCGGTGCGCCCGAGGACGGCGGAGCCCCCGAGGACCGCGGCGACGATCAGCACGCGGACGCGGTGGAGGGCGACGAACCACTGCTCCCCGCGCGCGTGCACCGCCCCTCCGACCTCATGCGGCTGCTCGTCGGCGTCCTCGCCATCGTCGTGCTGCTCGCGATCGCCGCGTTCGCGCACGGCACCACCTCGGGCCTCGAACAGGACATCAACAAGGGCACCGGACAGGCACCCGACCTGCTGATCAAGATCGCGGGGCTGGCGTCCAGCATCGCGATCCTGCTGGTACCGGTCGCCTTCGCGATCGAACGGCTGATCAAACGCGACGGGCTGCGGATCGCCGACG
Organism: Streptomyces sp. WI03-4A; assembly: GCF_033792105.1. Taxonomy (NCBI): domain Bacteria; kingdom Bacillati; phylum Actinomycetota; class Actinomycetes; order Kitasatosporales; family Streptomycetaceae; genus Streptomyces; species Streptomyces sp. WI03-4A. The sequence goes on from NZ_JARAUO010000055.1 coordinate 19,967, forward strand.
GCGTCCTGGCGGCCGTCCTCGCGCACGGGGTGACCCTCGCCACCGACCTGTGGGTGGCGAGGGCCGCCCCGGACTCCATCCAGGAGGCGCTCACCCAGCCCTCACCGGGGGACATCCACGCCCTCACCGACCCGGTCCACGGCTATCTCGCGCCGGTCATCGCGTACATGACGGCCGTCGGCATGTCCCGCAGACCCCGATGGCGCGCGGTGCTGTGGATCGTGCTGATGCTCGACGCGTTCTCGATGCTGGTCACGGGCTACACGACACCGTTCTCGATCATCCTGACGGTCCTGATCGGCTGGACCGTCGCCTACGGCACCCTGTACGCGGTCGGCTCGCCCAACGTGCGCCCCACCGGGCAGACCCTCATGGCGGGCCTCAGGCACGTCGGATTCCACCCCGTCTCCGCCGCCCGCGAGGAGACCGTGGAGACGGAGAACGGCGACCGGGGCCGGCGCTACTTCGTCACTCTGGAGGACGGCCCTCCGCTGGACGTCACGGTCGTCGACCGGGAGCAGCAGGCCCAGGGGTTCTTCTACCGGGCCTGGCGCAACCTGACCTTGCGCGGCTTCGCGACCCGTTCCAGCCTCCAGTCGCTGCGCCAGGCGCTGGAGCAGGAGGCGCTGCTGGCGTACGCGGCGATCGCGGCGGGGGCCAACGCGCCCAAGCTGATCGCCACCTCCGAGCTGGGCCCCGACGCGGTGATGCTCGTCTACGAGCACACCGGCGGTCGCACGCTGGACTCGCTGGCGGACGAGGAGATCACCGACGAGCTGCTGCGTAACACCTGGCACCAGGCGCGGGCGCTGCAGTCGCGGCGGATCGCGCACCGCCGGCTGGCCGGTGACGCGATCCTGGTGGATCGTTCCGGCAGGGTGATCCTCACCGAGCTGCGCGGCGGCGAGATCGCGGCCGGTGACCTGCTGCTGCGCATGGACGTGGCCCAGCTGGTCACCACCCTCGGCCTGCGGGTGGGCGCCGAGCGCGCCGTGGCCTCCGCCGTCGGTGTGCTCGGCCCGGACGCCGTCGCCGACTGCCTGCCGATGCTGCAGCCCATCGCGCTGACGCGCTCCACGCGCGCGACGCTGCGCCGACTGGGCCGGGAGCGGGCGCAGCGCGAGCGCGAGGCGGTGCTGGAGGCCTCACGGCAGGCCAAGCAGGCGCGTCTCGACGAGGCGTCCGAGACGGGCCCGGTGCTGGAGAAGCCCGACAAGAAGACGGTCCGTGCCGAGCAGCGCGCTGAGAAGCGGGCCCTCGACGAAGCGCTGGACGAGGCCCGCGAGGAGGATCTGCTCACCCAGATCCGGCACCAGGTGCTGCGGATCAGGCCCCAGGCACCGGTGGAGCCGGCGCGTCTGGAGCGGGTGCGTCCGCGCACGCTCATCAGTTTCATCGCCGGCGCGATCGGCGCGTACTACCTGCTCACGCAGCTCACGCACATCCAGTTCGGCACGCTGTTCTCGCAGGCCCAGTGGGGCTGGGTGGCCGCCGCCGTGCTGTTCTCCGCGCTCAGCTACGTGGCCGCGGCCATGGCGCTGCTCGGGTTCGTGCCCGAGCGGGTACCGTTCCCGCGGACCGTCGGGGCCCAGGTCGCCGGGTCCTTCGTGAAGATCGTGGCACCGGCGGCGGTCGGCGGTGTCGCCCTGAACACGCGCTTCCTGCAGCGCCAGGGGGTGCGCCCGGGGCTCGCGGTGGCGAGCGTGGGCGCGTCGCAGTTGTTCGGTCTGGGCTGCCACATCCTGATGCTGCTGTCCTTCGGCTATCTGACCGGCACCGAGAAGACGCCGTCGCTGTCGCCGTCCCGGACGGTCATCGCCGGCCTGCTGACGGTGGCGGTGCTGGTGCTCGTGGTGACCTCCGTGCCGTTCCTGCGGAAATTCGTCGTCACGCGCGTGAGGTCGCTGTTCGCCGGTGTCGTGCCGCGCATGCTCGACGTGCTCCAGCGGCCGCAGAAGCTGGTCACGGGCATCGGCGGCATGCTGCTGCTGACCGCCTGCTTCGTGATGTGCCTGGACGCCTCGATCCGCGCGTTCGGGGACGGCTCGACCTCGCTGAGCATCGCCAGCGTCGCGGTCGTCTTCCTCGCCGGCAACGCGCTCGGCTCCGCGGCCCCCACCCCGGGCGGTGTGGGCGCGGTCGAGGCGAGCCTCACGCTGGGTCTGATCGCCGTCGGCCTCCCCAAGGAGGTGGCCGCACCGGCCGTCCTGCTGTTCCGGCTGCTGACCCTGTGGCTGCCGGTGCTGCCGGGCTGGCTCGCCTTCAACCAGCTCACCCGCAGAGGCGCCCTGTAGCCGGGCCCTGGTAGCCCGGTCGCGGGCCGTACCTCCAACGGCCCGCGTCCCGCGCGCCCCGGCGCGGGCGGCGTGAGGATGGGTGCATGGCCAACCGATCCCGGCTGAGTGCCGTCGCTCTCACCACCAGCGCCGTCCTGCTGGCCGCGCTGTCGGCCGGCTGCGGCGGCGGTGGCGCCAGGACCGGGGATCTGACGGCTCAGAAGCTGGACTGGAAGGACTGCCCGGCCCCGTCCCAGGCGGAGGGCGGCGGCACCTCCCCCTCCCCGCTGCCCAGCGGCGCCAAGTGGCAGTGCGCCACCATGAAGGCGCCCCTGGACTGGAGCAAGCCCAAGGGCGACACCATCGACATCGCCCTGATCCGCGCGAAGGCGACCGGGGACCCCAGCCGGCGGATCGGCTCGCTCGTCTTCAACTTCGGCGGCCCCGGCGGCAGCGGCGTCAGCACACTGCCGGCCTTCGGCGCGGACTACGCCACCCTGAACACCCGCTACGACCTGGTCAGCTTCGACCCGCGCGGAGTCGGCCGCAGCGCGCCCGTGGAGTGCGAGAGCGACGCCCAGCTCGACTCGTACTTCCAGCAGGACGCGACACCCGACGACAGCGCCGAGCAGAAGCAGCTGGTCGACCGGACCAAGCAGTTCAACGCCGCCTGCGAGAAGAACTCGCGGAAGACCCTGCCGCACGTGCGCACCACCGACGCGGCCCGTGACATGGACCTGATGCGCCAGGTGCTCGGCGACGACAAGCTGCACTACTTCGGCATCTCGTACGGCACCGAACTCGGCGGTGTCTACGCCCACCTGTTCCCCAAGCACGTCGGCAGAGCCGTGTTCGACGCCGTCGTCGACCCCACCGAGGACCCGGAGCAGAGCGCGCTCGGGCAGACCAAGGGCTTCCAGCTCGCGCTCGACAACTTCGCGAAGGGCTGCACGGCAAAGGGCGACTGCCCGATCGGCGACACCCCGCAGGAGGTCAAGGACCGCATCGCCAAGCTCCTCGACGACCTGGAGAAGAAGCCGATCCCGGGTGTCTTCCCGCGCCAGCTGACCCAGACCGCCGCCACCAACGGCATCGCCCAGTCCCTGTACTCCAAGGACTTCTGGGAGTACCTGACCGAGGGGCTCCAGCAGGCGTACGAGGGCGACGGCAAGATCCTCATGCTGCTGTCCGACTCGATGAACGGGCGCAGCGAGGACGGCGAGTACAGCAACATCACCGCCGCCAACGTCGCCATCAACTGCTCCGACGAGAAGCCGCGGTACACCACCGACGACGTCCGGCGGAAGCTGCCCGAATTCCGTGCCGCCTCCCCGGTGTTCGGCACCTACATGGCCTGGGGCATGCTCGGCTGCACCGACTGGGCGGTGCCCGGAGCCGCCGACCATCCCGACGTCAGCGCCCCCGGGTCGGCGCCGATCCTCGTGGTCGGCAACACCGGTGACCCCGCCACCCCGTACGAGGGCGCGAAGAAGATGGTGGACGCGCTCGGCAAGGGCGTCGCCGTCGAGCTGACGTACAAGGGGCAGGGGCACGGGTCGTACGACAGCAAGAACAAGTGCGTGCAGAGCGCGGTGAACGACTACCTGCTGGACGGGAAGGTGCCGAAGACCGGCACGGTCTGCTCCTAGCTCGAATACGCAGGTCAGAGGGTTATCCACAGGCCGTCACGGGGTGGGCCGGCTCCGCCTACCATGGCGTCAACGCCCGCCGCGGCACGACGCGGAGGGCCTGCGAGGGGGGTGCGTGCGCATGTCGCGATTCCTGCGGTGGACGGCGGTCGTCGCCGCGGCGCTGCTGGTGGCCGGATGCGGCGGCTCGTCGGGCGGCGGCCGCGACGAGGGCAAGGGGGCGGCCGGGGGGACGGGTCCGGCGAGCAAGGGCACGGGGAGAACACCGGCGTCCACTCCGCCGGCACTCCCTTCCTCCCTCACCTCGCAGCGGCCCGACTGGCACACCTGCAAGGCCACCGAGGACTCGGCGGCGCCGGGCGACGCGTGGCGGTGCGCCACCCTGAGAGTGCCGCTGGACTGGTCGAAACCGGGCGGTACGACGATCGGCCTCGCCCTCATGCGCTCCCGGGCGACCGGGAGCGGGCGGATCGGCTCGCTGCTGTTCAACTTCGGCGGCCCGGGCGGCTCTGGCCTGTCGATGATGCCGTACTACGCGGCGACCGTCCCGAAGCTGCACGAACGCTACGACCTGGTGAGCTGGGACCCCCGCGGGGTCGGCGCCAGCGAGGGCGTGCGCTGCCGCGGGGACCGGGCCATCGCGAAGGCCGAGCAGGTGGACGCCACCCCGGACACCCCGGCCGAGGAGCGGGCCTACCTGCGGGACGCGGCCGACTTCGGCCAGGGCTGCCGCAAGGCCGCCGGCGCACTGCTGGCGCACGTCTCCACCACCGACACCGCACGCGACATGGACCTGATGCGCCAGGTGCTCGGCGACCGGACGATGCACTACTTCGGCATCTCCTACGGCACCGAGCTCGGCGGCGTGTACGCCCACCTGTTCCCCGGGCGGGTCGGCCGGCTGATCCTCGACGCGGTGGTCGACCCGACCGCCGACGCGGTGGGCCACGCCGAGAACCAGACCCGCGGCTTCCAGCGGGCCCTGGACGACTACCTGAAGTCCACCGGGCAGGACCCGCGCCAGGGCTCACGGAAGATCGCGGACCTGCTCAGGCGCCTCGACAGCGAGCCGCTGCGCACGTCGTCCGGACGCCGACTGACCCAGACGCTCGCGGTCACCGGCATCGTGGTGCCGCTGTACACCAAGGCCGCCTGGCCGCGGCTGACCAGCGCGCTCGACGCGGCGGAGAAGGGCGACGGTTCTCCGCTGCTGGCGCTCGCGGACCAGTACGACGAGCGGGACTCCTCTGGTCACTACGGCACGACGAGCCACGCCCAGCGGGTCATCTCGTGCCTGGACGACCGGCAGCGGCCCACCCTCGCGGAGACGAAGAGGCTGCTGCCCGAGTTCGAGCGGATATCGCCGGTCTTCGGGGACTTCCTCGGCTGGGACACCGCCGGCTGGTGCCACGACTGGCCGGTCCCCGGCCAGTACGACACCCCCGAGGTCAGCGCGCCGGGCGCGGCACCCGTCCTGCTGGTCGGCAACACCGGCGACCCGGCGACCCCGTACGAGGGCACCCGCCGGATGGCCGACGAACTCGGCAAGGGCGTCGGGATCGAACTCACCTGGAAGGGCGAGGGCCACGGCGCCTACGGCAGCGGCAGCGACTGCGTGGACAACGCGGTGGACACCTACCTCCTGGAGGGCAGGGCACCCAAGGACGGCACCGCCTGCTCATGACGGCGGCCCCCTCGACGACCGAAGCCCACGGCGTCCGAGGAGGTCGGAGCCGTGGGCTTCGTCAGTACCACCGGGCGTCGGTGAGGGGTCAGTAGACCGGCTTGCTCGGTTCGATCTGGTTGACCCAGCCGATGACGCCGCCGCCGACGTGGACGGCGTCGGAGAAGCCCGCGGACTTCAGGACCGCGAGGACTTCCGCACTGCGGACACCCGTCTTGCAGTGCAGGACGATCTTCTTGTCCTGCGGGAGGCCCTCGAGGGCGGTGCCCATGAGGAACTCGTTCTTCGGGATCAGCCGGGCGCCCGGGATGGAGACGATCTCGTACTCGTTCGGCTCGCGGACGTCGATGATCTCGATGTTCTCGCCCTCGTCGATCCACTCCTTGAGCTGCTTGGGAGTGATCGTGGAGTCGGCGGCCGCCGCCTGGGCCTCCTCGGACACGACGCCGCAGAAGGCCTCGTAGTCGATGAGCTCGGTGACGGTCGGGTTCTCGCCGCAGACCGCGCAGTCGGGGTCCTTGCGGACCTTGACCTGGCGGTAGGTCATCTCCAGGGCGTCGTAGATCATCAGGCGGCCGACCAGCGGCTCGCCGATGCCCGCGAGAAGCTTGATGGCCTCGTTGACCTGGATGGAGCCGATGGACGCGCACAGCACGCCCAGGACGCCGCCCTCGGCGCAGGAGGGGACCATGCCCGGGGGCGGGGGCTCCGGGTAGAGGCAGCGGTAGCAGGGGCCGTGCTCGGACCAGAAGACCGAGGCCTGGCCGTCGAAGCGGTAGATCGAACCCCAGACGTACGGCTTGTTCAGCAGCACGCAGGCGTCGTTGACCAGGTAGCGGGTCGCGAAGTTGTCCGTGCCGTCGACGATCAGGTCGTACTGGCTGAAGATGTCCATCACGTTGTCGGCTTCGAGCCGCTCCTCGTGCAGGACCACGTTCACGTACGGGTTGATGCCCTTGACGGTGTCGCGCGCGGACTCGGCCTTGGAGCGGCCGATGTCGGACTGGCTGTGGATGATCTGGCGCTGCAGGTTCGACTCGTCGACCTCGTCGAACTCCACGATGCCGAGCGTGCCCACGCCCGCGGCGGCCATGTACATCAGCGCCGGCGAGCCCAGGCCGCCGGCGCCCACACAGAGCACCTTGGCGTTCTTCAGCCGCTTCTGCCCGTCCATCCCCACGTCGGGGATGATCAGGTGGCGGGAGTACCGGCGGACCTCGTCTACGGTGAGCTCAGAAGCTGGCTCGACCAGGGGTGGCAGCGACACGGGGACTCCGTTGGTCGGTCAAACAGTACGGTTGTTCTCTCCGTAACACTGCCACGGCCTTTTTCATTCCGAGACACCCGTCCCGACACGCGAGACGATCTCGTCCCAGTAGCCGGGCATCGTCTCCCAGGGGTCCACCCGGCGGCCCCCGTCGGTGCGGTCCGTGAAGTAGATCGTCCCCGCTCCCTGCCAGCGCGCGATGCGCAGCGCCTCCGCCAGGTGGCCGCGCGGCACACCGTGCACGAAGTGGCAGAACCGGTCGGGCGGGTAGTCGGCGGTCCACTCCGCGACCTGGGAGAAGCGGTACCGGGACCAGGGGCCGCGGAAGGTGACCAGTTGGTCGGCGTTCTCGGCGTAGCCCGGGTACGGGTGGCTGTCGTGGCCGAGGACGAGGTGCGGCGCGTCACCGGTGGCCCGCAGCAGCTTGAGCGCGTGGCGGACCTCCGGCAGCGCCTCCCGCCCGGCGGGGCAGCGGTCCAGGAAGAAACCGTCGACCCGGTACCAGTCCAGGTGGCGCTGCGCGTCGGCGAGCAGGTCGCCGCGGGCGCGGGCGCCGTGGGTGAGGTCCAGGTGGCCGAGGACGCGGACGCCCGCGTTGCGCAGCCGCCCGGCGGCCTCCAGGCAGTGCGGGTCGGGGCGGGTGCCGGGCCCGGCGGCGACGTTGAGCACGACCCAGTCGAGCGGGGTGCCGGGCCGGGCGAGTTCGGCCCACTGGGCCGGGGCGACGAGCGGGTGCGCGTAGCCGGGGACGCCGAGGGCGGTGCGGACGCCGGTGCCGGTGGCGTCCGATGCTGCGGTGCTGGTCAGATGCGGCATGCCGCCTCCATCCAGATGTCGGCGAGGGACTCTTCGAGGTTGATCCGGGGCCGCCAGCCGAGCCGGTCACGCGCGGTGCGCACGTCGGCCTGCTGCCAGCTGCCGCAGCCGTCCGGGTAGGGGAAGGCGACCGGGGACGCGTGGTCGGGGTCGGTGCGCGGGTGGCCGATGGCGCCGCGCAGCGGCCCGGGAGGGGCGTCGAGTTCGTGCAGGGCGCCGCCGTAGCCGGCGACCCTGGCCAGGACGGCGGCGGCGTCGCGGAGGCGGACGGCGCGGCCGGAGCCGATGTTGATGACGCCCTGGGCGGCGGAGAGGGAGGCGGCGTGCACGGCGCGGGCGACGTCGCGGACGTCGACGAAGTCGCGCTGGACGCCGAGGCCGCCGAGCTTCAGCTCGCCGTCGCCGGACTGCATGGCGCGGCGCATGGCCTCGGCGAGCCGGCCGAGCGGGGAGCCGGCCGGGGTGCCGGGTCCGGCGGGTGAGAAGACACGCAGGACGACGGCGTCGAGGCCGGAGCCGAGGACCAGTTCGGTGGCCGCCAGCTTGCTGACGCCGTAGGGGCCGCCGGGGCGCGGCACGGCGTCCTCGGCGGTGGAGGAGCCGGGCTGGCTGGGGCCGTACTCCGAGCCGCACCCGATCTGCACCAGGCGGGCGCCGCAGCCGCTGCGGCGCAGGGCCTCGCAGACGGTGGCGACGGCGACGGTGTTGTGCCGGGTGAGTTCGCGGGCGCCGCCACGGGTGGCGCCCGCGCAGTTGACGACGACCCCGGGGTGGACCGCGTCCAGGAAGCGGGTGAGCGCTCCGGGGCTGCCGGTGGCGAGGTCGAACCGGACGTCGGCGTCGTCGCCGCGGCCGAGCGCGGTGAGCTGGACGGCGGGGTCGGCGAGCAGGCGGTCGGCGACGAAGCGGCCGATGTATCCGTTGGCTCCGATCAGCAGGACCCTCATCGGGCGGCTCCCGGGGTGTGCGCTGCGGCTGCTCCCAAGGCTCCGGACGGTCCGGGCGCTCCGGGCGCTCCGGGCGCTCCAGGTCGGGAGGTGGTCATCTGGTCTTCTCCTTCGAAGGGGTGAGGCGGTTGCCTCCGGCGGTGGGCCGGGCTCCCGGGCGCTGCCACGCGCCCGGGGTGGGTGGCGGCGGGCTCGGTCCGTCCGGTGGCGGAAGGGTCACTCGGGTGCTCCCGCGGGCGCGTGGGCCGAGGCCCGGGTGAGCGTGCGCAGGGCGTGCACCAGCAGGGCCAGGGCCGCCGCGGCGCAGGCGAGCGTGGGGACGGTAGCCGGGCCCCAGGTGTCGGCCGGCGCGCGGACGGGGGCCGCCAGGGCGGCGCAGCCGGGCAGCCGGGCGGCCAGGGCCAGGCCCAGGGACACCGCCTCGGCGGCCGTGGCGGCGCCGAGGGCGAGGGCGGGCGCGTGCCGGTGCTGGTGCACGACGAGCAGGCGGGCGAGCAGGAGGAGGGCGCCCAGGGTGAGGCCCTGCGGGTAGGCGGCGCTCCGGTGCAGGACGGTGCCGCACAGCGCGAGCAGCCCGGTGAGGGCGCCGAGGAACAGGGCGAAGACGCCGGTCAGCAGGGGGCGGGCGGCGGCCGTGAAGTCCTCGAGGCCCCGGCTCCTGGCGAGTTTGCGCCGGGCGCCTGCGGTGAGCAGGTGGGCGCACCAGGCGGCCGGGGCACAGGCCAGGGCGAGCGCCAGGGCGGGGACGCCGGCCACCGGCCAGGGACCGTCGGGCAGGGGGCCGCCCGCGACGGCGGCGCGCAGGAGGCCGTCGCCGAGCAGGGCGTAGCCGAGCAGCCAGAGGGTGCACAGCCGGGTGCCGGGCGCGGTGCGCCAGGAGGGTGGGCCGGACTCGGCGGCGAGGGGTCCCCGGCGCAGGGCCGCGCGGACGGCGAGGGCGACGGCGAGGAGTCCGCCGAGGGCGACCGTCGTGCGGACCCGGCCGTGGGTGAGGCGCAGCCCGGTCACGAGGGCCGTGGCGAGCGCTCCGGGCAGGAGGGTGAGCAGGACCCAGCCGATCCGGACCGGTGGCAGGCGCGGCGGCTCGGGCCGGGGCCGGGGGGCGCCGTCGCGGGGCACGCGCGCGTAGAGCTCCTCGGCGAGCGAGAAGACGTCGCGGTGGCGGAAGCGGGCGGCGGTGCGGTCGGTGACTCCCTGCGCCTCCAGGCCGGCGGCGATCTCCAGGGGGTCGACGGCCCGTTCGCACAGGTCCCGGTGGTGGTGCAGCAGGGTCTTCACGGGGTCGCCCGCCCCGCGCCGCAGGGGCTTCCTGCGCGCCTTCCGGGGCTCGGAATCGACCCCGGGCCGGGTCTCGGCGCCGGGCACGGATTCGGGCGCCGGCGCCGCCACGGACGCGGCCCCCGGTAAGGCGTCGGCCTCGGCCACGGGTACGGCTCCGGCCTCGCGCGCGGCACCAGGGACGCCTCCACCCCCGAGCACGCCTCCACCCCCGAGCGCGTCACCGACCCCGAGCGCGTCACCGACTCCGGCCTCCCCGCCGGCCCCGCGCACAGGTCCAGGCACGCCTCCAGCGCCGTCCCCGTACACCGCGCCGGACAAGTCACCCCCGGTGCGCGGCCCGCCCAAGAGCCCGCCCGGCGGTGCGGTCATGGTCACCGCCTCACCCCACGTGGGGCCCTCGGCGCTGCCGTCGTCGTGGCCCTCGGTGCCGGACAGCCATGCGCGCGAGCGCGCGTCCCAGGCAGTGGCGCCGGTGGGCATGGCGGGGCGGTCCTGGGTGCCCGGCTCGCTCAGGACGTCCCGGTCGCCGTGGCGGCCGTCGGCCGCTTCGGAGCCGCTCACCGTGCCGCCTCCGGGGCCGTGAGGGGGGCCGTCAGCCGGGCGTTCGGCGGGGTGGCGCGGACCGGGCCGCCCGCCGCCCAGGCGGGGACGCCCCGGGGCAGCACGGGAGCCGTGGGCCCGGTCCAGTGGACGGGCACGTGGGCCTCGGCGGGGGCGGCGAAGGGCAGCGGCGCGCCGGCCTCGTCGAGGACGACCCGGCGCACCGGGCAGCGCGAGACGATCTCCAGGTAAATGCCGTGAAATGCCGCGATGTTCTGCTCGACGGTGAACAGTTCGAGCGCGCGGGCGCGCGCGGCGGCGCCCAGGCGCTCACGGCGCTCGGGGTCGCGCAGCAGTGCCACGCACGCCTCGGCGAGCGCCCGCGGGTTGCGCGGGGGTACGACGAGCCCGGTGCCGCCGATGGCCTCCACCACCGCGCCGACGTCGGTGGACACGGTGGCCCGGGCGCAGAGCATGGCCTCCACCAGGGTGATCGGGAAGCCCTCGACGACGCTGGAGAGGACGACGACCGCGCCGGAGGCGTAGGCGTCGGGCAGGGTCGGCACCTCGGGGCCGCCGATCTCCTCGAAGGAGACCGGGTTGTCGCCGACGGCGTGCACGCCCTCGGCCTCGTCGGGGAAGAGCTGGGCGGCGAGCACGCGGCAGTGGCCCAGGTAGACCTCGCCCTCGGGGCCCGCGGGTGAGCCGACGATGCGCAGGCGGGCCGTCGGCCGCTCCTTGCGGACCTCGGCGAAGGCGTGCAGCAGGGAGACCAGGTCCTTGGTGGGGTCGACGGGTCCGACCCACACGAGGGTGTCCGGGTCGGACCGGTCGGCGGCCGGGGCCTCGCCGACCTCGGCGAAGCGGGCCGCCTCCATGCCCGGGTGGACGGTGCGGATCCGGGTGCGATCGGCGCCGCACCGTTCCTGCCAGCGGCGGGCGTGCGCGTTGCCGGGGGTGAGGATCGCGGCGCGCCCGTAGACCTCGGTGGCCAGCCGGCCGTGGAAGGCGGCGAGCAGGGCGCGTACGGCCGGGGCGGCGGCGTCGGGGCCGAGGGTCAGGTAGTGCGAACGCAGTTGCACGCCGTACTCGGTGACCAGCAGGGGCACGCCGGAGAAGTGCCGGGCGAGGAGGCCGGGCAGGGCGGCGGGGCCGCCGGCGGTGGCGTGGCAGAGGTCGGCGGCGCCGAGGCCGTCGTCGCCGTACCAGTCGAGGGAGAGGGGGCGCAGGGCGCGTTCGAGATGCGCGGCGACGGCGAGGAGGTCGGGTACGCGCGCCTCGCGCGCCGTGCGCGACGCTCCGGGCGCGCGGCAGGCGCGCTCCAGGGTGCGTACGGCGGTGTCGGAGCGGAGTGCGCCGGTCAGTCCGCCCTCGTCGCGAGCGAGTTCGGCGAGTCCGTACAGCGCGCTGCCGAAACGGTCCGTCAGTTGGGTGGAGCCGGCGTCGGAGGGGGTGCCGGGAGCAGTGCAGACCGCCTCGGCCAGTTCCCCGTAGCACTCGGTGAAGCGCCGGCGCGCGCGCCGCCCGTAGGAGACGCCGTCGTCCTCGGCCCTCCAGAGCGGGGCCGTGCGGACCCGGCTGACCTGGTCGGGCAGCGGGACCAGGCCCGCGTCCTCCTGGGCGCGGCTGCGGCTGAGCGCGTGGATGTCGAACTCGTGCTGGGCGAGCCCGCGCACGAGCCGGTCGCACCAGAGTCCGGCGTCACCGCTCACATACGGATAGCCACCCTCCGTCAGTAGCCCGATGCGCACGTGTGCACCCCCGATCTCCCGCTGGACGGGAGCCGCCTCGTCGCGGCGGCTCGCAGCGGGACGAACGTATGCGGACAAGGCGGTGGCGCGACGGACGGTTGTCCATCGCGCCACCAAAAGGGGTGAACGGTCGTAACTTTCGCGTGCGGTACGCGTTCCGGCGCGCTAAGAGATCGGACGGTTACCGCCCGGACGCGAAACGTTACGCCACGGCCGGCTCCCGCCGGGTCGCGCGCCGCCGGGCCGCCTGCTCCGGGTCGAGGGCGGGAACGGCGGCCAGGAGCTGCCTGGTGTACGTCTCGCGCGGGGCGCCGTACACCTCGTCCACGGGCCCGGTCTCGACGACCCGGCCCCGGCGCATCACCGCGACCCGGTCGCTGACCTGGCGGACCACGGCGAGGTCGTGCGCGATGAACACGAGCGCGAGGCCGAGTTCCCGCTGGAGTTCGCCGAGGAGTTCGATCACCTGGGCCTGTGTGGTGACGTCGAGCGCGGAGACGGGCTCGTCGCAGACGATGACCCGCGGGTCGGCGGCGAGCGCGCGGGCGATGCCCACGCGCTGGCGCTGTCCGCCGCTGAACTCGTGCGGGTAGCGGTCGTAGTGGGCCGCTTCGAGGCCCACGCGCTCCAGCAGTTCGGTCACCCGTCCCCGGATGCTCCGCTCGTCGCGTCCGCCCCGCGCGCGGAGCGGGTCGGCGATGGACTCGCCCACGCTGCGGCGGGGGTTGAGGGAGGAGACGGGGTCCTGGAAGACCATCTGCACGGACGGGTCCACGCCGGTGTGCGGGCGCCCGTCGTGGCGGATCTCCCCGGCGGTCGGTTCCAGCAGCCCGACCAGCATGCGGCCCAGGGTGGTCTTGCCGCTGCCGCTCTCCCCCACGACGCCGAGGGTCTCGCCCCGGCGGACGGTGAGCGAGATGCCGTCCACGGCCGCGAACGTCCCCTTGCCGTGCCCGAACTCGCGCCGGAGCCCGGTGGCCTCCAGCACCACCTCGCCGGGTTCCCGCGACCCGGTACGCGGCGCGTCGACGCGCGGTACGGCATCGAGGAGTTCGCGGGTGTACGCCTGTCCCGGTGAGCCCAGGACGGTACCGACCGGGCCCTGTTCGACGGCCCGGCCGTGCCGCATGACCAGCACCTCGTCCACGCTCTCGGCGGCGACGCCCACGTCGTGGGTGACGAGCAGCAGGCCCATGCCGGTCTCCTCGCGCAGCGTGTGCAGCAGGTCGAGGATCTGGGCCTGGACGGTGACGTCGAGGGCGGTCGTGGGCTCGTCGGCGATCAGCAGCCGGGGCGAGCAGGCGAGCGCCATGGCGACGAGGGCGCGCTGGCGCATGCCGCCGCTGAACTCGTGCGGGCGGTACCGGGCGCGGCGCCGCGCGTCCGGGATGCCGACCCGGTCCAGCACCTCGACGGCACGCGCGCGTGCGGCGCGGCGGGAGGCGCGGGTGTGGACGCGGTGGACCTCGGCGATCTGGTCGCCGATGGCGTAGTACGGGTCGAGCGAGGACAGCGGGTCCTGGAAGACCATGGCGGCCTTCGCACCGCGCAGCCGGCGCAGTTCCTGCTCCGGGGCCCGCCCGACGTCGGTGCCGGCGACCTGGACGGTGCCGCCGACCCGCGCCCCGGTGCCCCGGTGCAGGCCCAGCAGGGCACCGGCGACCGTGGACTTGCCGGAGCCGGACTCGCCGACGAGCGCGAGGGCGCCGCCCTCCGCGAGCCGGAAGGAGAGGCCGTCCACGGCCCGCACGGAGCCGAACTCGACCGTGAGGTCCTTGACTTCCACGAGGCTCATGCGAGTACCACCCGTCGGTCGGCCACCGCGTAGAGCACGTCCGCGACGGCGTTGGCCACGACCACGAAGAATCCGATGACCAGGACCATGCCGACGACCACCGGGAGGTCGACGACGTTCACCGCGTGCACCAGCTCCTGGCCGATGCCGGGCAGCCCGAACAGGGTCTCGGTGAGGACGGCGCCGCCGACGGCCCCGCCGAAGTTGTTGGCGTTCAGCGCGATGACGGGGGCGAGGGCCCCGCGCAGGGCGTGCCGCCCGACGACCGAGCGTTCGCTGACGCCGTAGGCGCGGAAGGTCCGGATGTGGTCCTCGGCGAGGGTCTCCAGCATGGCCGCACGGGTCAGGCGGGCGAACGCGGCCGCCTCGACGAGCGCGAGGGAGAGCCATGGCAGCAGCAGGTTCCAGGCCCACTGTTCCGGGTCGTCGGTGAACTTCACGTACTGCGGGAAGGGCAGCAGCCGCAGCTCGCCGCAGACGACGATCATGAGGACCAGGCCGATGACGAAGACGGGCGTGGCCGTGCCCGCGAGGGTGAGCGCGGTCAGCGCGCGCTCGGTGAACCGGCCGCGCCGCCAGGCGGAGAGCACGCCGGTGCCGACCCCGAGGACGAGCCAGATCACCATGGCGCCGACCACGAGCGACAGGCTGACCGGGAGCTTGGTCAGGATGATGTCCGTGACCTGCCGGTCGCTCTGGTAGGAGAGCCCGAGGCAGGGCGCGGGGCAGTGCTCGACCGAGGTGCCGGTGGAGTAGTCCTGGCCGGCGAACAGCCCTTCCAGGAAGTGCCAGTAGCGCAGATACAGCGGGTCGTCCAGGCTGAGCTGCCGGGCGACCTGGTGGACCTGTTCCGGGGAGCAGCGCGGGCCGCAGGTGATCTGGGCGACGTTGCCGGGGGTGACGTAGAAGACGACGTAGATGATCACGGAGATGGCGAGGAGGGTGACCAGGGCGCCGGCGCCGCGGCGCAGCACGAAGCCGCCGAATCCGCTCATGCCGCGGCCTCCTTGCCCGCCCGGTCCGCGCGCCTGCCGCCGGTGCCGACGCGCAGGCGTGAGGCCGCGCGCGGGTCGAGGGCGGTGCGGACGCCGTCGCCGACGACGGTCAGCGCGACCACGGTGACGAAGAGGGCGCCTGCGGGCAGCAGCAGGTACTGCGGCGCGGCCTGGTACCAGACGTCGGCGGCGGTGAGCATCTGTCCCCAGGACGGGGTGGGCGGCTTCACGCCGACGCCGAGGAAGGACAGGGCCGCCTCGACGGAGATGTTGAGGGGCACGAGCAGCGCCGCGTAGGTGATGACGGGTGCGGCGAGGCCGGGCAGCAGTTCGCGGCGGGCGATGCGCCAGGTGCCCCAGCCGCTGAGCCGGGCGGCGGCGACGTGGTCGAGTCCCTTGAGGGTGAGGGTCTGGGCGCGGGCGATCTTGGCTATGTTGCCCCAGGCGATCAGGCCGATCACCAGGGTGACCAGGACGGGCCGCGGGAAGCTCGACGGCACGATCGCGAGGAGCGCGAGCGCCATGATCATCAGGGGCAGGGCGACGATGATGTCGGTGATCCGGCTGAGCAGTTGGTCGACCAGCCGGCTGCCGAGCGCCGAGGCGACGCCGAACAGGACGCCGAGGGTCACCTGGATCGCGGTGGCGCCGAGCGCCACTCCCAGGGAGACCCGCGCCCCGTACACGAGCCGTGCGAACAGGTCGCGTCCGGTCTGCGGTTCGACGCCGAGCCAGTGGTCGGCGCCGAGGCCGCCGAAGGAGCCGACGGGCACGCCCCCGCGCGCGGAGTCGATCAGGGAGGGGTGGTAGGTGGTGGGGTCCTGGCCCTCCAGGGCGGTGAGGAGCGGCGCGGCGAGCGCGACCAGGACGAGCAGCGCGACGACGGCCGCGGCGACCAGGGCGGCCCGCTGCGCCCGCAGCCGCCGCCAGAACTGACGGGCCCCCGAGACCCCCGGGGCGGGTGTGTCCGCCCCGGGGGTGTGGGAGGCGACGAGTGCCTCGCTCACGGTGCTACTTCACCGCGACCTGGGAGATGTCCAGCACGCCGGTCCAGTCGCTGATGACGATGTCGCGGACGTCCTTGCCGTACAGGCGCTTGTAGACGGGGTGGAACAGCGGCACGACGAGGGCCTGTGCGCCGATCTTCTCGTCCAGGGCGCCCCACCTCCTGGCGGCGGCGTCGAGGTCGGTCAGCTTGTTGATCGAGTCGATCTCGTCGTTGACCGACTTGTCGTTCAGCAGGCCGGTGTTGAAGTTGGCGCCGTCCCTGACGATCTGCCGGCCGTCGAAGATCGGGGCGAGGAAGGGGCCGCCCGAGGGCCAGTCGGCACCCCAGTGGGCGAGGAAGAAGCCGGGCTCGGTCCGGACGTTGTGGATCTTGTCCGAGTAGTCGTTGCTCTCCAGGCCCTGCAGCTTGACCGTGATGCCGGCCTTCTTGAGCGCGTCCTGGATCGCGGTCGCGATCTCGGGGCTGGTCTCGAAGTCCTTGCTGTTGGAGTGGGTCAGGGTGACGGTGAGCCCGTTCTTGTGGCCGGCCTGGGCGAGCAGTTCCCTGGCCTTGGCGGCGTTGCCGGCCTTGCCCGCCGGGAAGAGGTCGTAGGGGGTGTGGCCGAAGGACTTCTGGTGGGGCAGGAAGGTGGTGGCGGGCTCGGCGAGCGCCGAACCGCCGGCCGCGTTGACGACCGAGGAGCGGTCGACGGCGTAGGCGATGGCCTGGCGCACCTTCGGGTCGTCGAACGGCTTCACCTTCGGGTTGAAGGCGATGTAGTCGGTGTAGCCGAAGTGGCCGGTGCCGACGCGCGAGGCCAGGTCCTGGTCGCCCGTGACCTTGGCGAGCTCGGCCGGGCCGAGGTTGGTGTCCGTGGTGACCGCGGCCGCGTCCGCCCCTTGGGACGCGGACAGCCGCTGGTTGATCACGGAGGAGTCGAGGCCGGAGCGGACGTCGACGGTGTCCGGGTAGGCCTTGCGCTCGGAGTCGGTGGCGGCGGACCAGTGGGTGTTGCGCTTCAGGACTAGGTGCTCGCCGTCGTTCTCGTTGCGGACGACCTTGTACGGGCCGGACGAGACCGGGTGCTCCTCGTACTTGGTGCCGGTGTCCTTGGCCTTCGGGACAGGGGTGAACTGGGTCTGCGTGGCCAGGTAGGGGAACTCGCCCTCGGGCTTGTTCAGGTGGAAGACGATGGTCCGCTCGTCCGGCGTCTCGATCGCCGAGAGGCCCTTCTTGTCCTTGTAGGGGCCCTGGTAGTCGGCGGCGCCGACCAGCCAGTCCCTCAGGTAGGGGGCACCGCCGGAGAGTTCGGGGGCGAAGGAGCGCTCGATGCCGTACTTGACGTCGGCCGAGGTGATCGGGGTGCCGTCCTCGTAGGTGAGGCCCTTCTTCAGGGTGTACGTCCACACGGTGGCGCCCTTGCTGGGGCGCCCGGTGTCGGTGGCGAGGTCCGGGACGACCTTGGCGCCGGCCGCGCCGTTCTCCCGGTTGCGGGTGGTGAGGGTGCGGAAGACCAGGGACGGGACGTTGCCGCCGCCGGAGGTGTAGAGGCGGGCGGGGTCGAAGTCCTGCTGCGGGTTGGAGTTCAGCACCGTGAGGGTGCCGCCCCGGTGCGGGGCGGAGTCGCCGCCGGAGCCCTTGGCATCGTTGTCCTTCGGACCGCAGGCGGCGGCGCCCGCTGCCACGACCAGGCTGACGGATGCCGCTGCCACGCGGCGCGCTATGACGGACGGTTGACGCATCGGAATGACGACCTCTCGGAGACTGAACGAGTGCATCTCGAAAAGTGAGACACATGGACGAGGAGTGAGACGGCTGCGGACAGACGTCGGCCCCGGCGTCGGGTCGTCGAAGAACGCCGTGAAGACATCACGGACGTGGAAAAGAGAGAAAGGAATCGCGACACTGACGCCAGGGAGGCGTCAGCGACAGTGGACGTCGGCCACGCAGAGGGCGGTCACGCCGATCAGCGCCAGCTCGATGGCGGCGCTGTTGGAGACGGCATGACGGGACCACATGCGCCAAAATATGAACGACCTTGCGACTTATGTCAATCTGACGCAAGCGCTCCCCGTCAACTCCTGGGATAGGGCCAGGGGTTGGGCAGGCAGTGGATTCCGTCGTGGTCGAGGAACTTGGTCTGCTGCTGCATCACCGGGGCCAGCTCGCCGTTCTTCTGGCACGTCACATGACCGTGACCGAGCCGGTGGCCGACCTCGTGATTGATGAGCATCTGTCGGTATGCGTGGATTTTGTCCCCGTACGTCTTGCTGCCCTGGGCCCACCGGTAGGCGTTGATCATCACGCGCTCGGTGGACGCCGAATCGCAGGAGACGTTGTCCTCGGTGGTGTCGAGACCGGACTTGGCGCACCACTTGGCGGTGGTGCCGGGGCTGGCGAGCGTGATGACGAAGTCGGGTTTGCCCGAGGAGACACGCTCGAAGGTGCGGGTGCCGCCGTGCGCCCAGCTCCGGTCGTCGTTGAGGGTCTTCTGCACGGCCTCGGCGAACAGCGCGCCGTCCAGGCCGAGTCCCTGCTCGACGTCCACTCGGTAGGTGTACTTCTGCCCCTTGCCGGGCGCCTTGTCGGCGCCGGGCACGGCCTCGAACTTCCCGGACGCCTTCAGCGTGGCGGCGAGCGGGTACGTCCGGTCCATCTTCTGCTCGTACGTCAGGGGCGCCGCGTTCTGCGCGGCGGAGGGCGCGCCCTGCCCCGGCGCTCGGGCGTCGCGCGCCTGGCCGGTGGCGGACTGCGCGTGCGTCTCGCCGTCGCCGTGGCGGTCGGCGACCTGTCCGGCGACGACGACCGCGAGCACGGTGGTCACGGCCGCGGCGGCGATGCCGGTGAAGGCCCGCCCCTTGTTCCCGCCTCGCTGCGCGGGCACGGACGCGGGCGGTGCGCCGTCGCCGTCTCCGGCAGGCGCCTGCCCACCGGCGTCGTGCGGGTGCCGCGCCCCGGGGACACCCGGGCGACGGGGCCCGCCGGCGCCGGGCCGGGCCGCGAAGACGTCGTCGTCCTCCTCGAAGGCGTCGAGGTAGTCCTGCCGCGGCCCGCCGTCGGACCGGCGCCTGCCGCCCTGCCGCTGCCGCGGGAAGACGGGACCGGCCGGGCCCTTCTGGGCCCCGGGAGCGGTGTCGGCGCCGGCCGACCCGGTGAACTCGCCCCAGCCGCCGCCCGGTTCACGCTGCTGGGGGTGCCCGCCGCGGGTCGCGGGACCGCCGGCGCGCGGTACGCCCCGCGCGGGTGTGCCGTCGGGCAGACGCGGGATCCCGTGCGCCGGGGTGCCCTCCGGAACGCGCCGGGCCGCCGCCTGAGCGGGCAGCCGGGGCACGCCGCGGGCCGGGGTGCCGTCGGGGAGCCGCGGGCCTCCCTGGCCCGGCGCGCCCGGACGGGGGCCGGGCTGCCGTGCCTCGTACGGGGCTCCGGGGGCCGGGGGCCGCTGGTCCCGCTGTGCTCCTATGTCCCCGGCTTCGTCCTTCGGGGCCGGTCCGCGCCTGCTGTGGCGTCCCACCTCTGCCCTCAGCTCCCCGCGCCCGTGCCGGAACCGGCGCCCGGCTCGGCGGCCCCGGTCTCCTCGCCGGCTGCCCCGGCACCGGCTGCCGCTTCGCCGACCGCCTCTTGCCCGGCCGGCTCTTCCCCGGCCTCCGCGAGCATCTCCCGGAACGCTCCAGCCACCACCTCCGGGTACTCCATCATCGCCACGTGCCCGGCCTCCGGCAGGGACACCAGGCGGGAGTCGCGGAAGGAGCGGGCGGCCTTGGGCGCCATGCGGTAGCCGACGAGCTGGTCGCGACCGCCGTAGACCAGCAGGGTCGGGGCGAGCACGCGCTCGGCCTGGCGCCACAGCCCGTGCTGGCCGCCCAGGGTGTAGGCGTTGACGATCCCGCGCGCGGAGCGCGCCATCGCGTCCCAGAAGTACGGCAGCCGCAGCCGCCGCTCCAGTTCCTCCACGGCGTGCCCGAACGCCTCGGGCGACACCTTCCCCGGGTCGCCGTAACACAGCCCGAGGACGCCCCGCACTCGCTGCTCGGCCGTCCACTCCCTGGTCAGGCGGGTGAACAGCAGGGCCACACCGGGGACGCCGAGCAGCGCCGTCGGCACCGCGGAGCGCTGCACGCGCAGCTCCGGCAGAGCGGGCGAGATCAGGGTGAGGGTGCGCACGAGGTCCGGGCGCACGGCGGCGACGCGCGTGGCGACCGCACCGCCGAGGGAGTTGCCGAACAGGTGGACCGGGCCGCGCCCCGAGGTGTCGAGCAGGCGGATGACCGCGCGCGCGTGCCCGGTGACGGAGTAGTCGCCGTCGTCCGGTGGCGGCGAGTCGCCGAAGCCGGGCAGGTCGACCGCCTCGCCGTCGACGACGCCTTCCAGCTCCTTCATCAGCACGGACCAGTTCTGCGAGGAACCGCCGAGTCCGTGGACGAACAGCGCGGGCGGCAGCCCCTCGCGCGCGGGGCGCCGCGAACGGACCGACAGGGTGACCCCCGGCAGTCCCACCGACCTCAGCCGCTCCCCTTCACCGACCCGGACGGGTGCGACCCTCGGAAGGACGCTGGCGGCCGGTACGGACGGCGACTCGGTCGAAGACATGCGGCAATGTTACGAGACGATCACGCTGTGGTTCATGTGTTCGCCGTCACAGGTTGGACCACGTCGCGCCGGACACTCCGGACCGGAGAACCCGCACCGGACAGGGGCCGACGGCATGGCGTCCGGATCAGGTGTCTCCTAGGCTCGTACAGAGGGCACCCGCATGTGGCCCCTGCTTCTTCCAGGGACGTTCGTAGGAAGGGAGCCCACCATGGTCCATGAATCCATCGAGGACCCGATCGAGCCCGACGGCATCGAGGAACTGGATGCCGACGACCCCTCGGAGATCGACGTCGAGGCGCCCGAGGTGGACGCCGCCGAGCAGCACGCGGACATCGCGCCGGACCGGGACGACCCCCTGACCGGCGTGGATCCGGACCGCGGCAACGAGGCCGATCTCATCGAACAGGCGCGCGTGGTCGCCCTCGACGAGGACGACTACCGCTGACCTCGGCCGACCCGGCGGGGCCGGACCACCCGCACAAGGCGGGCTTCGCGGCTTTCCTCGCTGTCCGGTACGTGAAATTCTGCGCTCGCACCGCGCACACCACGGTTACCGAAAAGTACGATGGCCGCGCGGCCGACACCGCATGTGGACGACCTAGGGAGGCGGCGTGACAGCCATCGAGCAAACTGAGGCGGCACGCCCACGGGGCACCCGTCTGCCGCGCCGTGCCCGGCGGAACCAGCTGCTGGGCGCCGCCCAGGAGGTCTTCGTCGCGCAGGGCTACCACGCCGCCGCGATGGACGACATCGCCGAGCGGGCCGGCGTCAGCAAGCCGGTGCTCTACCAGCACTTCCCCGGCAAGCTCGACCTGTACCTCGCCCTGCTGGACCAGCACTGCGAATCGCTGATCCAGGCGGTGCGCAGCGCGCTCGCCTCAACGACCGACAACAAGCAGCGCGTGCGGGCGACCATGGACGCCTACTTCGCGTACGTGGAGGACGACGGCGGCGCCTTCCGGCTGGTCTTCGAGTCGGACCTGACGAACGAGCCCGCGGTGCGCGAGCGCGTCGACAAGGTGACCAACGACTGCGCCGAGGCGATCTGCGACGTCATCGCGGAGGACACCGGTCTGTCGCGCGCGGAGTCGATGCTGCTCGCCTCGGGCCTCGGCGGTCTCGCCCAGGTGGTCGCGCGTTCCTGGCTGCACAGCGACCGCAGCGTGCCCCGCGACCAGGCGGTGCAGCTGCTGACCTCGCTGGCCTGGCGGGGCATCGCCGGCTTCCCGATGCACGGCACCGAGCACCACTGACGGGCACCGCCGGCGAGTACCGCCGACGAACACCATCGACGGACAACCACAGCCGCCGGCGGGCCTCCACGGACGCCGGCGGCCGTGTGTTCCCATCCGGTGTTCGCTGTTGGCGTTCCGGCCCGCAGCGTGTACGTCCCCTCACCGGGCTAATGTGTGCAGCGTACGGCGCGGAAGATCGCGCACATCACTGACCGTCGGAGGGACATAGCCGTGGAGGTCAAGATCGGCGTGCAGCACGCGCCCCGCGAGATCGTTCTGGAGAGCGGTCAGAGCGTCGAGGAGGTCGAGCGCCTGGTGTCGGAGGCGCTGGCCGGTAAGACGCAGCTGCTGAGCCTCCAGGACGAGAAGGGCCGCAAGGTTCTGGTCCCGACGGACCGCCTGGCGTACGTGGAGATCGGCGAGCCGACCGTCCGCAAGGTGGGCTTCGGCGCCCTGTAGGGCGCTGCGTCACCGCCCTGTGAGCAGATCGGGAGAGGGGCCCGGCGGCGCTGTGCCGCCGGGCCCCTCTCCCGTGCGGCACACCCACGGGCGGCGCACAACTTCTCCACAGCGGAGGATTGCAATCCGCAGGTCACGGGTATGACGGGCTACGACCGTCAAGCAGAGGCCGGCCGTGGGAGGGACCCCGACATGATCCTGGAAGCACTCGGATCCGCCTTGCTCGGTCTGCTCCTCGCCTGGGCCGCGACCCGCCGGCTCGCGCACCGGCTGCCCGCCCGTCCGCTGGTGCTCTCCACGGGCGTCGCGGGAGCCCTCTTCGGGGACTTCGTCACGCACAGCGCCCTGGGCACCGGGGGCGTCCTGCTGAGCCTCCTGGGTGCCGCGGTCGTCTCGGCCGCGTCCCTGTCCCTCCTGCTGCGCCCGGCCCGCCACCTGCGCCGACGATCAGCCCCGGCGTAAACGGACGCCAGGGGGCCGAGCCGCGGGGAACGCCGCCCCGCCGCGCGCCGTACCCGGACCGCGCCGACGGGGCGACGAACGTCTCAGGCCGCGAGGCCCAGGGCCGCCATCCGCTTGGTGTGCGCCTCCGTGATGCGCGAGAACATCCGGCCGACCTCGGCGAGGTCGAATCCGTCGGCGACCCCGCCCACCAGCATCGTGGAGAGCGCGTCCCGGTCGGCGACGACCCGCTGCGACTGCGACAGGGCCTCGCCCATCAGCCGCCGCGCCCACAGCGCGAGCCGGCCGCCCACGCGCGGGTCGGCGTCGATCGCCGCGCGCACCTTCTCGACGGCGAACTCGGCGTGCCCGGTGTCGTCGAGCACCGCGAGGACCAGCTCTCGCGTGTCGGTGTCCAGACGGGCGGCGACCTCGCGGTAGAAGTCGCTCGCGATGGAGTCGCCGACGTACGCCTTGACCAGGCCCTCCAGCCAGTCCGAGGGGGCCGTCTGCCGGTGGAAGCCGTCCAGGGCCGCCACGAAGGGCTCCATCGCCCCGGTCGGCTCCTCGCCGATCTCGGTCAGCCGGTCGCGCAGCCGCTCGAAGTGGTGGAACTCCGCCGAGGCCATCTTCGCCAGTTCGGCCTTGTCCGCGAGCGTCGGCGCCAGCTTGGCGTCCTCCGCGAGCCGCTCGAACGCGGCGAGCTCCCCGTACGCGAGCGCGCCCAGCAGGTCCACGACCGCGGCGCGGTACTGGGGGTCGGCGGCGGCCTGCGCCCAGTCCTGGGCGGCGACACCGGTGGGACCGGCGGAGGCTGCGGACCCGTTCTCAGGCTTGTCGGAGCTAGTCATGAGGCGCACAATAGCCCGCTCGCCGTGCCTCTCAAGTCCCTGGTCATCCACTGTGCCTACGACCACGTGACGAATTCGGCCATCGCATGTGCGCGATTCCGGGGTATGGTGGTAATGCGCCTGCTGAGTGCGTCGACGGTGTTCGACGTGTCGCGACAGGCCGCACGCATGAGGATGCCCGGTCGGTGGCCCGATCGGCTCCGACCCGACAGCCCTCCCCGGCCGTACGGCACTGCCCGTACGACGACCGGAGGGACACCCTCAGCGGTACGAGCGCTAGAGCGTCGGCAGTGGTCCCGTGTCTTACGGCGTGCCCGAGTGGTTCGCCCGTACGGCGGCCGACGTCCCCGGCACGGTCAGACATGACCCCCGCGCTCGCCTCGCGCCGCGCACACAGAAGAGGCAGCACCCTGACTACGACGTTTCGAGAACTCGGAATCCTTCCCGAGACCGCCGAGGCCCTGGAGGCCGTCGGCATCATCAGTCCCTTCCCCATCCAGGAGATGACGCTCCCGGTCGCCATGTCCGGCACCGACGTCATCGGCCAGGCCAAGACCGGCACCGGCAAGACCCTCGGCTTCGGTCTGCCGCTCCTGGAGCGCGTGACCGTCCCCG
The DNA here is from genome assembly GCF_033792105.1 of Streptomyces sp. WI03-4A. Taxonomy (NCBI): domain Bacteria; kingdom Bacillati; phylum Actinomycetota; class Actinomycetes; order Kitasatosporales; family Streptomycetaceae; genus Streptomyces; species Streptomyces sp. WI03-4A. The sequence goes on from NZ_JARAUO010000055.1 coordinate 44,147, forward strand.
CCGACGTGGAGGCCGGACGCGCCACCCCCGAGGACCTCACCGACGCCCCGCAGGCGCTCGTCGTCGTCCCCACGCGCGAGCTGTGCCAGCAGGTCACCAACGACCTCCTGACCGCCGGCAAGGTGCGCAACGTGCGCGTCACCGCCATCTACGGCGGCCGCGCCTACGAGCCCCAGGTCGAGACCCTGAAGAAGGGCGTCGACGTGGTCGTCGGCACCCCGGGCCGGCTCCTGGACCTCGCGGGCCAGAAGAAGCTGAACCTGAAGCACGTCAAGAGCCTCGTCCTCGACGAGGCCGACGAGATGCTCGACCTGGGCTTCCTGCCCGACGTCGAGAAGATCATCAACATGCTGCCGGTCAAGCGCCAGACCATGCTGTTCTCGGCGACCATGCCGGGCGCGGTCATCGGCCTCGCGCGCCGCTACATGTCGCGGCCCACCCACATCCGCGCCACCGCGCCGGACGACGAGGGCGTGACGGTCGCGAACATCAAGCAGTTCGTCTACCGCGCGCACAACATGGACAAGCCGGAGATGGTCGCGCGCATCCTGCAGGCCGAAGGCCGCGGACTCGCGATGATCTTCTGCCGGACCAAGCGCACGGCGGCCGACATCGCCGAGCAGCTCGAGCGCCGCGGCTTCGCCTCCGGCGCGGTCCACGGCGACCTCGGCCAGGGCGCCCGTGAGCAGGCCCTGCGCGCCTTCCGCAACGGCAAGGTCGACGTCCTCGTCTGCACCGACGTCGCCGCGCGCGGCATCGACGTCGAGGGCGTCACCCACGTCATCAACTACCAGTCGCCCGAGGACGAGAAGACGTACCTGCACCGGGTCGGCCGTACGGGCCGCGCGGGCGCCAAGGGAACGGCGATCACGTTCGTCGACTGGGACGACATCCCGCGCTGGCAGCTGATCAACAAGGCGCTGGAGCTGGACTTCAACGACCCGGTGGAGACGTACTCCAGCTCCCCGCACCTGTTCTCGGAGCTCGGCATCCCCGCGGGCACCAAGGGCACCCTGCCGCGCTCGGAGCGCACCCGCGCCGGTCTGGACGCGGAGGTGCTGGAGGACCTGGGCGAGACCGGTGGCCGCGGTGCGCGCGGCCGCGGTGGCCGTGGTGGCCGCGGCGAGACCGCCGCGCCCGAGCGTGAGCGCTCGGCGCGCACCCCGCGCAGCCGCCGTCGCACGCGTGGCGGCACGCCGCTGGACGCGTCCGCGGCGACCGCCGAGGCGCCGGCCGCCGAGGCCGGCTC
>NZ_JARAUO010000056.1:0-45321 GCF_033792105.1 Streptomyces sp. WI03-4A
GGCCCGGGGCGGCTGGGCCGGGCTGCACGCGCGGCGGCCGCTGGACCCGGACCTGGTGGTGTACTCGGCGTCCTCGCACCGGGGCGTGCTGGGCGATCCGGCCGCCGTCTTCCACAAGGCGCTGGAGATCGCCCCGCGGCTGCGCGGGGTGTGGGTGGTCCGGGACGAGGAGGCGGCGGCGCAGCTCCCGCCGGGGGTGGAGCACGTGCTCGTGGGCTCCCGGCGCTGTCTGGAGGTCACCGCCCGGGCGAAGTTCTTCGTCAACGACGTCAACTGGCCCGGCTCACTGGTCAAGCGGCCAGGCAGCGTGCACATCCACACCCACCAGGGAACCCCGCTGAAGTACATGGGCGCCGACCTGCTGCACAGGCCCGGCGCCCGGCTCGGCTTCGACGTGCCCCAGATGCTGCGCCGGGCGGACCGCTGGGACTTCAGCCTGGTCGCCAACCGGCACTCGGAGCTGGTGTGGGAGCGGGCCTACCCCTGCCACTTCGCCTCGGCGCGCACCGGCAGCCCGCGCAACGACGTGCTGGTCGGTGCCGGGGACCGGGCCGGCGACGCCTTCCGGCTGCGGCACGGCATCCCGGAGGACCACACGGTGGTGCTGTACGCGCCGACCCGCCGGGACTACCGCAGGGGCGGTTACGTGGAGCGGGTCGACCTGGGCCGGCTCGCGGCGGACCTCGGCGAGGGGCACACGCTGGTGGTCCGGCTGCACCCGACGCTGGCGGCCGGGCCCGCGCGAGGTCTCGGCCTGACCGAGCTGGCCCGGCGCGGGGTCGTCGTGGACGCGACGGACGAGCCGCACGTCGAGGAGGTGATGCTCGCCTCCGACGCGCTGATCACCGACTACTCGGCCCTGATGTTCGACTACGCCAACCTGGACCGGCCGATCGTGGTCCACGCGGACGACTGGGCCCCGTTCGCCGCGAGCCGGGGCGCCTACCTCGACATCACCGCGCACGCGCCCGGCCATGTCTCCCGCTCCCAGCGGGAACTGGCGTGGCTGTTCGCCTCCGGCGCGTGGCGGGACGAGGAGTCGGCGCGGTCGCGGGCGGAGTTCCGGGCGCGGTTCTGCGAGTTCGACGACGGCCGGGCCGCCGAGCGGGTGGTGCGGACACTGCTGCTCGGCGAGTCGATGCCGGCCGCCGGGGAGGGCGCCGTGCGGATCCCCGGCCAGAACGTCGGCGGCGACCTGCTGGCCCCGACGTGAGGCCGCGCAGGTCGCCGTGAGTCCGGGTCCCGGCCGCGGGCCGGGGCCTGACCGAGGTGTTACTCGATGACGAGGTCGACCTCGATGTTGCCGCGGGTGGCGTTGGAGTAGGGGCAGACCTGGTGGGCGGTCTCGACCAGCTTGCGGCCGGTCGCCTCGTCCACCGTCTCGGGCAGCTCGATGCGCAGCGTCACCTTCAGGCCGAAGCCCTCGCCCTGCTTGCCGATGCCGACCTCGGCGGTCACGGCCGCGTCGCTGACGTCCACCTTCGCCTGCCGGCCGACCAGGCCGAGGGCGCTGCCGAAGCAGGCGGCGTAGCCGGCGGCGAAGAGCTGCTCGGGGTTGGTGCCCTGGCCGTTGCCGCCCAGCTCCACCGGCGGGGCCAGTTCGAGGTCGATCTTGCCGTCGGAGGAGACGGCGCGACCGTCACGGCCGTGGGTGGCGGTGGCGACAGCGGTGTAGAGCGCGTCCATGGAGACCATCCCTCTGGGGTGTGGGGTGCTTGTGAGCACAAGTAGAGCACACAATTAAGTTGTGCGCAACTGAATGGTCCGCACGAGCTACCCTGGAGCCATGACCGCCATGCCCACCCCCAGCGCCCCCGAGACGGACTGGCTCCGCCTGGACCGCCAGATCTGCTTCTCCCTGCACGCCGCGTCCCGCGCCTTCAACGGCGTGTACCGCGTGATCCTCAAGGATCTCGGGCTCACCTACCCCCAGTACCTGGTGATGCTGGTGCTCTGGGAGCGGGACGACCTGCCGGTCAAGAAGCTCGGCGAGCAGCTCCGGCTGGACTCGGGCACGCTGTCCCCGCTGGTCAAGCGGCTGGAAGCGGCCGGTCTCGTACGGCGTGAGCGCAGCGCCGAGGACGAGCGGTCGGTGCGGGTGCGCCTGACGGAGGAAGGAGCGGCGCTGCGCGAGCGCGCCCTGGAGGTGCCCCGCCGCATCGCGGCGGCGACGGGCTTCGAGGTGGCCGAGATCGGCGAGCTGCGCGAACGCCTGGACCAGCTCACCTCGGCGCTGGACGCGGCGGCGCTGTCGGAGACGCCGGGCTGCGCGTGACGGCGGCCCTGCGGACGTAGAGCCGTACCGTCACGTCACCCCGCACCCGTTCCGGGCCCGGCACGAAGTCGTGGGCGAGGACGGCGAGCTTCGCCCGCTCGGTGGCGTCGCCCACCCGCCACCGCCCGGCGAGCAGGTCCCGGTCGGCCAGCACCCACACCCGCTCCAGCCGGTCCGTACGGCGGCGCAGCTCCGCCGCCCCGACCTCGGTGCCGTACAGGGTCCCGGACGCGGGCGCCGGTCCGGCCAGGGCCAGGTCCCGCGCGCCGTGGAACGCGCCCGGGTAGGTGAGGGCCACGTTGCGGGTCTGCGCGGGCAGGAAGAGCACGGCACCCCCGGGCCGCAGCATCCGCCCGGCGGCCCGGGAGACGGCCGCGAGGTCGTCGGGGCGGCGGGCGGGGTCCCGGTCGTCGCGCAGCAGCGGCCACTGGTGGGTCAGCGCGAGGAGCACGCCGACGGCACCCGCGAGAGCGGGGCCGAGGGTGCGCGGGCGGGACGGACGCGAGGAGCGGGGGGCCGCGCGGTCCGGGAGGCCGACAGGCCCGGCGCTCCCCGCGAGAGCGGCAGGCCCGGCGCTCGCCGCGAGGACGACAGGCGCGGGGCGGCCCGGGAGGGCCACGGGTGTGCGGCGACCGCCTGCCCACCGGCGGCCCACCGCCGCCGCCACCCGCTCCGCGCCCGCCGCGACCAGCAGCGGCGCACCCGACAGGGCGTAGAGCACGTACCGGTCGACGTACAGCGGCGCCACCTGCGAGGCCAGCATCAGCGCGGCCGGCGGCACCACGAGCAGCGGCAGCGCGACGCCCGCGCAGGTGGGCTCCCCCCGGCGCCCCGCCACCCCGGTCAGACCCACCGCGGCGAGTACCAGGCACACCGCGTACACCCCGTCCGTCGGCCCGAGGCACGACCGGAGCAGGTCGGCCGCGGTGTCCCAGGTCGGCTCCCGCAACCAGGCCACCTGCGCCGACTGGGTCCGCGACACCAGGACCATCGGCACCAGAACGGCGCACACCGCGCCCGCCGCGCACCCCCAGCCCCGCCACACCCGCGCCCCCGCCCGGGCCAGCGTCAGCGACAGCGCGTGGGCGAGCAGCAGCAGGACCGCGAACTCGTGCAGCCAGCAGGTGAGGCCGAGGACCACGCCGTACGCCCACCAGGAACCTTTCCGCACGGCGCGCACCCACAGCAGCGTGGCGCCGGTGGCGCCGGCCGCGACCAGGGCGTAGGACCGGCCCTCCTGCGCGTAGTGGCCGGCCATCGGCGACACGGCGTACAGCAGTCCGGCCCACAGTCCGGCGCGCGGCCGGACCAGCCGGGCGCCCAGCGCGGCGACCAGGCCCGCGGTGAGCGCCGCCGCGCAGACGGACGGCAGCCTGAGCACGACCTCACCGGGATGCACGGTGAGGACGGCGTGCAGGAGGAGGTAGTAGAGGCCGTGCACCGCGTCCACGCCGTGCAGCAGCCGCCAGATCTGGGGCACCGTGCGGCGCGCGACCTGGAAGGTGACCGCCTCGTCCCGCCACATCCCGGAGCGGTCGAGGCCCCAGAGCCCGAGCGCGAGCATGGCCACCGCGGGTGTACAGACGGCGAGCGCCCACCGGCCCCGCCCCGCCCCACCGGCCGTTCCCCCCGCCGCTCCACCGGCCGTCCCGCTCGCCGTTCCACCGGCCGGTGCCCCGGTTGCCTTTCCGGCCGGTCCGCGCGACTGCGGTTCCACAAGAGACCTGACGTTCGCCACGGCTTGATCTTTTGCGATTAGCGAACCTTTGCGGGTCATTGACGGCGTATCGGCATGAATACACCATCCGCCCGGATTAGGCTCCGCCGTGATGAACCGCCTCCGTGTCACCCCCGGCCCGGTCCTCGCCCTCACCGCCGCATGGCTCGCCACCCGCGCCCTGATGTGCCGGCTGCTCACGCACGACAGCTCGCCCCGGCTGGGCGGGGGTGCGGTGCCGCGCGAGGTGTGGCGCCTGTACTTCCACTGGTACGGCGTCCTGTCGCACGGCGCGTTCCCGGCGCACGACAGCACCTGGCAGTACCCGCCGGGCGCCGGGCCGGTACTGCTGGCCCCGGGCCTGCTGCCCTGGCTGACGTACTTCCAGGCGTTCGTCGTGCTGACGCTGGCCGCGGACGCGCTGATCGCGGTGGCCCTCGTCCGTGCGGGGACCCGCCCCGGACACAGCCTGCTCGGCGCGGCCGTGTGGACCGGCGGCCTGCCGCTGCTGCTGCACCTCCCGCTCGCCCGGTACGACGTGGAGGTGACGGCGCTCGCCGTCCTCTCGCTGCTGGCGCTGGGGCGCTCGCCGCGCGCGGGCGGGGTGCTGGGCGCGCTGGGCGCCCTGGTGAAGGTGTGGCCGGCGCTGGTGCTCCTGGGCGCGCCCCGGGGGACGGGCACCCGGACGGCGTGGCGGTGGGCGGCGGCCGCCGGGGGCGCCTGCGGCGCGCTGCTCGCGGTGGCGTTCCGCGACCCGCTCGCCTTCCTCTCGCAGCAGGGCGGCCGGGGTGTGCAGATCGAGTCGCTCGGCGGAACGGCGCTCAGCCTGGCGCGGCACGCGGGCTGGTCCGGCCGGCCCCGCTACCAGTACGGCGCGATCGAGCTGGTCGGCCCGTACGTGCACGCCGTGGCCACCGCCTCCCTCGCGCTCACGGCGTGCGCGTTCGGGCTGCTGGTGCTGTGGCGGCTGCGGGCACGGCACTGGACCCCGGCCACCCCGTACGACGCCGCGCTCACCGGGGTGCTGCTGTTCACAGTCACCAGCCGGGTCATCAGCCCGCAGTACATGATCTGGCTGATCGGGCTGGCCGCCGTATGCCTGACCTCGCGGCACACCAGCCAGCGCCCGGTTGCGGTGCTGGTCCTCGCGGCGAGCGCGCTGAGCTCCGTGGTGTTCCCGGTGTTCTACCGGGACGTGGTCGCCGGGACCTGGCCCGGCTGTCTGCTGATGGTGGCCCGCAACGCCCTGCTGGCGGCCGCCGCGGTGCTCTCCCTGGTCCTGCTGTGGCGCTCCGCCCGGCCGCCGGCCGAAGGATCCGCGCCCAGGGATGAACCCCGACCCGATTCCGACCGTCTTCCTGATCGAGTGCTAAGCATCTCTTAACGGGGTATTACCGAACATTCCTACGCTCCCGGCCCGTGGACCCCATGCAGCCAGACCAACGAGACCCCCGCCCGACGCCCCAGGTCGCCGTCGTCGTCATCGGTTACAACGACGCCGCGCACCTGGCCGACGCCGTGCGCTCGGCGCTCGACCAGGGCGCCGCCGTCGGTGAGGTGGTCGCCGTCGACGACTGCTCGACGGACGGCACCGCCGAACTCCTGGCCCGGCTCGCCGCCGGGGAGCCCCGGCTGCGGGTGCTGCGCCGGGACGTCAACAGCGGCGGCTGCGGCAGCCCGCGCAACACCGGGATCGACGCGGTGACGATGCCGTACCTGATGTTCCTCGACAGTGACGACGTGCTGCCGCCCGGAGCGGTGGACGCGCTGCTGACGGCGGTGACGGGGGCGCTCGCCGAGGTCGCGAGCGGGCTGTGCGTGCGCCGGGAACTGCCCTCGGGACGCGAACAGCCCTGGCAGGCGCCGCTCTACGAGACCCACGCGGTCCTCGCGCGCCCCTCCCAGCGCCCGCGTCTCGTCCACGACACGCTCTGTGTCAACAAGCTGTACCGCACCGACTTCCTGCGCGAGCACGGCATCCGCTTCCCCGAAGGTCGCTTCCTGTACGAGGACTTCGTCTTCACCGCGCGGGTGCTCGCCGCCGCGCCGCGCATCGCGCTCGTGCCGGACCGCGTGTACGTGTGGCACGTGCGCCGGTCGGCCGAGCGGCTGTCGCTCTCCCTGGACCGGGACCGCGTCGAGAACTGGCAGGCGCGCACCGAGGCGTGCGCGCTGGTCCACGACATCCTGCTGGGCGCCGGGCAGAAGGAGCTGGCGCTGGCCGCGCGGGGCAAGTTCCTCGACCACGAGGTGCGCATGTACGCCCGTGAGCTGGCGTTGCGCGACGCGCGGTACCGGAGCGCGTGGTGGGCGCACACCCGGGAGTACCTCGCGCGCTACGACGCCGCCGACTGGGAACGCAACCCCTCGGCGCCGGGCCGGCTGCTCGCCCGGGTGATCATGGAGTCCGCCGAGCCGCTCGACCTGCCCCGGCTGCGGGAGCTGGCCGCCCGCCCGGCCCGGCTGCTGCCGCCCTACGCCCGCACCCCCGGCGGCACCCCCGTGTGGTCCGCCGAGCTCCCGCAGGTCGCGCTCACCCCGCTGCTGACCCGCGCCACCCCCCTGCTGCCGTTCGCGGTCGACGCGGAGCTGCGGCCCCGCGCCCGGGACACCCGGCTGTGCCTGCGGCTGCACGAGCTGTACGGGCGGGTGGCCGAGGCCGGACCGGGTGAGGTGGAGGTGCGGTGGCAGTCGCGGGAGCACGAGCGCACGGCACAGCGCGCGACGGCGACGTTCACGCCCTGCGGCCCGGAGCTCTGGTCGGCCGAGGTGCCGGTCGATCTCGCCGCGCTCGGCGCGGGCACCTGGGATCTGCGTCTGACCTTGCGTTTCGCGGACGGCACGGCCCGGACCATGACGGCGCACGCCCGCGCGGGCGCCGGCCGGCTGCGCCGGCACGCCGTCCCGAGCGCCCGGCACGGCGTACTGCTGACCCAGCCGTACGCCACCCACTCCGGCGCGCTGGCGCTGCGCGTGGCGGCCGGGGTGCGCGGAGTGGCCTCGGTGGCCCGCAGCCGGCTGCGCCGCCTGCTTCACTGAGCGGCACAGGCGGACAGGCACACGGGGACCCAGAGCCACAGGGACACGGAACCGCCGGCCGGACACCGGCCGGCGGACGAGGGGACGGCTGCACATGACCTGGCTGATCACCGGCGGCGCCGGATACATCGGGGCGCACGTCGTACGCGCCATGACCGAGGCGGGCGAGCGGACGGTGGTCTACGACGACCTGTCCACGGGGATCGCCGAGCGGGTGCCCGACGAGGTGCCGCTGGTGCGGGGCTCGACCCTGGACGGCGAGGCACTGGCGCGCACCCTGGCCGAGCACGAGGTGACCGGGGTGGTCCACCTGGCGGCGAAGAAGCAGGTGGGCGAGTCCGTCGACCGGCCGCTGGACTACTACCGGGAGAACGTGGAGGGCCTGCGCGTCCTGCTGGAGGCGGTGACCCAGGCCGGGGTCGCGGCCTTCGTCTTCTCCTCCTCCGCCGCGGTCTACGGCATGCCGGACGTGGACGTGGTGACGGAGGAGACGCCCTGCGTCCCGCTCTCCCCGTACGGCGAGACCAAGCTGGCCGGCGAGTGGCTGGTACGCGCGACCGGCCGGGCGACCGGCCTGGCCACCGCGTCGCTGCGCTACTTCAACGTGGCGGGCTCGGCCACGCCCGCCCTGGCCGACACCGGCGTCTTCAATCTCGTCCCGATGGTCTTCGAGAAGCTCACCGAGGGCGCGTCCCCGCGGATCTTCGGCGACGACTACCCGACCCCGGACGGCACCTGCGTCCGTGACTACATCCACGTGGTCGACCTGGCCGAGGCCCATGTGACCGTGGCCCGGGCGCTGCGCTCCGCCCCCGGGCACGACCTCACTCTCAACATCGGCCGGGGCGAGGGCGTGTCGGTGCGCGAGATGATCGACCACATGAACGCGGTCACCGGCTACGACCGCCCCCCGACGGTCACCCCCCGCCGCCCCGGCGATCCCGCCCGGGTCGTGGCCTCGGCCGACCGCATCGCCACGGAACTCGGCTGGCGGGCGAAGTACGACGTCCAGGACATGATCACCTCGGCCTGGGAGGGCTGGCTGCGGCTGCACCCGGAGGCGGCCCGGTCCTAGGTCGTGGACCCGGCGGGAGCTCCGGGCCGGCTCACAGCGCCTTGAGCGCCCCCGCCGTGGCCCTGGCCAGGTCCGCCAGGTAGCCCTTGGGGAGCTTCGGGGAGCGGATCACCACCGAGCGCCAGTACAGGGGGCCGGAGATCAGGTCCAGGGCGAGGTCCGGGTTCACCCCGGGCCGCACCTCCCCCCGCTCCTCCGCCGCGGCCACGATCCTGCTGGCGACGCTGTCCTGCCCGTCCCGCAGGGCCTTCTGCATCGCGTCCGCGATGTCCGGGTTGCGGGCCGCCTCCGCCTGCAGGTCGGGAATGATCTGGGAGGCGACGGGGTGGCGCAGCGCGCGCGAGGTCACCTCGTACAGCAGCCGCAGGTCCCCCTCCAGGGAGCCGGTGTCCGGCACCGGCAGCCCCATCACGGCCATCGCCGACACCACGTCGAGCACCAGGTGCAGCTTCGAGCGCCACCGCCGGTACACCGCCGTCTTGCCGACGCCCGCCCGCCGGGCGATCCCCTCGATGGACATCCGCGCGTACCCGACCGCCGCGAGTTCCTCGAAGACGGCCGCCCGGATGGCCTCGGTCACGTCCTCCCGGAGCACGGCGGCCCCGGCGGGTGCCCGGCGGCGCGTGCGCTTGGGGGCCTCGTCGGCGTTCGTCGTCATACGGACCAGCATAGGCCGTTACGACGAAACGGTTGCGTTCCGACGCCGGTTGGTTCTACGCTCACGTTGCGACGATACGGTCCCGTCCCGACGTAAGAGAACGTGAAGAGAAACGTAAGGAAACGCCGGATGACGGACGGGGACCGCACCGGCCCGGCAGGCAGCCCGGCCGCCCCCCTCCCCCGAGCGAAAGCAGCGGATGTGAGCCAGGTCCTCCACACACCGCCCCCGACCCAGGTCCCGGCCGGCGACGACCTAGCGGCACTGGCCGCCCGGCACGGCCTGACGGTCAGCGGCGCCCGCCCCTCCCTGCCGGCGTACGTCCGCCAGCTGTGGGCCCGGCGCCACTTCATCACCGCGTTCGCCACCGCCAAGCTCACCGCCCAGTACAGCCAGGCGAAGCTCGGCCAGGTGTGGCAGGTCATGACCCCGCTGCTGAACGCGGCGGTCTACTACTTCATCTTCGGCGTGCTGCTCGGCACCAAGCACAACGTCCCGGACTACGTGCCGTTCCTGGTCACGGGCGTGTTCATCTGGACGTTCACACAGAGCTCGATCATGGCGGGCACCCGGGCCATCGCCGGCAACCTCGGCCTGGTGCGCGCCCTGCACTTCCCGCGCGCCGCCCTGCCGATCTCCTTCGCGCTCCAGCAGCTCCAGCAGCTGCTGTTCTCGATGGCCGCCCTGGTCGTCATCCTGCTCTGCTTCGGCGTGCCGGTCGCCGCCTCCTGGCTGCTGGCGATCCCCGCGCTGGTCCTGCAGTTCGTCTTCAACGCGGGCGTGTCGATGATCATGGCGCGGATGGGCGCCAAGACCCCGGACATCGCCCAGCTCATGCCGTTCGTGCTGCGGACCTGGATGTACGTCTCCGGCGTCATGTGGAGCATCGACAAGCTCACCACGAAGGACCACCTGCCGCACATCGTCACGATCCTGCTGGAGACCAACCCGGCCGCGGTCTACATCGACCTCATGCGGTACGCGCTGATCGACAGCTTCCACGCCCACCAGCTGCCCCCGCACGTGTGGGCGGCGGCCGTCGGCTGGGCCCTGCTCGCCGGCGTCGGCGGTTTCATCTACTTCTGGAAGGCTGAGGAGACGTACGGCCGTGGCTGAGCAGACCTTCGCGAACGCGCCCGAGAACCGCGGGACCACCGAGCAGATCCCCACCGTCGTCGCCGACCGCGTCGACATCGTCTACCGGGTCAACGGCACCGGCGCGGGCCGCGGCTCCGCCACCGCCGCCCTCAACCGCATGCTGCGCCGCAAGCAGGCCGAGAAGGCGGCCGGCGTCCGCAGGGTGCACGCGGTGAAGAAGGTTTCCTTCGTCGCCTATAAGGGTGAAGCCATCGGCCTCATCGGCACCAACGGATCCGGCAAGTCGACCTTGCTCAAGGCGGTCGCCGGACTGCTGCCGGTCGAGAACGGACACATCTACACCGACGGCCAGCCCTCGCTGCTCGGCGTCAACGCGGCCCTGATGAACGACCTCACCGGCGAGCGCAACGTGCACCTCGGCGGCCTCGCCATGGGCATGTCCCGGGAGCAGGTCAAGGAGCGCTACCAGGACATCGTCGACTTCTCCGGGATCAACGAGAAGGGCGACTTCATCACCCTGCCGATGCGCACGTACTCCTCCGGCATGGCCGCCCGCCTGCGGTTCTCCATCGCCGCCGCCAAGGACCACGACGTCCTGCTGATCGACGAGGCCCTCGCGACCGGCGACCGTTCCTTCCAGAAGCGCTCCGAGGAACGGATCCGCGAACTGCGCCGGCACGCGGGCACGGTCTTCCTCGTCAGCCACAACAACAAGTCCATCCGCGACACCTGCGAGCGGGTGCTGTGGCTGGAGCGCGGCGAGCTGCGCATGGACGGGCCGACCGAGGACGTCCTCAAGGAGTACGAGGCCTTCACCGGCGACAAGAGCGACAAGCCGGCCAGACCGGCGAAGAAGGCGGCCCCGAAGAAGGCGGCGGCGCAACCCGCGGCGCCGAATATTCCTCTACCTTCGTGAGGCTTCCTCTTACCTCAGGCGTGGTTATCCCTTTCACCCATCTAGTGACAGTATGTTAAGAAAGGTCCCCCTGCAGACGACAAGGCGAAGGAGTCCACCCGCGATGCCCCAACTGAGCGTCATCGTCTACGGGCCGAACACCCAGGGGCATCTGACGGAACTCCTCGACGCGCTGGAGACCCGGCCCCTCCCGGACGCCGAGGTGATCGTCGCCGCGGTCGGCGACTGGGCGCGGGAGACGGCCGAGGGCCACGCGCCCGACACCGTCGTCGTCCCCCTGCCGGAGGGCACCTCCGACGCGGCGGCCCGTGCGGCGGGGGCCGCGCGGGCCGCCGGCCGCTGGCTGCACTTCGTGCACGCCAAGGACGGCCTGCCCGCCGGCGCGACCCGGCTGATCGCCGAGCGCGCCGCCGAGCTGGACGACTCGGTCGACGTCCTCCTCCTCGACCACGTCACCACCACCTGGCAGACCGCCGCCGCCCCCTCCCGCGACGGCCGTCACCTGGCCGCCGCCGGACGCGCCGTCCTCGCCCTGGACGACGCCTCCGACCTGCTGCGCCTCACCCCGCTGCTCGGCAACCGCGTCCTGCGGGCCGCGTTCTGGCGGGCCCACGAGGAACGGCTCACCACCGACGACGAGCCGGGCGCCGCCTACGCGGCCCTGCTGCACGCCGAGCGGGTCGCCTGCCTGAACCAGGTGGCGTACGAACACCGCAGGCTGCGCCCCCAGAGCCTGCCGCCGCGCGCCCCCGAGGACCGCTTCGCGCTCATCGACCGCTACGAGTCCCTCCTCCCGCTCGCCCGGGACCGCCGCGCCGCCCGCGCGGTCATGTACGACCTGATGGTCCGCGACCTGGTGCGCGCCTTCGCCGGTGAGCAGCTGCCCGACGCGGTGGCCCGCGAGTTCTTCCGCCGGGCCTCCCTGGCCGCGGTCCGCTGGCGCCCCGAGAACCACCGGCGGCCGGCCGGCCTCGAAGGCGTACGGCACGGCCTGCTCGAAGAGGGCGCCTACACCAAGTACCGCGCCTTCCAGGCCGCCAACCGCACCCGCCGCGCGGCCAGGAAGACGGTAAGAACCCGCAAGCGCCAGATCGGCGCCAAACTGCGCGACCAGCAGTACCGCAGGGCGCTCGCCCGCCCGGTCGACCCGAACCTGGCCGTCTTCGCCGCCTACTGGGACCGCGGGGTGGCCTGCAACCCGGCCGCGATCGCCGCCAAGCTCGCCGAACTCGCCCCGCACATCCGCCGGGTGTGGGTGGTGAACAAGGAGAACGCGGCCCTGCTGCCGCCCGGCACCGACCACGTGATCCCGGGTACCCGCCGCTACTGGGAGACGCTGGCCACCGCCAAGTACCTGACGAACAACGTCAACTTCCCCAACGCGGTCGTCAAGCGCCCCGACGCGATCCACCTGCAGACGCACCACGGCACCCCGCTCAAGCGCATGGGCCTGGACCAGATGGACCACCCGGCCGCCGCCAAGGGCCTGGACTTCGCCGCCCTGCTGGCCCGCGTCGACAAGTGGGACTACAGCGTCAGCGCCAACAGCCACACCACCCGCATGTGGGAGCGCGCCTACCCGGCCCGCTACGTGTCCCTGGACCACGGCTATCCGCGCAACGACGTCTTCTACACCGCCACGGCGGCCGACGTCCGCGCGGCCCGCGAGCGCCTCGGCATCGCGCCCGGCCGCACCGCCGTGCTCTACGCCCCCACCCACCGCGACTACGAGGCCGGCTTCACCCCCCGCCTCGACCTGGCCGCCCTCGCCGACCGGCTCGGCGAGGACACCGTCCTGCTGGTCCGCGCGCACTACTTCTACGGCGGCGCGGCCTCCCCGCTGACCGACCTGCGGCGCTCCGGCCGGATCATCGACGTCTCCTCCTACGACCCGGTCGAGGAGTTGTGCCTGGCCGCCGACGCGCTGGTCACGGACTACTCGTCGATCATGTTCGACTACGCCAACCTGGACCGGCCGATCGTCGTCTACGCCGACGACTGGGAGACGTACCGGACCACCCGGGGCGTCTACTTCGACCTGACGGCCGAGGCACCGGGCCGGGTCGCGCGCACCCAGGAGGAGCTGACGGAGATCCTCACCTCGGGCGCCTGGCGCGACGAGTGCGCCGCCAAGGCGCGGGCGGCCTTCCGGCGCCGGTTCTGCGAGTTCGACGACGGCCGCGCCGCCGAGCGGGTGGTACGCCGGGTCTTCCTCGGCGAGCCCGAGGAGGCGCTGCCCCCGGTGATCCCGCTCGAGGAACGCACCCCCGCCCCGACCCCCGAGGAGGCCACCGCATGACGACCCCCGACGTGACGGTCACGGTCATCGTCTACAACGACGCTGCCCGGCTGCCCCGGGCGGTCGCCTCCCTGCGCGCCCAGACGCATGCCGACATCGAGATCGTCATCAGCGACGACCACTCCACCGACGAGACACCGCGGGTCGCCCGCGAACTGGCCGCGCAGGACCACCGCATCCGCTACCTGCGGCTGCCGGAGAACAGCGGCGGGTGCAGCGCCCCGCGCAACCGGGCCATCGAGATCGCCCGGGCGCCGTACCTGATGTTCCTGGACAGCGACGACGAACTGCCGCCGCGCGCGGTCGAGTTGCTGCTGGCCGAGCACCGAGAGCGCGAGGTGGACTTCACCATGGGCGCGGTACGCCGGGTGCGGGTGGACAACGGCCGGCGCTCGACGTGGATGCCCCACCTGGTCACCGAGCGCCGCACGCTGGACGGCATCGAGGCCGACCCGCGGCTGCTGTTCGAGCACCTGTCGACCAGCAAGATGTACGCCCGCGCCTTCCTCGACCGCCACCGGCTCCGCTTCCCCGAAGGCATCCACTACGAGGACCAGCTCTTCTCGGCGCAGGCGTACTGCCTGGCGAAGGCGTTCACGATCATTCCCGACCCGGTGTACGTCTGGTACATCGAGCCCTTCGCGACCGAGTCCGCCGCCTCCATCTCCAACCAGCGGCACAAGATCTCCAACGTCCGCGACCGGGTGCACGTCCAGCGCCTGATCGACGACTTCCTGGTGGAGAACGGGCACACGGCGCTGCGCGAGGACAAGGACTTCAAGTTCCTCAAGCACGACTTCCGGATGTACGCGGGCGACCTGCCCTACCGGGACGACGAGTGGCTGGCGTCGTTCGCCGAGATCATGAACCCGTACCTGGAGACGCTGGCGGAGGGCGCGTTCGCCCGGCTGCCGCGCTCGGAGCGGGTGGTACTGCAGCTCCTGCGCGACGGCCGTCTGGCCGACGTCCGGCTCGCGGCGCGCGGCCTGGCGCACGGCGTGGCACCCCGGCACGTCGCCGCCGACGCCTCCGGTGCCACCTACTGGGGCGACACCGTCCCCGCGTCCGACCGGGCCCGCCGCGAACTGGCCCTGTCCGACCTGGAGCTGGAGACCCGGCCGTTCCCCAGCGCGCAGTTCCGGCACGAGATCACCGAACTCACCGCGGGCCCCGGGGCCTGTCTCACCCTCGCGATCCGCACCTACGACCCGGGGCTGCGGCTCCCGGTCGGTCCGCAGCGCGCGAGTCTGGTGCTGGCCCCCGGCCGGCGCCGTCTGACGGTCCCGTTCCGGCTCGACCCGGTCCGCCCTGGCCTCTTCGAGGGCCGGGTCAGGCTCGACCTGGCGGCCGCGTCCCTCCCCGTGCAGGGCTTCGACGGGGTGCGGCACCCGCTGCTCCGCCTGGAACAGCAGGGCCTCGTCCACTCGGGCCTGCTGCTGGCCCCGCTGGACTTCCCGACCCGCACCGCGCGCGTGGAGTACCGCTCCGGCGCCACCACGCACGACGTCACCGTCGAACCCGAGGGCCGCAACCCCGGCCGGCTCCAGATCCGCTGGCGCCCGGTGGGGGTCACGGCCCGGGTGATCCGCCCGGTGGTGCGCAAGGTGGCCCGGCCGAAGGTGCGCAACGCGGCACGGCTGGTGGCGAGCGTACTGAGGTAGGCGCCCGGCCGCTCCCGAAAACAGGGGCGTGCGGGACGGCCGACGCCGTCCCGCACGCCCCTGAGGCGTCTTCGTCAGCGCTCCACCCGGTACAGCACCTGTCCGCCAGGGCCGGTGGCGACCCGCCGCAGCCACGGCTCGGCGGCGCCCCGGCCGCCCACGACCCAGCGCACGCCGTACTCCCGCACTATGGCCCGCCGGGTGCCGGCCGGGGTGTCCGCGGCGAAGTAGTGCGTCACGGCCGCGTCCCGCCTGGCCGCGTCCGGCAGGAACACGTCGGGGTACCCGGGGGCCACGGTGTACGGCCCGTACGCGGGGATCTGCCGGGACGGCATCGTGCGCGCCATGACCACGTCCCCGTACTTCACCCAGGGCGTGATCCAGTGGTAGCCGACCCACGGCGTCCGGTACTTCGCCGCGACCGCGGCGGGCAGCGCGTCGCGCCCGACCACGTAGCCGAGCGTCCCCACCTGTGTCCACGCGCCCACCGTCAGCGCGACGGCCAGCACGCCCGCCCACGCCGCGCGGACCGCGCGCCGGCCCGCCGACACGGTCTCCAGCGCGGCCGCGAGCTGCGCGGGGATCAGCACGGCCGGCAGGGCGCGCCCCCAGGAGTAGTGCCCGGTCAGCCCGCCCGCGGCGAACACCAGCACCCCGAGCGCGAAGAACAGCGCCAGCGGGTCCCGGCGGTCCCGCCGCAGCCGCAGGCCCAGGGCCACGACCCCGAGCAGGACCAGCCCGAACCGCTGGAGGAGGTGACTGTAGAGCGGCCGGTGGATCGCCTCCAGGTCCGCTCCCGCGGAGAACAGGGCGAAGAAGTCGTAGTACGGCCACACCCACAGCAGCGCCACGCCCAGGGCCGCTCCGGCGCCCAGCCGCAGCAGCGTCCCGCGGTCCGGCCGCGCGGAGATCACCGTGGCGAGCACGCCGAGCGAGGCCACCACCCCGGTGAACTGGTGGCAGAGCAGGATCAGTCCCCACAGCAGGCCGAGCCCCAGTGCCACGCCCCAGGAGATCTCACCGCGCAGCGCCCGGGTGAGCCAGGCCCAGAGGTGGAAGGAGAGGCCGAGCGCGCACACGCTGGGGTACGCCACCGTCAGCGCCAGCGAGTTGAGGCCGAGGAAGCCGCTCCAGTTGAACAGCAGCGGCCCCCACAGCAGCAGCAGGCACAGGATCGCCAGGGCGGGGGCGGCGCGATGGGCGCTGAGCGTGCGGACGTACCGCCACACGCCGGTGATCAGCAGGCCGAGACCGGCGAGCGCCCCGATCCGCAGGACGACGAAGACGGGCAGGCCGGTCACCCGGGCGACAGCGCCCAGCAGCAGCATCCAGGGGGAGTAGTACGGGCTCGGTGTGTCCGCCGCGACCAGCGGGTTGCCGGGGTGCAGCAGGCTGTGCCGCAGCCTCTGCACGGTCGCCGCGTGCATGCCGAGGTCGCCCGCCCAGGGCAGGCGGACGATCACCAGGACCATCAGGAGCAGGACGAGCGCGGCGGCGGCCTGGGGCAGCACCCGGCCGGCGCTCGCACCGCTAGGCGGCGTGGCGCGCATCCTGCTGGAACACCCAGGTGCGGTAGACGAGGAACCGGAAGGCGGAGGCGAGGACGATCGACAGTGCCTTCACCGCGTTCGACTCGACCGTGCCGTGCAGCCCGAGCCCGTGATATCCCACCCAGAACAGTCCGCTTTCCATCACCACACCGAGACCGCTGAAGACGAAGAACAGGACGATCTGACGGCGGGTGCGCGAGGCCCGGTCGCGATAGGCGAAATACCGGAAGCCCACGTAATTGGTCGCCATGGCGATACAGCTCGCCAGGACCGTCGCGGTCATCGCGGGCCAACGCAGGCCGTGCAGCAGCAGGTTGAACACCAGGAAATTGACGAGGACGCCGCTGCCGCCGACGACCCCGAATTTCACGACTTCCAGCACGACTCGCGTGACCGGGCGGGCCGGAGCCGGCGCGGGAGCCGCGGCCGGCGGGCGGGTCTCGGTGAGGTTCACAGTCACAGCGCAGACCCTATCCGAAACGTCCCGATTAGCAGGAAACGGTAAATTCACCGCACGTTTTCGGCTAGCAATCGGCAAGAACGAGGGCGCCCCGGGCCTGGACCGGCCCGGGGCGCCCTGGTCGCCTCACGGCGTCGTTCGGCTACGAGTGCGTGCGCAGCAGCGTCCGCATCGTGCGCATCGCGACCGACAGGTTGGCGAGGTCGAAGGAGTCCGAACCGCGGATCTCCTCCAGGGTGGTGCGCGCCCGGCTCAGGATCGCCGCGTTCTTCTGCTCCCAGTCGGTGAACCGCTGTTCGGGCGTCGAGGTGCCGTTGCCGACCGCCAGGACGTCCGCCGTGAGTGCCGCGTGGGCCGCGTACAGGTCCTCACGGATGGAGGCGCGGGCCATGGACTGCCAGCGGTCGGCGCGGGGCAGCTCGATGATGCGGTCCATGAGCTGGGTGATGCCGAGGCGGTCGGCGAGGTCGTAGTAGACCTCGGCGACGTCCAGCGGCTCCTTGCCCATGCGGTCGGCCACCGAGACGATGTCGACCGCCGGGAAGGCGGAGGAGAAGCCGGCCACGCGGGTGGCGATCTCGTCCGGGACACCGGCGGCGGACAGCTCGTCGTACACGTGCTGGTACCACTCCAGGTCCGCGCCCTTGAGCAGCTTCGGCAGCTGCTGCCAGACCTGCTCGACCCGCTCGGAGAAGAACTCGATGGTCTCGGCGAGCTGCAGCGGCTGCGGCCGGTTGTTCAGCAGCCAGCGGGTGCCGCGCTCCACCAGGCGGCGCGAGTGCAGCCTGATCCGGGTCTGGACGGCCGCGTCGACCTTGTTGTCCAGCTCCTCGACCGCGTCCCACACCGGCGCCGAGCGGAAGATCGTGCGGGCCACGGTCTGCGCCCGGACGATCTCCTCCAGGGAGGCCCCGGTCTCCTCGCGCAGCCGGTGCAGGTACGTCGTACCGCCCGTGTTGACCGTGTCGTTGACCAGCACGGTCGTGGTGATCTCACGGCGCAGCGGGTGGTTGTCGATGGCGTCGGCGAACCGCTCGCGCAGCGCCGACGGGAAGTAGGCGTGCAGCAGGGTGCGCAGGTACGGGTCGTCCGGCAGCGAGGTGTGCAGCAGCTCCTCGGCCACCGTGATCTTCGTGTACGCCAGCACGACGGCCGTCTCCGGACTCGTCAGGCCCTGGCCGTGGCCGAGGCGCTCGCGGATCTGGCGGTCGGTGGGCAGGAACTCCAGCGCCCGGTCCAGGTGGCCCTCGCGCACCAGGTGGCGGATGAACCGCTGCTGGGCGTGGAGCATGTCCTTGGCCTGGAACAGGGCGTTGGCGAGGGCCACGTTCTGCGCGTAGTTGTTGCGCAGGACCAGCGCGCCGACCTCGTCGGTCATCTCGGCGAGCACCTTGTTGCGCTGCTTGACGGTCATGTCGCCGTCGGCGACGAGACCGTTCAGCAGGATCTTGATGTTCACCTCGTGGTCGGAGGTGTCCACACCGGCGCTGTTGTCGATGGCGTCGGTGTTGATCTTCCCGCCGTGCATCGCGAACTCGATGCGGCCGAGCTGGGTCAGACCCAGGTTGCCGCCCTCGCCGACGACGCTGACCCGCAGGTCCTGGCCGTCGACGCGGATGGCGTCGTTGGCCTTGTCGCCGACGTCGGCGTTGGACTCCGCCGACGACTTCACGTAGGTGCCGATGCCGCCGTTCCACAGCAGGTCGACCGGCGCGTGCAGGATCGCCTTCATCAGGTCGGCCGGGGTCATCTTGGAGATCTTCTCCTCGATGCCCAGGGCCTCCCGGATGTGCGCGTTCAGCGGGATCGCCTTGGCGGTCCGGGGGAAGATCCCGCCGCCCGCCGACAGCAGCGCGGTGTCGTAGTCCTCCCAGCTGGAGCGGGGCAGCTCGAACAGGCGGCGGCGCTCCGCGTAGGAGGTCGCGGCGTCCGGGACCGGGTCGATGAAGATGTGCCGGTGGTCGAAGGCGGCGACCAGGCGGATGTGCTCGGAGAGCAGCATGCCGTTGCCGAACACGTCACCGGACATGTCGCCGATGCCGACGACCGTGAAGTCCTCGGTCTGCGTGTCCACGCCCAGCTCGCGGAAGTGCCGCTTCACGGACTCCCAGGCGCCGCGCGCGGTGATGCCCATGCCCTTGTGGTCGTAGCCGGCCGATCCGCCGGAGGCGAAGGCGTCGCCGAGCCAGAAGTTGTACTTCTCGGCGACCCCGTTGGCGATGTCGGAGAACGTCGCGGTGCCCTTGTCGGCCGCGACCACCAGGTAGGTGTCCTCGCCGTCGTGGCGCACCACGTCCTGCGGCGGCACGACCTCGCCGGCCACCATGTTGTCGGTGATGTCGAGCAGCGCCGAGATGAACGTCTTGTAGCTGGCGATGCCCTCGGCCAGCCACGCGTCCCGGTCGACCGCCGGGTCCGGCAGCTGCTTGGCGACGAAGCCGCCCTTGGCGCCGACCGGCACGATGACGGTGTTCTTCACCATCTGCGCCTTGACCAGGCCGAGGATCTCCGTGCGGAAGTCCTCGCGCCGGTCGGACCAGCGCAGACCGCCTCGGGCGACCTTGCCGAAACGCAGGTGGACGCCCTCGACCCGGGGCGAGTACACCCAGATCTCGTACGCCGGGCGCGGTGCGGGCAGGTCCGGGATGGCCTGCGGGTCGAACTTCATCGACACGTAGTCGTGCGGGGCGCCGCCGAGCGCCTCCTGGAAGAAGTTCGTGCGCAGGGTGGCCTTGATGACGGTCAGGAAGGAGCGCAGGATGCGGTCCTCGTCCAGGCTCGCCACCTGGTCGAGAGCGGCGTCCAGCTCCTCCAGCAGGGCGTCGGTGATCTCCAGTCCGGCCTTCTGCCGCTCCGGCGACATCCGCGCCTCGAACAGCGAGACGAGCAGCCGGGTGGTGTGGACGTTGTTGCGGAGGGTGTCCTCCATGTAGTCCTGGCTGAAGGTGGAGCCGGCCTGCCGCAGGTACTTGGCGTACGCGCGCAGCACCATCGCCTGCCGCCAGTCCAGCCCGGCGCTCAGCACGAGGGAGTTGAAGCCGTCGTTCTCCGCCTTGCCGGTCCAGGTCGCGGCGAACGCCTCCTGGAACCGTTCACGCGCGTCGTCGCCCAGGTCCCCGCCGGCGCCCGCCGTCTTCGGCATGCGCAGGCCGAAGTCGTAGATCCAGGCGGTCGTCCGGTCCGCGCAGCGCATCTCGTACGGCCGCTCGTCGGTGACCTCGACGCCCAGCCGGCTCAGCACCGGCAGCACGTGCGACAGGGAGACCGTGCCGCCCTTCTGGTAGATCTTGAAGCGGCGCTCCTCGGGCGCGGCGCCGACCGGCTCGTACAGGCTGAGCGAGAACGCCTTGTCCTCGCTGAGCTGCTCCAGGTGGACGAGGTCGGCGACGGCGGCACGCGGGGAGTGGTCGGCCTTGTAGCCCTCGGGGAAGGCGTTGTTGTAGCGGCGCAGCACCTCGGCGGCGCGCTCCTCGCCGACCTCGGCGGTCAGCGCCTCGGCGAACGCGTCCGCCCAGGAGCGGGCGGCCTCGACCAGGCGCGACTCGATGCGCTCCTTGTCGGCGTCCGACAGCTCGGGCAGCTCGGTGCCCGGCGGTACCCGGACGACGAAGTGCAGCCGGGACAGGATCGACTCGGTGTTCCAGGCGGTGAAGTCGACGCTGATGCCGCCGAGCTCCTCCTTCAGGATGTCGATGATCCTCAGGCGCACGCCGGTCGTGTAGCGGTCGCGCGGCAGGTAGACGAGGGCCGAGTAGTAGCGGCCGTACTCGTCCTGGCGCAGGTAGAGCCGCAGCCGGCGGCGCTCCTGCAGGTACAGGACGCTGGTCGCGATGGCCTGCAGCTCGGCCGGCGGGGTCTGGAACAGCTCGTCGCGCGGGTAGGTCTCCAGGATCTGGAGCAGGTCGCGGCCGTCGTGGCTGTTGGGCGAGAACCCGGCGAGGTCAAGGACCTCTTCGACCTTGCGGCGGATGACCGGGACGCGGCGCACGGACTCGGTGTAGGCGGCCGAGGAGAACAGGCCGAGGAAGCGGCGCTCACCGACGACGTTGCCGTCCGCGTCGAACTTCTTGACGCCGATGTAGTCCAGGTACGACGGCCGGTGCACGGTGGCCCGGCTGTTGGCCTTGGTCAGCACGAGCAGCTTGTGCTCGCGGGCCTTGGCGCGGGCGTCGGCGGGCAGCCGCTCGAAGGACGGGCTGACCGGGTGCTGGTCGTCCTCGGCGTGCTGCGGGTCCGAGCGCAGTATGCCCAGACCGGTGCCGGGGACGGCGGCGAGCGTGTCGTCGTCGCGCAGCTGGTACTCGCGGTAGCCGAGGAAGGTGAAGTGGTCGGTGGCCAGCCAGCGCAGCAGCTCGCGGGCCTCCTCGACCTCGGGGGCGGGCAGGTCGCCCGGCACCGGCTCGTCGCCGAGGCCGTCGGCGATCCGGGCCGCCGCGTCCCGCATCTTCTCCCAGTCCTCGACGGCCTCGCGGACGTCGGACAGGACGCGCAGCAGGTCGGCGGTGATCTGCTTCAGGTCGGCGCGGTCGGTCTCACGGTCGATCTCGACGTGGATCCAGGACTCGATGTGCGCGTCGTGCGGCAGGTCGCCGGCGGGCGGGGTCGCCAGCACCTCGACGAGCTTGCCGGTGACGTCGCGCCGGACCACGAACTGGGGGTGGATCACGACGTGGATGCCGCGGCCCTGCCGGGTCAGCTCGTTGGTGACCGAGTCGACGAGGAAGGGCATGTCGTCGGTGACGACCTCCACCACGGTGTGGCTGCAGGTCCACCCGTTCTCTTCCACGCTCGGGGTGTGCACCCGCACGTTCGCGGTGCCCTGCGGTCGCATCTCGGCCAGCCGATGGTGCGAGACCGCGGCGCTGAAGACGTCGACCGGGTCGCGGTCGGCCAGGTCCTCGGGTGCGGTGTGCAGGTAGTAGCGCTGGAGGAACGCGAGCACGGATTCGCTGTCGGGAGTGCCGGCCGTACCCTCGCCCGTCGTCCCGGTCGGTAGGTGCCCCCCGACCGGGCTGTTCTCAGCTACCCGGGCGGCCCGTTCGAGCAGCTCGGCCTTGGCTTCGTCCAGCTTGGTCTGCATTGTCCTCTGGCTCCTGTCGCGCGCCGTTGCGTGACGTAGAAGGAAAAACGGTCTCTTCCCCTCCGGCTCGACGCCACGGCCCGGGGTGTCCGGTCCGATCCGACGCTATGCCGCGAGGTGAGACGAGCGGGGTGTATTCGGCCATTCTCGGCCCGTCCGTCGGATGTGACGCTGCTCTCGGCACCGTCCTGTCCGGGGCCGGCATCGGCGTCCTGGGGGCTTCCGCGCCCCCTTCCCGCCCGCGAAGACCAGCGACCGCCGCCCGGTCACGGAGGTGTTCCGTGCAACCCGGGCGCGGGGCAGGGGCAGCATCGCCCCCGCGAGCTATCGCGCTGATCACGCCACAAGGCTATCGCTCCTCACCCCGGACCCGTCATGAGCCGTATGTGTACAAAAGAGGGGGCCGAAGTTTGACGTTCTGCACAGCAGCGGCGCCGGGGCGCGTGACGTAACCGGTCGGACGCCCCGTGCCGCTCCGGTGCCGTGCGCCCGTCCGGTGGCCGCATCCGGTCGCGCGGCGGCGCCGAGGGACGCACCCTGAAAGCAACGGGCCCTCTTGGCAAGCGCGCCCCGCCGAGGCACGTTGCCCTGAACAGTGCCCGTCCCCCGCGGAGGGGACAGTGCCGCCCCGGAGGAGCCGACATGCCCGCGAAGATCCTCATCGTCACCGGCGACGCAGCGGAGTCCCTGGAAGTCCTCTACCCCTACCAGCGGCTGCGCGAGGAAGGCTACGACGTCGACATCGCCGCCCCCACCCGCAAGACGCTCCGCTTCGTCGTCCACGACTTCGAGCCCGGCTACGACACCTATACCGAGAAGCCCGGCTACACCTGGCCCGCCGACCTCTCCTTCGCCGAGGTCGACCCCGGTCAGTACGCGGCCCTGGTCATTCCCGGCGGCCGGGCCCCCGAGTACCTGCGCAACGACCCCGAACTGCGCAAGATCACCAAGGCGTTCTTCGACGCGGACAAGCCGGTCGCCCAGATCTGCCACGGCCCGCTGCTCACCGCGGCGGTCGACAGCCTCCGCGGCCGCCGCGTCACCGCCTACCCGGCGCTGGAACTGGACATGCAGTCCGCCGGAGCGCACTTCGAGGACAGCGAGGCGGTGGTCGACGGCACCCTCGTCTCGGCCCGCGCCTGGCCGGACCATCCCGCCTGGATGCGCGAGTTCCTCACGGTGCTTCGGGCGAAGACCCCGGCGACCTGAACGGCGGCGCCCCGCCGGGGGTTAGGCCGCCAGGCGGCGTGCCTCGGCCACCGCCTCCGCCAGCGTGTCCACCACCGGCACACCGATCGACTCCAGGCTGGCCCGGCTGTGCGACCCTCCGGTGTAGAGCACGGCGCGCGCCCCCACGTGCCGGGCGGCCACCGCGTCGTCCGCCGCGTCCCCGATCACCACCGTGCGCGCGAGCTCCACGGCTCCCGTGAGCGCCTCCAGGTGGCGCACCATGTGCTCGGCCTTGCTGCCCCCCGACGGGCCCGTACGCCCGTCGACGCGTATGAAGTGCGCCTCGATCCCGAAACCGCGTACCAGCGGCACCAGGTCCTCGTGCCCGTACATGCTCAGCAGCGACTGGCTGTGCCCCGCCGAGCGCCACCCGGCCAGCAGCTCGGCGGCGCCGTCGGTCAGCCCGCAGCGCACCCGGTGCTCCGTGTAGTACCGGTGGAAGACGCCGTCCATCAGCTCCCACTCGGCGTCCGTGGGCAGCCGGCCCAGCAGCCGCTCGTAGAACTTCGGCACCGGCACGCAGTACAGCGTCCGGTACTGCTCCAGCGTGATCGGCTCCAGGCCCAGCTCGGCGAAGGCCGCGTTCGTCGCCCCGATGATCGCGTCATTGTCGTGGAAGAGGGTGCCGTTCCAGTCCCAGACGATGTGCGCGCTTGCGTGCATCCCCATGCCAGAGACCGTACCCGCCCGCACTGACGGTCACCGCCGCCCGGGCTCCTAGACGCCGTCCACCAGGTTGGGGATCTCCTGGGTGGCGAACCACAGCAGCTCGTGGTCGTCGGCCTCGTCGACGAGGAACTGCGCGTCGTCGTCACCGCCCTCGGCGGCCTCCAGCGCCCCGGCCGCGGCGGCCACGTCCCGCTCCGCGTCGTCGGCGTCGACGTGCACCGCCGCCGCCTTGGCCAGCCGCACCGCACCGGTCACCGTCACCTCGCCGAGCGCGGACGGGTCGGAACCGCGGTCCGGACCGGCCTCGGCGACACCGTCGGGCACGTCGACGGCGACCACGACCCGGCGCCGTACCGCGTCCGGATCGCCCGCCAGCAGCCGCAGCGAGGCCAGCGCGGCCCGGCTGAGCGCCGCGTACTCCAGCTCCTCCACGTCGTCCGAGAGGTACCACTCGCGCAGCGCGGGGGTGACGGCGTACGCCACGAGGGGCCCCGTCCCCAGCTCACCCGTCTTGTGCGCCTCGGCGAGACCGGGGAGGGTCAGGGGGACGTAGACGCGCATGGCTGCCGCTCTTTCCTGGTCGCCGACGGGCCTTCAGGATACGTGCGGCCGTCCCCTTTCGGGTTCCCGCCCACCCCCTCCGCGGCGTCCACCCGCCGGTGCTCACTTCACCCGCTGCCACCCCGCTCCCACGGGCTTTCCGGTGGCCACCATCACTCGGATAAGTGAACCTCTCCGGGCCCTCGCCACCCGCTCCGGCTTCCTTGCGGGGCCCCCACCGGCCCCCGTACAAGATCCCCACCAGCGAGTTACCGCCCGGTACGACCGGGCCCGCCGAACGGGGACCCCCATGAACAAGGTCATGAGCCGCGCCGCGCAGTCCCGCCCGCGGCACCGGCCGCCGACCCGCCAGGACTCCCGCCGCCCGGGCGGAGCGCCACCCCGCAACCCGGTCCGTGGAGGTGCCCGTACGGCGCCGGAGACGGCCCCGGCGCGGCCACGCCCCACCGACCTCTTCGCCGACCGCCTGCTGGCCGTCCTCAGCGGTCAGCGCCCCGTCCACTGGATGCTCCGGCACACCGCCGGCCGCGCCTACGACGACCTCGCGCGCCTCGCCGAGCGCGGCCCCCTGCGCACCCGCGGCACCCGCCCCGTCGTCCACGACCTCGGCTGGTTCGTGCCCCGCGTCGGCGCCCTCGAGGTCTTCGCCCGTATCGCCGCCGGCGGCCGGCTCCGCGCCATGGCCTTCCGGCTGGAACAGGGCCCGGACCACCGCTGGCGCTGCACGGCGATCGAGCTG
Source organism: Streptomyces sp. WI03-4A (assembly GCF_033792105.1). Taxonomy (NCBI): domain Bacteria; kingdom Bacillati; phylum Actinomycetota; class Actinomycetes; order Kitasatosporales; family Streptomycetaceae; genus Streptomyces; species Streptomyces sp. WI03-4A. The sequence continues at coordinate 25,028 of NZ_JARAUO010000056.1, forward strand.
GGTCCGAGGACGCCCCGCACCCCCGAGGACCGACCCGACTGACCCGCACGGGCCTTCTGACCCGTACCGGCCTGCTGCCGCACACGGAGCCGCCGCCGACCCGGCGCAGGATTCGCCGGCGCGGCGAGGCGTCCACAGGCGCGGCGAAGGGCCCGCGGGTCCGCCGCAGGATCCGCCGGCACGGCGAGGGGTCCCTAGGCGCGGCGAGGGGTCCCTAGGCGCGGCGAGGGGTTTGCAGGCGGGGCGAAGGACCGCAGGCACGGCGAAGGCCGGCAGACACGGCGAAGGGGCCCGCGAGCGCCGCGAAGGGCCCGCGGGTCCGCCGCAGGATCCGCCGACGCGGCAAGAGGTTCGCAAGCACGGCGAAGGGCCGGGCCCCCGTGAGGGGTCCGGCCCTTCGGCCCATGGCTCGGTGGCCGCGGGTCAGTGGCTGGGGCTCAGTGGCCGCAGGTCACTTCTTGCGGCGCCGGCCGCCCTTGGCCTGCTTGCGACGCTCGGCGCGGGTCAGCCCGTCCGACTCGGAGCGCACCGGCTCGTCGTCCTCCAGGTCGCGCTCCACGATGCCGCCCTCACCGTCGACGGTGGGCGCGGAGAAGTGCAGGTCCCGGCGCTGCGGAACGTCCAGGCCCTTGGCGCGGATCTCCGGACGCGCGCCCGCCTGGGCCGGCACGGTGTCCTGGACGCCCTCGGGGAGCGCGAGGTCCTCGACCGGGACCTCCTCGACCTGCTGCTCGACCTGGACCTCCAGGTTGAACAGGTAGCCGACGGACTCCTCCTTGATGCCCTCCATCATGGCGGTGAACATGTCGAAGCCCTCGCGCTGGTACTCGACCAGCGGGTCCTTCTGCGCCATCGCGCGCAGGCCGATGCCCTCCTGGAGGTAGTCCATCTCGTAGAGGTGCTCACGCCACTTGCGGTCGAGGACCGACAGCACGACCCGGCGCTCCAGCTCACGCATGATCTCGGAGCCGAGCTGCGTCTCGCGCGACGCGTACTGCTCGTGGATGTCGTCCTTGATGGACTCGGAGATGAACTCGGCGGTCAGACCGGCCCGGTCACCGGCCGCCTCCTCCAGCTCCTCGATGGTGACCTTCACCGGGTAGAGCTGCCGGAAGGCACCCCACAGCCGGTCCAGGTCCCAGTCCTCGGGGAAGCCCTCGGCGGTCTCCGCGCCGATGTACGCGTCGATGGTGTCGTCCATGAAGTGCTGGATCTGCTCCTGCAGGTCCTCGCCCTCCAGGACGCGCCGGCGCTCGCCGTAGATGACCTCGCGCTGCCGGTTGAGCACCTCGTCGTACTTCAGGACGTTCTTGCGCGTCTCGAAGTTCTGCTGCTCGACCTGCGACTGCGCGGACGCGATCGCCTTGGTGACCATCCTGTTCTCGATCGGCACGTCGTCCGGCACGTTCGCCATCGACATCACGCGCTCGACCATCTGGGCCTTGAACAGGCGCATCAGGTCGTCGCCGAGGGACAGGTAGAAGCGGGACTCGCCCGGGTCGCCCTGGCGGCCGGAACGACCGCGCAGCTGGTTGTCGATCCGGCGCGACTCGTGCCGCTCGGTGCCCAGCACGTACAGACCGCCGAGGTCCTCGACCTCTTCCTTCTCGGCCTTGACCGCCTGCTCGGCCTTCTCCATTGCGGCGGGCAGGGCGTGCGCCCACTCCTCGATGTGCTCCTCGGGGTCGAGGCCGCGCTGGCGCAGCTCCGCCTCGGCGAGGTCCTCGGGGTTGCCGCCGAGCTTGATGTCGGTACCACGGCCGGCCATGTTGGTGGCCACCGTCACGGCGCCCTTGCGGCCGGCCTGGGCGACGATCGACGCCTCACGCTCGTGGTGCTTGGCGTTCAGCACCTCGTGCTGGATGCCGCGCTTGCTGAGCTGCTGGGAGAGATACTCCGACTTCTCGACGGACGTCGTGCCGACGAGGATCGGCTGGCCCTTCTCGTGCTTCTCGGCGATGTCGTCGACGACCGCCTCGAACTTGGCCACCTCGGTGCGGTAGATCAGGTCCGACTGGTCCTTGCGGACCATCGGCTTGTTGGTCGGGATCGGGACCACGCCGAGCTTGTAGATCTGGTGGAACTCGGCGGCCTCGGTCATGGCCGTACCGGTCATGCCGGAGAGCTTCTTGTAGAGGCGGAAGAAGTTCTGCAGGGTGATCGTGGCGAGCGTCTGGTTCTCGTCCTTGATGTCCACCCCCTCCTTCGCCTCGATCGCCTGGTGCATGCCCTCGTTGTAGCGGCGGCCGGCGAGGATACGGCCGGTGTGCTCGTCGACGATCATGACTTCGCCGTCGATGACGACGTAGTCCTTGTCCTTCTTGAAGAGTTCCTTGGCCTTGATGGCGTTGTTCAGGTAGCCCACGAGCGGGGTGTTCACCGACTCGTAGAGGTTGTCGATGCCCAGCCAGTCCTCGACCTTGCTGACACCCGACTCGTGGATGGCGACGGTGCGCTTCTTCTCGTCGACGTCGTAGTCGCCGGTCTCCTCCATGCCCTTGAGGGGGTTGCCCGCCTCGCCCTTCTTCAGGCGGGTGACCAGCTTGGCGAAGTCGCCGTACCACTTGGTGGCCTGGTCGGCCGGGCCGGAGATGATCAGCGGCGTACGGGCCTCGTCGACGAGGATGGAGTCGACCTCGTCGACGATGGCGAAGTTGTGGCCGCGCTGGACCAGCTCGTCCTGCGACCACGCCATGTTGTCGCGCAGGTAGTCGAAGCCGAACTCGTTGTTCGTGCCGTAGGTGATGTCGCACGCGTACTGCTCGCGGCGCTGGGCCGGCGTCATGTTGGCCAGGATGCAGCCGACCTCGAGGCCCAGGAACTTGTGGACGCGGCCCATCATTTCGGAGTCGCGCTCGGCCAGGTAGTCGTTGACCGTGATGAGGTGGACGCCGTCTCCGGAGAGGGCGTTCAGGTACGCGGGCAGCGTGCCGACGAGGGTCTTGCCCTCACCGGTCTTCATCTCGGCCACGTAGCCGAGGTGCAGGGCGGCGCCACCCATGAGCTGCACGTCGTAGTGCCGCTGGCCGAGGACGCGCTTGGCGGCCTCGCGGACGGTGGCGAACGCCTCGGGGAGCAGGTCGTCCAGGCTCTCGCCGTCGGCGTAGCGCTGCTTGTACTCCTCCGTGAGGGCACGCAGCTCGGCGTCGGAGAGGTCGACGAAGTCCTCTTCGATGGAGTTGACCTGGTCCGCGATGCGGTGCAGCTTGCGCAGGATCTTGCCTTCGCCTGCACGCATGATCTTCGAGAGGACGGACACGGGGGCTGGTCTCCTTGCCGGTCGGGCCTGGGACGGTCGGTTTTCCTTGACGTACTGAGCAACGGCCATCGTATGCGAGGACCCGGCCGCGCCGGGAGGCCTGGCGGCCCGACGGCTGCTTCACACGTTCCAACGGCCGGGAGCGGCGGATGGTGCCGCCCCGTGCGAGGAATTGCGCGAATTGTGACGGCCCGCTCACACACCGCGAAAACACTGGCGTGGCGGGGGTCCCCCGAACAGAATCGGCCGATGGAACCCGTGACGCTGACCACCGACCGTCTCGTCCTGCGCACCGTCGGTCCGGACGACACCGCCGCGGTGTACGAGGCCGCCCAGGACCCGGACATCCAGCGCTGGACCACCATCCCCTCCCCGTACCTGCCCGAGCACGCCCGGGGCTTCACGGAGCAGATGGTCCCCGACGGCTGGTCCGACGGCTCGATGTTCACCTTCGGCGTGTTCACGGCGGGCGGAACGCTGACCGGGATGCTCGGCCTGACGATGCGCGCGCTCGGCGTGGCCGAGGTCGGCTTCTGGTCGGTCAAGGAACACCGCGGGCGCGGCTACGTCACCGAGGCCGTGCTCACCGCCTGCCGGTGGATCTTCACCGAGGTCGGCGTCGACCGCGTCGAATGGCGCGCCGAGGTCGGCAACCACGCTTCCCGCGCGGTGGCGGAGCGCGCCGGTTTCACCGTCGAGGGCACCCTGCGCTCGGCCGTCAACAACAAGGGCGTCCGCCGGGACTGCTGGGTGGGCTCCCTCCTCCCGTCGGACCTCGGCCTCGCGTCGACGGCGCCGTACCTGCCCGCCCGGGCCTGACCGTCCGCGCCCGGCCGCCGGGACGGAACCGCAGGCCGGTCAGGGTGTGTCAGTGGCACCCTCTATCGTCCGACGCATGACGACCCTTCCGCGCCCCACCACCACGCTCACCGCGAACGACGCCCGGCGTGTCGCCCTGCGGGCCCAGGGCTTCCTCGGTGCGCCCGACCGGCGCGCCGGTGTCCGCGGGGTGCTCCGCCACCTCGGCGCGGTCCAGCTGGACACCATCTCGGTCCTGGCCCGCTCCCACGAGCTGGTCGCCTACGCCCGGCTCGGCGCGGTCGGCCGCAAGACGGTCGAGGCCGCGTACTGGGGTGCGGGTGCCGGTTCCGCCGGCGACGCTCCGGCCCGGCCCCACGCCTTCGAGTACTGGTCGCACGCGGCGTGCATCCTCCCGGTCGAGGAGTGGCCCCACTTCGCGTTCCGCCGCCGCGCCTACCGAGGCCGCCCGCACTGGAACCATCAGCTCCCCGACGGTGTGTACGACCAGGTCGTCAAGCAGCTGCGCGCGGAGGGCCCGCTGACGGCCACGGAGCTGGGCGGCGCGAAGAAGACCAGCGAATGGTGGGACTGGTCGGGCACCAAGGTCGCCGTGGAGCGCGCGCTGATGTACGGCGAGGTGGTGTGCGTCGAGCGCCGCGGCTGGAAGCGGGTGTACGACCTCGCCGAGCGCGCCATCCCGGAGGCGCTGCTGCACGACGACCTGGACGACACCGAGTGCGTGCGCCGTCTGGTCCGGCTGGCCGGTGAGGCCCTCGGCGTCGGTACACGCGCGGACATCGCCGACTACCACCGGCTCAAGGCCGAGCAGGTCGACGCGGTGATCGCCGACTCGGGTCTGGTCCCGGTCGAGGTGGAGGGCTGGGCCAAGCCGGCCTGGGCGGACCCGGCGGCCCTCGCCGCGCCGCCGCGCGGCCGCCACCGCACGACCCTGCTGTCCCCGTTCGACTCGCTGATCTGGGAGCGGGCGCGCACGGAGCGCGTCTTCGGCTTCACCCACCGCCTGGAGGCGTACGTCCCCAAGCCCAAGCGCATCCACGGCTACTTCGCGATGCCGGTCCTGGCCGGCGGCCGGCTGGTCGGCCGGGTCGACCCGGCCCGCGAGGGCCGGACGCTGGTGGCCCGGCAGATCAGCCTGGACGGCCCGAAGGCGGTCCCGGCCGTGGCGCAGGCCCTGGCCGAGGCGGCGACCTGGGTCGACTGCGTGGACGTCCGCGTGGAGCGGGTGGACGCGCCCGAACTGCGCGAGCCCCTCACCCGGGAACTGGCCGCCCTGGTCGGTTAGATCGCCGGATCCGGGGTCGGGCCCTGTGCGCCGCCCTAGCGGATCTCGAGGATCTTCTCCCGCATCGCGTAGACCACGGCTTCCATCCTGGAGTGCAGCTGGAGCTTCTCCAGGATGTTGCGGACGTGGTTCTTCACGGTGTTCTCGGAGATGAACAGCTCCTTGGCGATGTCCCGGTTGTTCATCCCGGTCGCGACGAGCTTGAGCACCTCCAGCTCGCGGTCGGTCAGCCGGGGGGCGGGCACCAGCCGGCGCTCGTCGGTGCGCTGGATCATCGACTTGAACTCGGTGAGCAGTTTCGACGCCATGGACGGGCTGATCTGCGACTGCCCGTCGGCGACCGCGCGGATGGCGGTGGCCACCTCGTCGGTGGAGATCTCCTTGAGGAGGTATCCGGTCGCGCCCGCCTTGATCGCGTCGTAGAGGTCCGCCTCCTCGTCGCTGATCGTGAGCATGATGATCTTCGCGCTGGGGGCGACCTCCTTGATGGAGGTGCACGCCTCGATCCCGCCGCGCCTGGGCATCCGCACGTCCATCAGCACGATGTCGGGCAGCAGGTCCGCGGCCTTGTCCACCGCCTCGGCGCCGTCACCGGCCTCGCCGACGACCTGGATGTCCTCCTCGGCCGCGAGCACGATCTCCAGGCCACGGCGGAAGAGGGCATGGTCGTCCACGACCAGGACTCTGATCGGCTCCGAGCGCGAAGGACCCGTGTCCGGGTCCGCGCCGACGGCGGCGTGGCCGTCGCCGGCGTGCCGCATCGGTCCGAAGGTGTCCGCCATCGTTCCTCCCCCTGTGGCTTCGGCCCGTGACCAGTACCGTCGCCAACCCAAGGCATCGGCCCACCGGTTGGGCCGGTGCGGCCATGATTCCATGCCCGGACGACACGGGGGTGACGTGTGGGGCGCGAAGTGGTCGCACGCCGGTGCCCCTGGGGGCGCACAGGCGCTTCCAGGGGCACCGGCTGAGCTCCGGCCGGGCGGTCAGCCGCCCAGCGTGCCCCCTGCCGCCGGGGGCTGCACCTCAGCGACCATCGGGTCGGTGCTGAGGTGGATGACGCCGTAGTCGTAGGCGTGTCGTCGGTACACGACGCTCGGCTCCTTGGTCTCGGAGTCGACGAACAAGTAGAAGTCGTGGCCGACCAGTTCCATCTCGTAGAGGGCCTGGTCGAGGCTCATCGGGGAGGCGACGTGCGTCTTCTCGCGGACGATCAGCGGGCCTTCGCCCTTGACCTCCAGCGAGCCGATCTTCTTGGTGGGCACGCCGTCCGTCTCCTCGTCGTGGACGGGCTGGCCGTTGCCGTTGAGCGTCGCCACGCCCGGGACGTGGTCGGGAACCTCGGCCGCCGAGATCCGCCGCGCGCCGCGTCGTGAGAAACGCTTGTCGTGCTGCTTGCGCAGCCGTGCGTCCAGTTTCTCCGCCGCCAGGTCGAGAGCCGCGTACGGGTCACTGGCCGCCGCCTCCGCCCGGATCACCGGACCGCGGGAGCGGAGGGTGATCTCCACCCGGTCGCAGCGGTCTGCCTGTCGCGGGTTGGGCTCCTTGGACACCTCGACGTCGAGGCTGATCACCTTGGCATCGAGCCTCTGGATCTTCTCCAGCTTCAGCTTCTCGGCCACGTGCTTGCGGAACCGCTCGGGCACCTCGGTCTTGCGGCCTTTGACGACGATGTCCACGCAGAACTCCGTTCCCGGATCACTCCGCCGCACCGGCGGAGCATCTCCCTTTTGCACCAGGTCCCGGTAAGCCCCGGGACCTCGGACTCGGTGACTTCCACCTCCTCCTCCCCCATGGGCAAGATCTCCACCCCGCCGGCTCGGGTGATAGAGGAAAACCCGCAGCACGGCATTCGGATAAGCGAGGTGTGGCCTGCGCCTTTCCTCACAACCGAACATATCTCGCCCGGACGGATGTCGTCACCCTCTACTGCCGCGTACCTCCGTTCAGGTGAATTACCCCTCTCACTACCTGCAACGATGCAAGTCAGCGCTCAGTTCCTGCTTATTACGAAGGAATCCCGAGGAGCGGCGACGACGGCCGCTCGGAGCGTCTCCCCTTTGACGTTCGGTACCGCCTTTTCAGGTGCACCATGCACCCACTTTCCTCTCTCCTGCCGGGCCTCGATCCGTCGTTCTCCCCTACCTTCCCGAGTTGCGGCCTCGTACACAGGCGTTCTGCCATGACGGCGGGATACCGTCGCCTCGCGAACGGCCCGCGCCGCCTCGGCGAGGCTCGCCCCGGTGGTGACCAGATCGTCGACGACCACGACATGGCCGCCCGCGAGCAGCCGCGCCCCGCCGGCCGTCACCTCCAGTGCGCCGGCGAGGTTGGCCAGGCGCTGCCGGGCGTCCAGAGCCGCCTGGTCCGCCACGGCCCGCCGCTGGCGCAGCACGGCGGCCACCCGGGCCGGTGTGCCCGTGCGCCGCAGCTCCGCGGCCGCCGCCAGGGCCATCCGCCGCACCGGATCGTGCCCGCGCGCCCGCACCGCCCAGCGGGCGGACGGCACGGGGACGAGCAGCACCGTCCCCGGAGCCCGGCCGGTCGGGGGAGGACCGCCGCGCCCGTCGGGTGCCAGCCCCGCGCGCACGGCCCCCGCCAGGGCCGCGCCCAGAGCCGCCGCGAGCGCCAGCGCACCCCGCTCCTTGTGGGCCAGGAGGAGGGTCCGCACTTCTCCCGCGTAGGGAGCCGCCGCGTGCACCACCGGGAGCCCGGACGGCTCGGGCTCCGGCCGCACCCGCCGTGGCGCGGTGCCGCACAGGGCGGTGCGGCACCGCCGGCACAGATCCGTGCGAGGTGCCCCGCAGCCCGCGCACTCGGCCGGCAGCACCAGGTCGGTGAGGTCCCGCCACCAGCCCCGCATGCGCTCCACTGTGCCAAGGCCGGGACCGGCCGGCCACCCCTGTGGAAAACGCCCTGTGGACGAGCCGGAGCGGCACCCGAGACTCATCACTCGCACGAGTGAGGCCGCTGAGCCGACCGGACGGACGGGCCGAGGAGCCCGGTCCGGACGGACCATGGCTCCTCGGCCCGCAAAGAACCCTGGCTCCTCAGCCCGGATAGATCGGCGCGGTCCCGTCCTTGTCGACCTTCTGCCACTGCGCCCCGGACGGCAGTCGTACGATCCCGTCCTCCGAATAGGCGACCAGCGGGACCCGCTCGTCCTCGGACGCGGCGATCGCCTTCACACCCGACAGGGCGGCGGGCGCCGGACCGTCCAGCGTGGAGCCGTCGACCTGCACGTACCGCATCTGGTGCACGCCGCCCTGCTCCAGGCCGACCACGACCAGCCGGCTGTCCCCGGCCCAGGACATGGCGGTGACCTGCTCCAGGTCCGGGGCGGCCGGGCGCAGCTCGACGACCGCCGGGCTGTCGCCCGCCTTGTCCCCGGACTCGATCCGCCCGATGAGCAGGGACTGCTTGCCGCCCTTCTCCACCACCAGCGCGACCCGCACCCCGTCGGCGGCCACCCGCACGTCCCGGATGTGCCCGGGCAGGTCGGGAACGGTGACCTGCACCGGCTTGCCGCCGCCCTGCTCCAGCACGTACAGCTTCGTGTGGTCCGGGTCCTTGTCGGCCACCCACAGGTCGCCGTGCGCGTCCCAGCTCGGGGTGGTCAGCCGGTCCTCCTCGGACGCCCCCTGGCTGGTGACGGCCGCCTCGCCGAGGGAGGCGTCCGAGGACAGCGAGGTGACGTACAGCGACTTGCCGTCCGCGCCGATCCCGGCCACGGTGTGCTCGTCGCGCGAGACGGCCACCGACTTCAGCACCCTGCCGCCCGGCTCGCCCAGCGGTCCGGGCACCGGGACGGCGCTGGTCCCCGTGGCCTCGCTCGGCAGCCGCACCAGCCGGTGCTTGCCGTCGAGGAAGTACAGGTAGTCGGGGCGCTGGACCGAGGCGTGCCAGGCGGCGGAGTCGGCGCGCTCACCGATGAGGTCGCACAGCCGGTGCCCACCGGGCCCCTGCAACTCGACGGACTCCAGCGTCGGCGTCAGATTCCGCAGCGTGAACAGCAGCTGGGTCGCCATCTCCATGCACTTGGTCTGCCCGACCCCGGCGGCCTTGTCGTTCAGCGGCACCGTCAGCCGGTTCTGGTCGTCCGGGGTCAGTCCCGACACGCCCTTGGGCAGGGCCGTGCCGGTCGGGAAGCTCGACCGGACCACGGGCCCGAGCCATCTGGTGGGGCCGCGCAGCAGCGACTGCACCACCTGCGTCATCGGGTCCACCTTGCCGCGGACGAACACCGGGTCGGCGACCGCCACCGGCTGCCCGGTCGCCGCGACCGTCGTGCCGGAGGCGAAGTAGTACTTGTTGACGGCCGTGTAGTTGCGCTGGAAGTCGGTCTTGCCCATGACGACGCCCTGCGGCAGCGAGTCGATGCGCCACTGGCCGCTCTTGGCGTCCTTGGTGAGGTGCACCTTCTTGCGGTAGTCGCCGTCGGCCGGCGCGTACGCCTGCTGGTCGTCGACGGTGGCGACCTTGCTGCCCGTCAGGATGAAGGTGAGGCTGTCGTTCGCGCCACGGCCGCCCGGCTGGTTGTCGGTCACGATGCTCGGCCCGTTGGCGAGCACGGTGGCCGACCGCTCCGGCCGCCAGGCGCGCGCGGCGTCGGCGGTCAGGTACTTGCGTGCCGTGTCGTACTCCGGATCGTCACTGGTCAGGGCCTCCAGGAAGCCCTGCATGATCTCCGTGGCCTGGGCGTCCTCGGCCGGCGGCATGGCGAACACCCGCACCCCGGTGTCCTGCCTGGGCGTGGACTCGACGTCCCGCAGGTCGCCGCTGTCGGGCATCGAGGCGCACCCGGCCAGCAGAACGACCCCCAAGGCCGTGTAGGCCACCGCGCGTCCCGGCCGGTGCCGGACGCCCCCCTCGCGGTCAGCGCCCACGAAATGCCTCCCCTGGCTCGGTCGAGTCCTCGGTCCCGGCGGTCCCGGAACGGCCGGCGTGCGTGTCGGGCGCAGGAGCCGGCGCCGGTCCGTCGTCGGCGCGCCGCTGCGGGCCGGTCGGCCGCGGCACCACACGCGCGCCGTTGCCGTTGCCGGGCAGCGCGGTCGGGTCGGCGGCGGGGCTGACGGAGGCCAGGCGCGGGGCGCGTGCGGGCAGCGGCGACATCTGGCCGCCGCCCGGCTGCACCGGGACGGTCGCCCGCTTCTCCTCGCCCCCGCGGGGCAGACCGGCGTCGTCGAGCCCGCGGTTGCGCCGCGAGTCCTTGGGTTCCAGCGGTATCGGCGAGCCGCGCAGCGGTTCGTCCGCCGTCCTCGGCAGCGTCAGCCGGAACTGCGAGCCGCCGCCCGGCTCCCCCCACGCCTGGAGCCAGCCGCCGTGCAGCCGGGCGTCCTCCAGGGCGATCGACAGCCCCAGGCCCGTACCGCCGGTGGTACGCGCGCGTGCCGGGTCGGCCCGCCAGAAGCGACTGAAGACGCGGGTCGCCTCGCCGGGCTTGAGCCCGACGCCGTAGTCGCGCACCGCGACGGCGACCGCGCCGCCGGCGGCGGCGAGCTTGACGACGACGTCCCTGCCCTCGCCGTGCTCGACGGCGTTGACGACGAGGTTGCGCAGGACGCGCTCCACGCGCCGGGCGTCGGCCTCGGCGACGACGGGCTGCTGGTCGCCGACGACCCGTATGTGGGTGCCCTTGCGCTCGGCCAGCGGCTCGGCCCCGCCGACCACCCGCCGCACGACCTCCCTGAGGTCTATCGGCTCGGCCTCCAGCGCCGCGGCGCCCGCGTCGAAGCGGCTGATCTCCAGCAGGTCGGCGAGCAGCGACTCGAACCGGTCGAGCTGGTCGGCGAGCAGCTCGGCCGACCGGGCGGTGACCGGGTCGAAGTCCTCGCGCGCCTCGTGGATGACGTCGGCCGCCATCCGCACGGTGGTCAGCGGGGTGCGCAGCTCGTGCGAGACGTCGGAGACGAACCGCCGCTGCATGCGGGACAGGTCCTCCAGCTGCTGGATCTTCAGCTGGAGGTTCTGCGCCATCTTGTTGAAGGCCTCACCCAGACGGGCGATGTCGTCCTCGCCGGTGACCTTCATCCGCTCCTGAAGGGTCCCCGCGGACAGCCGCTCCGCGATCCCGGCCGCCATCCGCACCGGGGTGACGACCTGCCGCACCACCAGCCAGGCGATGGCGCCCAGGAGGACGACGACGAAGAGGCCGGCGGTCGCCAGCGTGCCCTTGACCAGGCTGAGGGACTTCTCCTCCTGGGTGAGCGGGAAGAGGTAGTACAGCTCGTAGGGGTGGCCGTTGGGGTCGTTGACCTGCTTGCCGATGACCAGCGCCGGCTGGGACTCCCGGGACGGCGAGTAGACGATCCGCGTGTAGCTCTGGGCGGCCGTCGTGCTGCTGTTGATCCGGTCCCGCAGGGCGGCGGGCACGCTGGCGGAGGGGTCGACGTTCCCCGAGCCGCGGGGGCTGCGCCCGCCGCCGCTGTCGTTGCCGACCGGCAGGGTCACGACGTCGAACGCACCGGCGCCGCCGCTGGAGAGCGAGTCGACGAGGTCGCTCATCCACGGGATGACGCTCTGCGAGGGCTGCCCGTCGGTGGAGGGGGTGCCCTCGACGGTGCCAGCCGTGCCGGTCCCGGCGGCGGCCTCGTCCGCCTTCTGCTTGGCCACCGCGAAACCGCCGGTGGCCTGGCTCTGCGAGGCCCTGACCTTCGCGTCGAGCAGGCCGTTGCGCACCTGCCCGATGACGACGAAGCCGAGCAGCAGGACGACGCCCAGCGACATCAGCAGGGTCGTCGCGACGACCCTGAGCTGGATGTTGCGTCGCCACAGCCGCATGACGGGCAGCAGCGGGCGGCGCACCCAGCGCATGAACAGCCGGACCACCGGGCTGCCCTTGACCCCACCCTGCAGAAGGCCGCCCTCGAAGAGGCGTCCCCAACGCGAACCCGCCGTCCCACGGCCGACAGGCCGCCCCGGACGGGCCCCGGACCGGCCGGGAGCCGAAGCGGCACTGTCCTCGGACATGTCAGCTCGGTCCCGCCTTGTACCCGACACCACGGACGGTCACCACGATCTCCGGCCGCTCCGGGTCCTTCTCGACCTTGGAGCGCAGCCGCTGGACGTGCACGTTGACCAGACGGGTGTCGGCGGCGTGCCGGTAGCCCCACACCTGCTCCAGGAGCACCTCGCGGGTGAACACCTGCCACGGCTTGCGGGCCAGCGCCACCAGCAGGTCGAACTCCAACGGGGTCAGCGCGATCGACTGCCCGTCCCGCTTCACGGAGTGCCCGGCCACGTCGATCACCAGGTCACCGATGGTGAGCTGCTCCGGCGCCGGCTCCTCCGACCTCCTGAGCCGCGCCCGGATGCGGGCCACCAGTTCCTTCGGCTTGAACGGCTTCACGATGTAGTCGTCGGCGCCGGACTCCAGGCCCACGACGACGTCGACGGTGTCGCTCTTGGCCGTGAGCATCACGATCGGCACGCCGGACTCCGCCCTGATCAGGCGGCACACCTCGATGCCGTCCCGGCCGGGCAGCATCAGGTCGAGCAGCACCAGGTCGGGTTTGGCTTCACGGAAAGCGGCCAGCGCCTTGTCGCCGTCGGCTACGAAAGACGGCTCAAAACCTTCACCACGCAGCACGATGCCGAGCATCTCGGCCAGTGCGGTGTCGTCGTCGACGACAAGGACTCGTCCCTTCATAAACGACATCATCCCATTCTCGTAACGACGACAGAGGCGCAGGTGAGGCAGCTCACTGGCCTGTGACGATAGTCGTACGGAGCCCTCACTGTCTGCCCCCGCAACGGGGACGGCACGGCCCCTCACCCTGCGCAGCGCCGCGAGGACGAGGGGCCGCCACCGTAACCGGGTCACCTGCCGGGGTCCGCTCAGCCGGTCGCCGCCCGGCGCAGGCCGTCGTACAGCTCCGCGAGCGCCTCGGCCGTCACCGGGGACACCGCGCCCCGCTCCGTGACGATCGCCGTCACCAGCTCCGGCGGCGTCACGTCGAACGCCGGGTTGTGCGCCTGCGTGCCCAGCGGCGCCACCGGGATCCCACCTCCCGCACCCGTCACCGGGACCTGCGGGGCCATCAGCTCCGTCACCTCGAAGCCGGGACGCTGCTCCACCTCGATCGACGCCCCGTCCGGTGTCCCGGGGTCCACCGTGGTCAGCGGCGCCACCACGATGAACGGCACATGGTGGTAGCGGGCGAGCACCGCGAGCGGGTAGCTCCCCACCTTGTTCGCCACCGAGCCGTCGGCCGCGATCCGGTCCGCCCCGACCAGCACCGCGTCCACCTCGCCCGCCGCGAACAGCGAACCGGCCGCGCTGTCGGTGAGCAGTGTGTACGCCATCCCGTGCCGGGCCGCCTCGTACGCCGTCAGCCGGGAGCCCTGCAGCAGCGGGCGCGTCTCGTCCACCCACAGCCGCCGCAGCCGGCCCTCCCGGTGCGCGGCGAGGGCCACCGCGAACGCCGTCCCCTCCCCGCCCGACACCAGCGATCCGGTGTTGCAGTGGGTCAGGACGCGGTGGCCACCGCCCGGCAGCAACTCGTCCAGCAGGGCCAGCCCGTGCGCGGCCATCCGCGCGCTCGCCTCGGCGTCCTCCCGGTGCAGCGTGCGCGCCGCGGCCAGCGCCGCCGTCGCCGCCGCGGTCGGGTCCCCGGTCTCGGCGAGCGCCGCCCGGTACGCGGACTCGGCCCTGCGCACCCCGACGGACAGGTTCACCGCGGTGGGCCGGGCCCCTTCGAGCGCCCGCGCCGCCTCCTCCACGTCGAAGCCCCGAGCGGCGGCGAGCGCGACGCCGTACGCCCCCGCGATGCCGAGCACCGGCGCCCCGCGCACGGCCAGCGAACCGATTGCCTCCACCAGGGCCGACGCGTCCGTGCAGACCAACTCGACCTCTTCGGCAGGCAGTCTCGTCTGGTCGAGAAGGACCAGTACGGGGCCTTCGGGTGGTTCCTCCCAACGGAGCACGGGTATCTCGGTCGGCCGCTTGTCCTCGCCGGGTTGCGCGTACTGATCAGCCATGCGGTCAGTCTGCCCCGGATCCGGCGGACAATTGAAGGAGTGCGGGCTCTACCGCGGCCGGTCACCCCGCGAGCACCCCATGGCACGATGTCTGCCAACCTGCCACCGCGACCGCGGACGGGCATCCTGAAGGAGCTTCGATGACAGACACTCCGGGCTGGGCCTCGCCCGGATCCGCCCCGTCGCCCGACGGGCGGGAACCCGGCGCGTCCGGCCCCGACGGGCCCACCGACCGCCCCGGCCCCGCCGAACCGGCCGCGCAGCCCGGAGCCCACCCCCAGGGCCCGGGCCCCAAGTGGTCCAGCGAGCAGCCGCCGGCCGGCCAGTGGTCCGCTCCCACGGGTCCCCCGAGCCCCGGTCAAGCTCCCCCGCCACCCCCGCCCGGACCGGGCTGGGGCGGCGCGCAGCCGGGCGGACCCGGCGGCTACGGGGGCGGCGCCCACGGCGGTCCTCCCGGAGGCCACGGCGGATACGGCGCCCCCGGTGGTCCGGGAGCCTGGGGCGGCTGGAACGGCGGCTGGGGCGGTCCCCCGCCCGCGGCCAAGCCCGGCGTCATCCCGCTGCGCCCGCTCGGCGTCGGCGAGATACTCGACGGCGCCGTCTCCACCATGCGCACCTACTGGCGCACGGTCCTAGGCATCTCCCTGACGGTCGCGGTCGTCACCCAGCTCGGCGTGCTCCTCCTGCAGGGCTTCGTCCTGAAGAACAGCGAGACCACCGCCACCCTCAACAACCCCGACGCCTCCGCCGACGAGATGCTGCGGGTCCTCGGCTCGCTCGCGGTCGGCTCCGGCGCCGTGCTGGTCATCTCCGTCGTCGCCAGCATCATCGCGACCGCGCTGCTCACGACGGTCACCAGCCGCGCCGTCCTCGGCAAGCCGGTCAGCGCGGGCGAGGCCTGGCGGGACGCCCGCCAGCAGGTCCCGAAGCTGTTCGGGCTGCTCTTCCTGCTGGGGCTCATCTCCTTCGGCGTGATGCTCGCCGGCGCCCTGCCCGGCATCGTCTCCGCGATCGCCGGCGGCGGCAAGGAAGCGACCATCGCGCTGTTCGTCCTCGGCCTGCTCGCCGCCTTCGTCGTCCTGGTGTGGCTGACGGTCCGTTTCTCCCTGTCCTCGCCCGCGCTGATGCTGGAACGACAGGGCATCGTGAAGTCCATCGGCCGCTCCGCGAAACTGGTGCGCGGCTCCTGGTGGCGCGTCCTGGGCATCCAGCTGCTCGCCGCGATCATCGCCAACATCGTCTCGTCGCTCGTGGTGATCCCCTTCACCCTCATCGCGGGCGCGGCCGGCGGCGAGGGCATGGTGGGCATCTTCTCCACCACCACCAGCGAGGCACCCTCCTGGACCTTCCTGATCCTCAGCGCCGTCGGCTCGGTGATCGGGTCCATGCTCACGCTCCCGATCAACGCGGGCGTCACCGTGCTCCTCTACATCGACCAGCGCATCCGCCGCGAGGCACTCGACCTCGAACTGGCCCGCGCCGCCGGTGTCCAGGGCCCCACGGCAAGCACCCCCGGCCCCGTACCGGGGAGCTGATGCGGTGAGTCCGACGGGGGGAGTTCTCTGGGCCGGTACGGCCGTGTTCGCGGCCGCCGGCCCGGGCGGCGGGCCGCCGGTGACCACTCCGCGCGATCCGGCGCGGGAGGCGGCACGCCGCGAACTGGCCAAGCGGATGTACCACGAGAACGACCCCGGTCTGCTCCAGCGCGCCCTGAACGCCCTGTGGGACTGGATCGCCAAGCTGCTCGACCGGGCCGCCTCGGCGACCCCGGGCGGCACCCTCGGACTCCTCGTCGTGGTCCTGTTCGTCATCGCCGTCCTGGCCGCCCTGTGGTGGCGCCTGGGCACCCCGCGCCGCGAACCGGTCTCCTCGGCCACCCTGTTCGACGACCGCCCCCGCAGCGCCGCCGAACACCGCGCCGCCGCCGAGGCACACGCCGCCCAGGGCCACTGGAACCAGGCCGTCCAGGAACGCATGCGCGCCATCGTCCGCTCCCTGGAGGAACGGGCCCTGCTCGACGTACGGCCCGGCCGCACCGCCGACGAGGCGGCCGCCGAGGCAGGCCGCACCCTTCCCTCGCACACGGACCGGCTGCGCGCCGCCGCCCAGGAGTTCGACGACGTCACCTACGGCGGACGCCGGGCGGCCCAAACCTCGTACCAGCGCATCGCCGAACTCGACCACGACCTCGAACGCACCCGGCCGGCCCTCACCCACGGCGCCACCGGCACGCCCCACCACACCGGCCAGGGGGCCGCCGAATGACCACCGGGGTCACGCCACCCGCCACCGACACGCCGCCGGCCACCTCCACGGCGCCCGGCGCCCGCCTGCTCTGGACCCGTACCCGGGGCATCGTCCTCGCCGTGGTGCTGATCCTGGTCGCCGCCGTCGCCATGGCCGCCGTCCGCTCCCAGGCCCGGCACGGCGCCCTCGACCCCCGCTCCGCCGACCCCTACGGCAGCCACGCCGTCGCCGCCCTCCTCGCCGACCGCGGGGTCTCCACGCGCGTGGTCACCTCCCTCCGCGCGGCACGCGCCGCCGCCGGCCCCGACACCACCCTCCTCGTGGCCTCCCCCGACCTCCTCACCCACCGTCAGCAGACCAGGCTGCACGCCGCGACGGTCCACTCCGGCGGCCGCACCGTCCTCGTCGCCGCCGGCAGCTGGTCCGTCGAACGGCTCGCTCCGGGGGTCACCGCGGACCCCGCCACCAGCTCCCGCACGACACTCGAACCCAGCTGCGCCCTGCCCGAGGCCCGGCGCGCGGGCAGCGCCGACACCGGTGGCATCCGCTACACCACCACCCACGTCGACGCCGACTCCTGCTACCGCAGCAGGCGGCTCGCCACCCTGCTCCGCGTGCCTGCGACCTCCGGCGGCGGCGACACCGTCGTGCTCGGCGCACCCGACATCCTCTACAACAAGCGGCTCGACCAGCAGGGCAACGCCTCGCTCGCCCTGCAGCTCCTCGGCTCCCGCCACCATCTGGTCTGGTACCTACCCTCGCTCTCCGACACCCTCGCCACCGACGACGGCGAACAGAAGAACTTCCTCGACCTGCTGCCCTCCGGCTGGCTCTGGGCCACCCTGCAACTGTTCGTCGCCGCGGTACTCGCAGCCTTCTGGCGGGCACGCCGGTTCGGCCCCCTGGTGCCCGAACGACTCCCCGTCGCGATCCGCGCCTCCGAAACCGTCGAAGGCCGCGCCCGCCTCTACCGCAAGGCCGCCGCCCGAGACCGCGCGGCCACCGCTCTTCGCTCCACCACCCGCACGCGCCTCGCCCCCCTCGTCGGCGTCCCCGTCGCCCAGGCGCACGCGTCCGAAGCCCTGCTTCCCGCGCTGTCCGCCCACCTCCACGGCGACGGACAGGCCCTGCACACCCTGCTCTTCGGACCGCCGCCCGGCGACGACGCGGCCCTCGTCTCGCTCACCGACCAACTCGACGCCCTCGAAAGAGAGGTACGCCGTCCATGATGGACCCGACCACTGACAACGCCGGGAACACCGGGGACTCGGGCAGCGCCCGAGCCTCCCTGGAGGCCCTGCGCGCCGAGATCGCCAAAGCCGTGGTCGGCCAGGACCCCGCCGTGACCGGCCTCGTCGTCGCCCTCCTGTGCCGCGGACACGTACTCCTGGAAGGAGTCCCCGGCGTCGCGAAGACCCTGCTCGTCCGCTCGCTCGCCGCCGCGCTCGAACTCGACACCAAACGCGTCCAGTTCACCCCCGACCTGATGCCGAGCGACGTCACCGGCTCACTCGTCTACGACACCCGCAGCGCCGAGTTCTCGTTCCAGCCCGGCCCGGTCTTCACCAACCTGCTCCTGGCGGACGAGATCAACCGCACGCCGCCCAAGACGCAGTCCTCCCTCCTCGAGGCGATGGAGGAACGCCAGGTCACCGTCGACGGCACGCCCCGCCCGCTGCCCGAGCCGTTCCTCGTCGCCGCGACCCAGAACCCGGTCGAGTACGAGGGCACCTATCCGCTGCCCGAGGCCCAACTGGACCGTTTCCTGCTCAAACTGACGATCCCTCTGCCGTCCCGCCAGGACGAGATCGACGTCCTCACCCGCCACGCCTCCGGCTTCAACCCGCGCGACCTGCACGCCGCCGGTGTACGCCCCGTCGCGGGACCGGCGGAACTGGAGGCGGCCCGCGTCGCGGTGGCCAAGACCCACGTCGACCCCGAGATCACCGCCTACGTCGTCGACATCTGCCGCGCCACCCGCGAGTCGCCCTCCCTCACCCTGGGCGTCTCCCCACGCGGTGCCACGGCCCTCCTCGCGACCTCGCGCGCCTGGGCCTGGCTGACCGGGCGCGACTACGTCACCCCGGACGACGTGAAGGCACTCGCCCTGCCCACACTCCGGCACCGCGTCCAGCTGCGCCCCGAGGCGGAGATGGAGGGCGTGACGGCCGACTCCGTCATCAACGCCATCCTGGCCCACGTCCCGGTCCCCCGCTGATGGCGCTCACCGGACGCGCCGCCCTGGTCGCGGCCATCGGCTCCATCCCGGTCGGGATCCTGGAACCCGGCTGGGCGGGCATCCTCGCGGTCAACGGCCCGCTGGCCCTGGCCTGCGCCTGCGACTTCGCACTCGCCGCACCCGTACGGCGCCTCGTGCTGTCCCGCTCCGGCGACACCTCCACGCGCCTCGGCGAGACCGCCGACGTCACGCTGACCATCACCAACCCCTCCAGGCGCCTGCTCCGGGCCCGACTGCGCGACGCGTGGCCGCCGAGCAGCTGGCAGCCCGGCACCGAGACCGAGGGCTCCCGGCACAGCGCCACCGTCCCGGCCGGCGAACGCCGGCGCGTGACGACGCGGCTGCGTCCCACCCGCCGCGGTGACCGCCAGGCCGACCGCGTCACGATCCGCTCCTACGGCCCCCTCGGCCTCTTCTCCCGCCAGGGTGCCCACAAGGTGCCCTGGACGGTACGGGTGCTGCCCCCGTTCACCAGCCGCAAGCACCTGCCGTCCAGACTCGCCCGGCTACGCGAACTGGACGGCCGCACCAGCGTCCTCACCCGCGGCGAGGGCACCGAGTTCGACAGCCTGCGCGAGTACGTCCCCGGCGACGACACCCGTTCCATCGACTGGCGGGCCACCGCCCGCCAGTCCACGGTGGCCGTCCGCACCTGGCGACCCGAACGCGACCGGCACATCCTGCTGGTCCTCGACACCGGCCGCACGTCGGCCGGCCGGGTGGGCGACGTCCCGCGCCTCGACGCCTCCCTGGACGCCGCACTCCTCCTCGCGGCGCTCGCCTCCCGCGCGGGCGACCGCGTGGACCTGCTGGCCTACGACCGCCGGGTCCGTGCTCTGGTGCAGGGCCGCTCCGCAGGCGATGTACTGCCGTCCCTGGTGAACGCGATGGCGACGCTGGAGCCGGAGCTGGTCGAGACCGACGCCCGTGGCCTCACGGCGACGGCCCTGCGCACCGCTCCGCGAAGCTCGCTGATCGTGCTGCTCACCACGCTGGACGCGGCGCCCGTGGAACAGGGCCTGCTGCCGGTGCTCCCTCAACTCACCCAGCGGCACACGGTGCTCGTCGCCTCGGTGGCCGACCCGCACGTCGAACGGTTGGCGCAGGCGCGGGGCACTGTAGATGCCGTGTACGAGGCGGCCGCGGCGGCCCAGGCGCAGAGTGAACGTCAGCGTACGGCGGAGCAGCTCCGTCGCCATGGGGTGACCGTGGTGGACGCGACGCCGGTCGATCTGGCTCCCGCGCTGGCGGACGCGTATCTCGCCCTGAAGGCGGCCGGCCGACTGTGATCCTTCATCGCTGTCCCCTCCGGGGGACGACAAAAAACGACCCTGAACGCAGAAAACCCCCGCATCTTTCGATGCGGGGGTTTTCTCAAAATTTGTTCGGCGGTGTCCTACTCTCCCACAGGGTCCCCCCTGCAGTACCATCGGCGCTGTGAGGCTTAGCTTCCGGGTTCGGAATGTAAC
>NZ_JARAUO010000057.1:0-45031 GCF_033792105.1 Streptomyces sp. WI03-4A
GGCCGGGCCCGCGCCGCGTGCCCGCTGAACTTCACCGACCGCGCCGTCACCCGCCGTATCGCGGCGCTCCGGACGAGCCCGCCGCCGCGCCTGTGGCCGGCCGCGGCGGCCGTCCTGGCGCTGGGCGCGCTGCCGGCGCTGCTCGCCGCCGACGCGACGGGCGACCTCCTCGGCCTGCTCACCCACGCACTGTCCTGACCCCGAACGCCGCCGCCCGGCACCGACGCGACAGGCGACCCGCTCGGCCTGCTCACCGCCCCCGCCGGCCGGCCCGGCCTCAGGCGCCGCCGTTCGGCGCCCGGTGCGGGGGCTGCTCGGGGGTCGGCCGGAAGGGCACCGGCGGCATCGCGCGGACGGCCGGCTCTTCGGTGCTGACCCGCAGTGGCTCCCCGTGGTGGTGCAGGGTGAGCGGCGGTCCGGCGAGGAGCGTGTAGGTCGTCTTGTCGGCGCCGATCTCCACCCTGAGGCGGCGGCCGCGGTGTTCGAGGTTGAAGGCCAGGCGGCGCAGCCGTTCCGGGAGCCGGGGCGCGAAGCGCAGTCCCGTGCCGTCGTGGCGCAGCCCGCCGAATCCGGCGACCAGGGCCATCCAGGTCCCGGCGAGCGAGGCGATGTGCAGCCCGTCGCGGGTGTTGTGCTCCAGGTCCTGGAGATCCATCAGGGCCGCTTCGGCGGTGTAGGCGAAGGCGAGCCGCAGATGGCCGGCCTGGGCGGCGACGACGGCCTGGCAGCAGGCGGACAGCGAGGAGTCGCGTACGGTCAGCGGCTCGTAGTAGGCGAAGTTGCGGGCCACCTGCTGCTCGTCGAAGAACCCGGCACAGGTGTACATGGCCAGCACCAGGTCGGCCTGCTTGACGACCTGTTTGCGGTAGAGGTCGAAGTAGGGGAAGTTCAGCAGCAGCGGGTACTGGTCCGGGCGGGTGTTCGCGAAGTCCCAGCGCTGGTAGCGGGTGAAGCCGGCGTGCTGCTCGTGCACACCGAGTTCCTGGTTGAACGGGATGTGCACGGCCGCGGCGGCGTCCCGCCAGGCGGCGCTCTCCTCCTCGTCCACTCCCAGGCGCTCCGCCTCCCGCGGGTGCCGCTCGGCGGCGTCGGCGGCGGCGAGCAGGTTCTGCCGGGCCATCAGGTTGGTGTAGGTGTTGTCGTCGGCGACCGCGCTGTACTCGTCGGGCCCGGTCACGCCGTCGATGTGGAAGACGCCGTGGTGGTCGTGGTGGCCGAGTGAACGCCACAGCCGGGCCGTCTCCACCAGCAGTTCCACGCCGACCTCCCGCTCGAACGCGGTGTCGGCGGTGGCCTCGACGTAGCGGACGACCGCGTCGGCTATGTCGGCGTTCACGTGGAAGGCCGCGGTGCCGGCCGGCCAGTAGGCCGAGCCCTCCGCGCCCTGGATGGTCCGCCAGGGGAACGCGGCTCCGCCCAGGCCCAGTTGGGCCGCGCGTTCGCGGGCCTCGTCCAGGGTGTTGTGCCGCCAGCGCAGCGCCTCGGCAACCGCCTGCGGGGCGGTGTGGGTGAGCACCGGCAGCACGAACATCTCGGTGTCCCAGAACGCGTGCCCGTCGTACCCGGAGCCGGTCAGCCCCTTGGCCGGTATCGCGCGCTGCTCGGCGCGGGCGCCGGCCTGCAGCACGTGGAAGAGCGCGAAGCGCACGGCCTGCTGGATCTCCTCGTCGCCGTCCACCTCGACGTCGGCGCGGGCCCAGAAGTCGTCCAGGTAGGCGCGCTGTTCGTCCAGCAGCCCCGGCCAGCCGTCGTGCGCGGCGGCCGCGAGGGCCGCGTCGACCTGGTCGGCCATCGCCGGCAGCGAGCGGGTCCCGGACCAGCCGTGGGCGACCAGCTTCTCCACCCGCAGCGTCTGCCCCGGCTCCAGTACGGAGGTGACGGTGAGGCGGGCGACGTCGGTGCCGCTCTCGCTGCGCGTCGTGGTGCGCTCCGGGCCGGTGACGACGTGGTCGGCGGCGACGCCGACCCGGAGGCCGCTGCGCCGGGTGCGGTGCACCAGCCGCAGCCGGGAGCCGGAGGCGAAGTCGTCCTCCGGCTCCAGCGGCGACTGCAGGGCCATCGCCGCCCGGGGGTCGCCGTTCGACCCGGGCAACTGCTCGTTGGCGACCAGCTCCGACTGGATCACCACCCGACTGCGGCTGCCGACGGCCTCGACCTCGTACGCCACCGCCGCCACCGACCGCTGGGCCAGGGACACCAGCCGGGTCGAGCGCACCCGCACGGTGGAGCCGGCCGGGGAGGTCCACTCGCACGTGCGCTCCAGCACCCCACGGCGCAGGTCCAGTACCCGCTCGTGGGCGACGAGCCGGCCGTAGCGCAGGTCGAACGGCTCGTCGTCCACCAGCAGCCGGAGCACCTTGCCGTTGGTGACGTTGATGACGGTCTGCCCGGACTCCGGGTAGCCGTAGCCGGCCTCCGCGTACGGCAGCGGGTGCACCTCGTGCACGCCGTTGAGGTAACTGCCGGGCAGACCGTGCGGCTCGCCCTCGTCGAGGTTGCCGCGCCAGCCGACGTGGCCGTTGGAGAGCGCGAACACCGACTCGCTCTGGGCGAGGACGTCGAGGTTCAGGTCGGTCTCGCGCACGGCCCACGGCTCGACCGTGTACGACCGGTGGGAGATCACTGCTCGCCTCCCAGCTCGGCCAGGTCCTTGACGACGACGTTCGCGCCGTGCGCGTACAGCGCGTCGCTCTGTCCGACGCGGTCGACGCCGACGACGTACCCGAAGCCGCCGGAGCGGCCCGCGTCCATGCCGGCCAGCGCGTCCTCGAAGACGGCCGCCCGCTCCGGCTCGACGCCCAGGTCGCGGGCGGCGGCCAGGAAGGTGTCGGGGTGCGGTTTGCCCGGCAGGTGCCGCTCCGTCGCGACGACGCCGTCGATCCGCACGTCGAAGAAGTGCTCGGCGCCCACGGCGCGCAGCACGTCACGGCAGTTGGCGCTGGAGGAGACGATGGCGGTGGCGAGTCCCCGCGCGCGCACGGCCTCCAGATAGCGCAGGGTGCCCTCGTAGGCGTCGACGCCTCCGGTGCGGATGCGCTCCAGCAGCAGGTCGTTCTTGCGGTTGCCGAGGCCGTGCACGGTGCGGGCGTCCGGTGGGTCGCCCGGATCGCCCTCGGGCAACTCGATGCCGCGCGAGGCGAGGAAGGAGCGGACCCCGTCGGCGCGCGGGCGTCCGTCGACGTACTCGTCGTAGTCGGCGACCTCGTCGAACGGACGCGCCTGCGGGCCCTCGTGCTCACGCAGGAACGCGTCGAACGTCTCCTTCCACGCGGCCGCGTGCACGACGGCCGTCTGGGTGACGACTCCGTCGAGGTCGAAGAGACAGGCCTGGATGGTGTCGGGCAGACCGAGCTGAGTCATACCGAGCACTGTTCCCCACCGCGCGCCTTCCAGCCGGTGGCACGCGCCACACGGGAGATACTTTCGCACCTTCGCACCGGGTTCTCACATCACGGACCGCCGGTGGCACACTCGGCGGTGTGCCGCTGACCTTCGACGACCTCCTCCTGCGCGCCCGTGCCCTCGCCGGGGGCGGGCGGCGCGCGATCCTCGGGATCGCGGGCGGCCCGGGCGCGGGCAAGACGACCCTGGCCGAGCGGCTGGTGGACGCACTGAACGGGGACGGCCCGCCCTGGGCGGCGCACGTGCCCATGGACGGCTTCCACCTGGCCGACGCCGAACTGGACCGGCTGGGCCGCCGGGACCGCAAGGGCGCGCCGGACACCTTCGACGCCGCGGGGTACGCGGCCCTGCTGCGGCGGCTGCGCGAGGAGACCGGTGAGGTGGCCGGCGAGGTGGTGTACGCGCCCGGGTTCGAACGGGTGCTGGAGCAGCCGCTCGCGGGCGCGATCCCGGTGCCGCCGGCCGCCCGGCTGGTGGTCACCGAGGGCAACTACCTTCTCCTGGAGCGGGGTTCGTGGACCCGGGTGCGGGCGTGCCTGGACGAGGTGTGGTTCTGCGAGGTGGACGAGGAGGAACGCGTGCGCCGACTCGTCGCCCGGCACGAGCGGTTCGGCAAGGACCACGCGACGGCGACGGCCTGGGTGCTGGGCACGGACCAGCGCAACGCGGACCTGATCGCGACGACGCGGGACCGTGCGGATCTGGTCGTGCCCCCCGGCGCGCTGCCCGCCTTCCGGGCGCCGGCGTGAACCGCCGGTTCGCCCCCTGGACCGACCGCGCGGACGGTGGGTCCGGGTCGCGGTGAACTGCGGCGGGCGGTCCGTGCGGGTCGCGGTGAACTGCGGCGGGCCGCCGCCCGTACCGGTGGGCACGGCGGAAGGTCCGCCGGTACGACTTGTGGAGCGGTGACGCCCTCCGGTGGCGGGAGGGGTGCGACAGTGGGGGCCATGACCCGGCCCCGGCCCGCGCCCGCGCCCGCTCGGCCGGTGTCACGGCGGGGCGGATGATGGCACACGCGCAGCAGACGGCCGGGGTCCTGGAGCCCGGGGCGCCCGATGACGACGGCCCGGGCCGGAGTACGGTCCGCACACGCCTGCGCGCCGGGGTGCGCCGCCGGCGGCCGTGGCTCGTGGCGCTGCTGGCGGTGGTGCTGCTCGGCCAGATGGCGGCCGCGATGGTCACCACGGCCGTGCGGCAGACGCCCACCATCGACGAACCCGTGTACGTGGCCACGGCCACCGACTACCTGCGCGAGCACCGGCTGCGCTACAACCCCGAGCACCCGCCGCTCGGCAAGCTCCTGATCGCGGCCGGAGTGGCGGTGGCCGACCCGCGCTACGACCCGTCGTACACCGGCACCCAGGGCGAGGTCGGACGGCATCTGCTGTACGAGTCGGGCAACGACCCCTGGCGGCTGATGCTGTGGGCGCGGCTGCCGGTGATCACGCTGACGCTGCTGTTCGGGCTCGTCGTGCTCGCGTTCGCCCGGGACGTGGTGGGACCGGCGGGCGGCCTGGTGGCGCTCGCGCTCTACGCCTTCTCCCCCGATGTGATCGCCCACGGCTCGCTGGCCACCCTGGACATGCCGGTGACCGGGTTCCTGCTGACGTCCGTGTGGCTGGTGTGGCGGGCGCGGAACAGGCCGCGGCTGTACCTGCCGCTCACCGGGGCGGCCCTCGGCGCGGCCGTCGCGACGAAGATGAGCGCGCTGCCGGCGGTCCCGGTGCTGCTGCTCCTGGCCGTGGTGTCGGTGTGGAGCGCCCGTGCAGGCGCGGACCGGCGCCGGAGGGTGCTCCAGGGGCTGGTGGGAGCGGCGGGCGTGGCGCTGGTGGCCGTCGCGGTGGTGTGGCTGGCGTATCTCGCGGTCGACCCGCTGCTGCGGTTCACGCCCGTGGAGCAGGTGCCGGCCGTGCACGGGCTGCGCGGGCGGCTGACCGGTCTGCTGCCGCTGCCTCCGGCGTACCGGGCCGGGATGCGGGTGCAGTTCGGACTCGAGGACCACCCCTGGCAGGGCTATCTGTTCGGGCACCTCTACACGGGGGCGCTCTGGTACTACCTGCCGGCCGCGCTGCTGGTGAAGACACCGCTCGGGTCGCTGGCCCTCGGTGCGGCGGGCGCGGTCGCCTGCGTGGCGGTCCGCCGGCTGCGGCCCGCGGCGCCGTACCTGCTGGTGCCGCCGGCGGTGCTGCTGGCGGCGGCGATGACGGGCGCGCGGGACTTCGGGACCCGGTACGCGCTGTTCGTGCCGGTGTTCCTCGCGGTGGCGGCGGCCGGTGTGCTCGGGCCACGGCGGCGCTGGGCGCGGCCGCTCACGGGGCTGCTGGTGCTGTTCGTGGCGGTGAGTTCGCTGCGTACGTTCCCGTACTACCTGCCGTACGCGAACGAGGCGTTCGGCGGGCCCGAGCGCACCCACCGGCTGCTGCACGACTCCAACGTGGACTGGGGGCAGGACCTGGGCCGGCTCGCCGACCGGCTGCGGCAGCGGTACCCGGGGCAGCGGGTGTGGCTGGTGTACAAGGGCAGCGGTGTGCCGGCGTACTACGGCATCCACGCCGCCGATCCGCGCAAGGTGCCGCCGGACCGGGTGCGCGGGCTGCTGGTCGTGTCGGACTCCGCGGCCGCCAAGGCGCGCGGCCGGCTGGCCGGACTGATCCGCACGAGCCGCCCGGTCGACGAGGTGGGACACTCGATCACCGTGTACCGCCGGTGAGGCTGTCGGGCCGTCAACCCCCTGCTGACCAGGCTCGGTGGGCTATGTTGAGTGTTCGTGGGAGACAAAGGAGGCGGGCCGGTGCCCTCGCCGCAGCAGGCACGCGCCCAGGCGTCAGCGATCACCTCGGGCAAGACCGCGCCGGAGGCCGAGGCCGCGCCGACCTCCCAGCTCAGAGAGCTCTTCGACGGTCCCCGGCTGTCCCCGGGACAGCGTCGTGTCGCCCAGTACCTGATCGAGCACATCACCGAGGCGGCGTTCCTGTCGATCACCGAGCTGGCGGACCGGGTCGGCGTCAGCCAGCCGTCCGTCACCCGTTTCGCCGCCGCCGTCGGCTTCAGCGGCTATCCCGCGCTGCGGGAGAAGCTCCAGTCGATCGCGCTGAGCACGCTGGCCGGCGCGGGCGGCGAGGAGGACCGCGCCAACGAGCTCCAGGCCGCCGTCGACGCCGAGATCCAGAACCTGGAGAACCTGCGCCGGGACTTCGCCGACCCCGACCGGGTGATCCGGGTCGGCCGCGCCCTGTCCCGCTCCACCCCGCTGACCGTGCTGGGCCTGCGCATCTCGGTGTCGCTGGCGGAGTACTTCGGGTACGCGGCCCGCCGCATCCACCCCGACGTACGGCTGGTGACGCGCGGCGGCAGCGTGGCCTACGACGCGCTGCTGCAGTCGCGCGAGGCCGGCGGCACCTGGGTGCTGGCCTTCGCCATGCCCCGGCACGCCCAGGAGACGCTGACCGCGCTGCGGGTCGCGCGCGAGGCCGGGCTGAAGGTCGCGCTCATCACCGACCTGGCGCTCGGGCCGCTGGCCGACGAGGCCGACGTCACCTTCACCACCGGCCCCGGCTCCCGGCTGGTCTTCGACTCCTACGCGGCGCCGGGGCTGCTGGCGGCGGCGCTGCTGCAGGCCATGACGGACGCCGATCCGGAGCGCACGCAGGCGCGGCTGGAGAAGTACGAACAGGTCGCGGACCAGCAGCAGTTCTTCCTCAGGGACTGACTCGGGGACCGGCCGCGACCGGCCCGGGGACTGATCCTTTGGCCGTCGGCGGGCCCAGCCGAAGATCCTTTGGCCGCCGGCGGGCAGGGCCGGGGACATTAGGCCCACGGGGATCATTCGGCGCATTTCCCGCATGAATGTTTTCATACGTCTTGCAAACCCGACGGCATATATAAATACTGCTCACGGATCGCACCCGGCCCACTCCGGGAGCGTTCCGGGCGGACCCACCGCTCGCACCACCGCCCCGAGAAAGCCGACGGACCGCCCATGCGCACGCACGCACTCCCGCAGCGCCGGTCCCCCGCGTCCGGGGCCCCCGCACGGACATCCCATGCCGCCGTTCCCTACCCACGTCGGCGCCCGGGATGCCCGGTGGCGCAACCGCCCCTGCGGTGCGCCCGTGGCGGCCCCGGCCATCCCCTAGGCCGGGGCCGCCCCAACCGTCGGACACCCTCACGACGCCGCACACCGGAAGCGATGAACATGCCCCTGACCACGATGCGCCTCAGCCCCGACTGGCCCTGCCAGGTCAAGACGCCCGGCAGCTACGACTGGGAACGCTCGGCGGCCAAGTGGCTGCGCGACCTCATCCCGGCGCGCTACGCCAGCTACCCCGCGCTCATGCGGCACCCCGTCCTGCTCGCCCGGCACGCCCAGATACAGGTGCACCAGGAGATCCGGGTGGCGCGGACCGCGCTGCAGACCGCGCGGGCCGAGCTGCCCGTCCTCGGCATCCCCGAGTCGGTCATCGAACACACGATCAAGCTTTACGCCGCCGAGGTGCTCCAGCTCCAGCACATCGCGCGCAGCGTCCGCGCCGTCAGCGAGGCGCTCGCCGGGCGCGGCACCGGCCGCTGACGGTCCGCACGGCCGCGCACCCGGGCCTTTCCCGCCTGCCCGGCCTCCCGCGGGCACCCCTGCCGGGCCGTCACGGTCCGGTGTGCGCACGGACCCCTCTTTCCGGGGTCGCCGGACGCGTGTCGCCGGGGAAAGCCGGACGTGGCAGACGAGTGATCGAACGGGCTCGGATGTGCAATGCTCGTCGCGTGACGAGCGAGCCCGCGCCCTCTGTGGACCCCGGCACCGGTGCCGACGTGGTGGCACTGGCCAGGGTCGTGGCCCGGCAGCGTGCCGAGATGGACCGGCTGCGCGACGCGGCCGCCACCTCGGCGGTACTGGAGCGGGCCAAGGGCGCCCTGATGGCGACGACCGGCTGCACCCCGGACGCGGCCCACGAGGAGCTGCTGCAGCGCGCCAAGAGCGGCAACCGCACCCTGCTCGAGGAGTGCTGGCTCACGCTCGGCAGCCTGGTGCCCGCCGAGCGGCAGGCCGCCGAAGCGGCGGAGGCGCGCCACTCCGGGACCGTGTCCTGGGAGACGGGGCCCACCGCCACCGGTGACCTGGTGGACGTGCTCGGCCAGGTCGGCCGGGACCTGGTGGGGGTCGGCTCCGCGCAGGAGCTGGCCGACAGCCTGCTGGAGCACCTGGCGCCCGAGGTGGGCGCGCACGCCGTGATGCTGTACGAGCGGCGGCACGGCAGCGGACTCGAACTGATCGGGCACGCCGGGCTGGGCGCGACCCTCGCCGCGCAGTGGCACCACGTGCCGCCCCTGCGCGGGATTCCGCCGATCGACGCCCTGGCGGCCGGCGAGCCGTGCTGGCTGGAGGACGTCGTCAAGGACCGGCGACACGACCTGCTCATCGGCGACCCGCCCGAGCAGTGGCGGTCGCGGGCCTGGCTCCCGGTGCCCGGCGGTGACACCGCGCGGGTCGCCCTCGGCGTGCTGCGCCGGCCGGCTGGGGCGTTCGCCCCGCGCGAGCGGGAACTGCTGCGCGCGGTGGCCCGGCTGTGCGCGGGCCGGCTGCGCGCCTTCGACGCCCCTCGGGAGGGTACCGACGACGACACCGCGCAGAGCGTGCAGGCCGTGCTCGACGCGGTGCCCGGAGCGGCGATCCTGCTGACCCCGCTGCGCGCGGCCTCCGGCGAGGTGGAGGACTACCGCATCGACGCCGCCACCTCCGAGGCGGTCGACGTGTTCGGCCGCACCGGGCGGGAGATGGTGGGCAGCCACATGCTGGAGAGCTATCCGTCCGTCGCGGGCGAGCCGCTGTGGCTGGGCTACCTGGACGCGCTCACGACCGGTGTGCCGTTCGTGAGCGAGCCGTTCGCCTATCAGGACGTGTCCGAGGGGGTGCCGGTGACCGCCACCTACTCGGTGCGGGCGGCCCCGCTCGGTGAGGGACTGCTGGTGACCTGGCTGCGGCACGACCCCGTGGAGCGGCAGGAGCAGCGCCTGTCCGACGTCCAGCGGCTCGGGAACCTGGGCTGGGCCAACTGGAACCTGGTCACCCAGGAAATCACCTGGTCCCCGCAGACCTACGCCGTGCTCGGCCGCGACCCCGCGCTGGGGCCGGTCCCGCTGGAACGGCTGCCCGAGCTGGTACTGCCGCAGGACGCCGCTCCGCTGTCCCACGCGATCACCCGGCTCGTCCATCGGGCGCGGGCGTTCGACGTGCCGTTCCGCGTGCAGGCGCCGGACGGCGTGCGGCACCTGAGGATCGTCGCCGAGGCCGTGACCGAGCCCGACGGCACCGCCGCCGACGTGCACGGTTTCATGCAGGACCTCACCGCGCAGCGCAGCGCCGAACTCGCCCTGGTGGAGAGCGAACGGGCGATGCTGCTGCAGCGCGGGGTGCTGCAGGCCGAACGGGCGCTGGCCGCCCGGCTGCAGCACGCCCTGCTGCCGCTGCCGAGCACGCCGGTGCTGCTGGCCGGGCTGCGGATCGAGGTCGCCTACCTGCCCGCCCAGTCCGGCATCCATGTCGGCGGCGACTGGTTCAGCGCGATCGAACTGCCCGACGACGCCGCGCTGTTCGTGGTCGGCGACGTGGCGGGACACGGCATCGGCGCGGTGGCGACGATGGCCCAGCTCCGGTTCACCGCCAAGGGCATGGTGAGTACGGGCTCCTCGCTGACCGACGCGCTCGCGCGGCTGAACCGGCTGCTGCTGCACTCGCGGGACAGCCGGGCCACGGCCACCGTGGTCCTCGCCCGCTACGACCCCGGCACGCATGTGCTGACCTGGGCGCAGGCGGGGCATCCACCGCCGCTGCTGGTGCGCGGCGGCGAGGTGCGCTACCTGGGGCGCCCCGGCGGCATGCTGCTCGGCGCGAGCGCGCACCCGCTCTTCGAGTCGGCGGAGATCAGGCTGGAGCCCGGGGACCGGCTGCTGCTCTACACGGACGGGCTGGTGGAGCGTACCGGCGAGGGCATCGACGCGGGCTTCGACCGCCTGGCCGACGCGGTGCGCGACCACGAGCGCCGCCGCGGCACGCTGGAGGCGCTGCTCGGCAGCATGCTGCCGGAGGAGCGGCGCGACGACGTGTGCGTGCTGGACATCCGGATGCCGCTGGACGCGGGCGGGGCCTGAGCCGGGGCCGTCAGTCGTCGCCCCGGTGTCGCCAGTACCAGCAGGCGCCGACGACCAGGGCGAGCAGGAAAAGGGCGGGCACCAGCAGGCCCGGGACGCGGGAGGCGCTCATCGGCGTGGCCTTCGGTCGTGGTGGGGGGGCGGTCCGCGAGGGCCGCGGACGAGTGCCATGGTGGCGCCGGCCGGCCGGACGCCGGGCGGCGGTTTTCCGGGGCGTTGCCCGGTGTTCGAGCCAGGTCATTCCACCGGGTGACCTGGGGCGATCGGGAGTGCTCCGGACAGCCGCAGCAAAGGGCCGGCGGGGCCCTGGCCCCACCGCAGC
Organism: Streptomyces sp. WI03-4A; assembly: GCF_033792105.1. NCBI lineage: Bacteria > Bacillati > Actinomycetota > Actinomycetes > Kitasatosporales > Streptomycetaceae > Streptomyces > Streptomyces sp. WI03-4A. The sequence goes on from NZ_JARAUO010000057.1 coordinate 10,868, forward strand.
GGTTCGAGGACGAAGCCGACGTGGTCGCCGCCGTCGGTGCGGTGCAGGATCTCGCCGACGAGCCAGGCCGCCGCGCCGGTCAGGACGGCCGCGCCGCCGGGCCCCTCCCGCCAGTCCACCCGGGAGAACTTGTCGACCTCGTCGCCGGTCTCGCCGCCGAAGAGCACCGCGAGGTCCCGCTGCCCGGGGGTGAGGAGGTGGACGGCGAGGCAGTGCGCGGCCCGCGCCACCCGGTAGGTGTGGTTGGCCTTGGACAGCCACACCGCGAACCTCGGCGGCCGGATGGAGCACTGCGAGGCGAAGCCCACCAGGCACCCGGCCCGTTCACCGCCCGCCACGGCCGTCACCACGCACATGTGGGGGTCCAGCCGGTGGAAGAACTCGTCCACGTCCGCCATGCCACCGCGCTCCCGTCCGCTCCGTCGCCGCACCCTCCGCATGCCCCGGGACGCCGGACCGATGCGCCGGACGGGTCTCGTGTCGGGGAAGAACCGCCCTGGACGCAGGCCGGCGGGGATCAGCCGCCGTTCGGGTCGGCGCGGGACTCCAGGGCACGGCGGGTGTCGTCGCCGTAGACGCCGGTCTCGTCGCCGCTGATGCCGTACCAGAGCTGGAAGCGGGCGACGGCGGCGGTGAGGGCGGCGTCGTAGGTGCCGTCGGCCGAGCCGTCCCGGTAGACGTCGGGGACGCGCAGCAGGCGCTGCTGGAGTTCGGTGACCTCGGGACCGGTGTCGCCCTGGCGGAGGGTGCCGGCACCGTCGGGGTCGCTCGTGGCGGTGGTGGCCGGTGCCGGGGTGGCCGGTGCCGGCGTGGCGGGGTGCCCGGTGGCGGTCGGCGAGGGCCGCACGGCCGCGCCCGCCTCCTGCCGGGCCGGGAGCAGCAGGGCGCAGCCGAAGCCGACGAGTGCGGCCGCCCCGACGGCCAGGGTCACGGCGGCTCGGCGCAGACCGGGCCCGGGACCGGGGGCGCCGCCGCCCGGCGGGGGCTGTGGGCCGCCGGGGAAGGGCGGCAGCTCCTGGGTCTCGTCCTCGGCCGGACGGAACGGCCCGCCCGTGGTGCCCGGCCCGGGCGCCGCGCCGAAGGACTCGTAGCCCTCCGGCTCCGGGTACGTCTCGCGCATCAGCTCCGCGAGGGCGTCGAAGCGGCGCAGCCGCAGGACGCGGACGGGTTCCAGGACCGGGCCTGGCGCGGGCTGTTCGGGCTCGGGCGGTGTCGGCACCCTGCTCTCCTTCCGTCCCGCGGGTCTGGGCGCCCGCGGGTCCCCGGAGTGAGATACGGCGTGCGGGGCGGCGTCGTTCAGCCCGGCCGGCCCACGCGGCGCCGGTGCCGTCAGGCGGGGACGAGGGCCTCCCGCGCCCCGTGCACGAAGCGGCTGAGGGACGCGGTCAGGGCGGTGACGAAGGCGTCCCGGTCCTCCTCGGGCAGGGCGTCCAGGGACAGGTAGGGGTTGAGGTCCTCCAGTTCGACCAGCAGCAGCCCGCCGTCCCGGGTGCGGCAGGCGTCGACGCGCTGGATGCCGTGGCCGAGGGCGTTCCAGTCGACGAAGCCGCGGGCGAACTCCAGGTCGGCGGCGGTGGCCGCGTACGGCCGCAGCTCCCAGCGGCGGCGCGGGTCGGGGGCGTACAGCGCGTACTGGAAGTCGTCGTCCACGAAGTAGAAGGACACCTCGTGGGCGAAGTCGACGCACGGCTGCGCGAGGACGGTGCCGTCGGCGAGTCCGGGCAGGCCGGTGAGGCCGGAGGCGGGCACGATCCGCAGGCCCAGGGAGTCCGCGCCCACCTTGGGCTTGACCACGTAGCGCTTGACCGTGGGCAGCAGGTGCAGATCCTCGGCGCGGTCGACGGTGGGGATGACCGGGAAGCCGGCGGCGGAGAGGTCGACCAGGTACTGCTTGCCGGCCATGTCGGCCTTGCCGGTGAGCGGGTTGTACACCGGGGTGCCGGCGTCGAGCGCACGCGCGCGGAAGGCGTCGTACTCCTTCTGGTAGCCGAGGACGGGCCCGCTGTTGCGGACCACGACGGCGTCGTGGGCGTCCATCAGCGCGGCCGCGTCCAGAGGGTGGCACAGGGCGAGGTCGAAGTGCTCGCGCAGCCGGGAGGTGAGGAAGATGTCCTCGTCGCAGTACCGGCGCCCGCGGGCCGGGTACGCCAGGTCGGTGACGTAGAGGACACGGGGGCGGGCGGTGGGCATGGGGTCTCTCCTCGGGCGCGCCGCACCATGCCGGCGCGGGATGCAGAAAGGTTACGTCTGGGTGCGGCCGCTCTCGTGCCCGGCCCGGCTCTTCGTACAATTCGAGGCCGAACGACCTTCCGTGGCGGGCACCGTCCGCGGGAGTGTGCTCAGCGACCCGAGGAGCGCCCGTGCCCGGCCATCGATCGATCACCGAAGCCGAACGGCTCGCCTCCGCCAAGCTCGGCGGCGTCCCGATCCGCCGGGAGCAGATGGCAGCCGTGGCCAACGTCTACCGGGCCGCCTCCGCCGTGCGGCAGCACCTGGAGAACACGGTGCTGCGCGACTCCGAGCTGACCTGGACGGCGTTCGTCGTGCTGTGGGTGGTGTGGGTGTGGGGCGAGTCGGAGACCCGGCACGTCGCCGAGGAGGCCGGCATCTCCAAGGGCACGCTCACCGGGGTGGCGCGCACCCTGGAGTCGCGGGGGCTGGTGCGCCGGGCCGGGCATCCGGACGACGGCCGCCTGGTGCTGCTCAGCCTGACCGACAAGGGCGAGGAGCTGATGCTGCGGGTCTTCCCCGCGTTCAACGAGGAGGAGGGGTTCGTCACCGCGCGTCTGAGCGACGCCGAGTGCCGGAGCCTCGCGGAGGGGCTGCGGCAGGTCGTCCTCCAGGTGGAGGAACACGGCGAGGAGCGCCGCCGGGAGCTGCTCGGCGGCGCCGAGCCGGCTCCCCGGCGCAGCGGGCGGCGCCCCCGCAACTGACGTCCGGTCAGCGGGCGTTGCGGGCGGCGGCGCTCACCAGGGCGTCGAACAGGCCCTGCTGGGCGGGGTCCTCGTGCGCGGTGTCCTCGGGGTGCCACTGCACGGCCGTGAACCAGCCGGGCGCGCCGGGCAGTTCGAGGGCCTCCGCGGTGCCGTCGACGGCGGTGGCCGTGACGGTCAGGCCCTCGCCCAGGCGTGCCACGCGCTGGTGGTGGTAGCAGGAGGCGTCGGCCTTCTCGGTGCCGAGGGCCTGTCCGAGGAGGGTGCCGGACCGCACGCGGACCGGGTGCACGAGGTGGCGGTGTTCCCGGCCGGCGCCGCCCATGTCCTGTTCCAGGGTGCCGCCGAGGGCCACGTTGACGACCTGCATGCCCCGGCAGACCGCTAGCAGCGGCAGGCCGGACGCGAGGGCGTGGCGGGCCGCCGCGAGGTCGAAGGCGTCCTGTGTGCCGTCGACGTCGTAGACGGTGTCGTGGGTGGTGGTGGCGCCGTAGCGGTGCGGGGCGAGGTCGCCGCCGCCGGGGAGCAGGAGGCCGTCGAAGCGGGCGAGCCGGGCGGCGGTGCCGGTGTCGGCGGGGTGGATGCCCGCCGGTTCGCCGCCCGCCCGCCACACGGCCTCGACCAGGGCGCGGGCGTTGACCTCGGCGGCGTACCTGAGAGCGGAGGTGGTGGCGGAGAAGCGGGCGGGTACGGCGATGAGCGGGCGGTGGGTCACAGCCGGATCCAGGTCGTCTTGAGCTCGGTGTACTTCTCCAGGGCGTGCGCGGACTTGTCGCGGCCGTTGCCGGACTGCTTCATGCCGCCGAACGGGACGGTCAGGTCGCCCTCCTCGTAGCAGTTGACCCACACCGTGCCCGCCTTCAGCGCGCGGGAGACCGTGTGGGCGGTGGACAGGTCGGAGGTCCACAGTCCGGCGGCCAGGCCGTACTCGGTGGCGTTGGCGAGCCGTACCGCCTCGTCGAGGTCGTCGAAGGCGAGGACGGACAGGACAGGTCCGAAGACCTCCTCGCGGGCCAGCCGGGTGCCGGGGCCGACCTGGTCGAAGACGGTGGGGCTGAGGTAGCTGCCGCCGGTCGCGGTGAGGGTGCGGGTGCCGCCGGTGCGCAGCCGGGCGCCCTCGGCCTCGGCGGTGCCGACGTGGTCCAGGACGCGGGCGAGGTGGGCCTCGCCGACGAGGGCGCCCATCTCGGTGGCCGGGTCGAGCGGGTCGCCGACGCGCAGTTCGCGGGCGCGGCGCACGATCGCCTCGGTGACGCGCTCGGCGATCGAGGAGTGCACGAGCAGCCGGGAGGGCGCGGTGCACATCTCACCCTGGTTGAAGAAGATGCCCCAGGCGGCGGTGGCGGCGGCCCGGTCCAGGTCGGGGGCGTCGGGCAGGATGATGTTGGGCGACTTGCCGCCGAGTTCGAGCCAGACCCGCTTGAGGTTGGAGTCGGCGGAGTAGCGCAGGAAGTGGCGGCCGACGGCGGTGGAGCCGGTGAAGGCGAGGACGTCGACGTCGGGGTGCAGGCCGAGCGCGCGGCCGGCGGTGGGGCCGTCGCCGGTGACGACGTTGAGCACGCCCGGGGGCAGCCCGGCCTCGGTGCCGAGCCGGCCGAGCAGCAGCGCGGACAGCGGGGACGACTCGGAGGGCTTCAGCACGACCGTGCAGCCGGCCGCGAGCGCGGGCGCGACCTTCCAGCCCGCCAGGGTGAGGGGGAAGTTCCAGGGGACGACCGCGCCGACCACGCCCGCCGGTTCCCGGGTCACCAGGGCGAGGGCGTCGGCGGCGGTGTGCGGGGACTCGTCGGTGAGCTTGTCGGCGAGCTGGCCGTACCAGCGGAAGGTGTTGATCACGGCGCGCAGTTCGATGTCGTGGGCGTCGGTGATCGGCTTGCCCATCTCCAGGGTGACGGTGAGCGCGAGCCGTTCGCGCTGCTCCTCCAGAAGGTCGGCGAGGCGCAGCAGGACGCGGCCGCGTTCGGCCGGGGCCAGCCGCGGCCAGGGGCCGGAGTCGAAGGCGCGGCGGGCCGCGGCGACGGCGTGGTCGACCTCGGGCCGCCCGGCGTCGGCGACGTGGGCGAGGGTCTGCCCGTCGCGGGGCGAGACGACCTCGAACACCGGTCCGGAGCCGGGCTCGTCGGTGCCGTCGATGTGGTGGCGCACGGGCAGGTCGAGCGCCTTGGCCCGGCGCAGCAGTTCGTCATGGGTGAGGTCGAGCATGGTGTTCCTGTCCGGGGACGGGGCCCGGCCCCGGGCGGGGGCCGGGCCATCGGGGGCTCAGCGGTCCGCGGTGGTCCGGGCGTGGACCAGGCGTGCGGTGCCGGCGCCCAGGAGCAGCACCGCGGGGACGGCGGCGACGAGCCAGGCCGCGGTGGCGGCGTCGCCGCCGATGAGGGTGGTGAAGTTCGTGAGGACCACCCAGATCACGGCGGCGATGCCGAGGGCGCCGAGCGAGGGGGCGATCAGGGTGTTCCAGCGCCGGGGGTCCAGGCGCTCGCGGCGGAAGAAGACGATCACGGAGACCGAGGTGAGGAAGTACAGCAGCATGCAGGCGAGGACGCCGACGCCGCTGAACCAGGAGAAGAGGGTGAGCACGGGGTCCTTGCCGGCGAGGGCGAACGGGATCACCAGCAGCGCGGCGATCACCGTCTGGACGATGCCGGCGGCCCACGGGGACTGGCGCCGGTTGAGGGAGCGCAGCCGGGCGGGCAGCAGGCCCTCGCGGCTGAGGGAGAACAGGTAGCGGTTGGCGGAGTTGTGGAAGGCGAGGATGCCGGCGAAGAGGGAGGTGCCCAGCAGGACGGGCAGCACGTCGTTCGCCCAGCCGCCGAAGAGGTGGGCGATGGGGGCGAAGACGAACACCGTGGAGTCGCCGCCGGCCAGCGCCCCGCCCGCCGCGCCGGTGACCTTGGAGGCGCCGTAGGAGGAGACGAGCATCCAGGAGGTGAAGGCGAAGAAGCCGGTGACCACGGCGACCGACAGGTAGGTGGCGCGGGGCACGGTCCGGTGCGGCTCGCGGGCCTCCTCGCCGTAGATCGCGGTGGCCTCGAAGCCGAACATGGACGCGACGGCGAACATCAGGGCCACGCCCGGGGCGCCCTGCAGGACGGCGCCCGGCGAGAAGGTGCGGGTGATGCCGAGGCCCTCGGGGCCGCCGCCCTTGAAGAGGGTGACCAGGGCGAAGGCGAGCAGGATGCTGAACTCGGCGAGCACGAACACGGCGAGCACCTTGGCGCCGAGTTCGATGCCGGCGGCGCCCAGCACCTGGACCGCGGCCATGGTGACCAGGGCCCAGACCCACCAGGAGAGGTGGACGCCGGTGTAGTGCCCGACGAGGCCGGCGACGGTGACGCCGTACAGGCCGTACATGGCCGCCTGGACCGTGCAGTAGGCGAACAGGGCGACCGCGGCGCTGCCGCTCCCGGTGGTCCGGCCGAGGCCCCTGCCGATGTAGGTGTAGAAGGCGCCGGCGTTCACCACGTGCCGGCCCATGGCGACGAAGCCCACGGAGAACAGCAGGATCACCGCGCCGGCCACGGCGTAGGCGGCGGGGGCGCCGGGCCCGTTGCCGACCGCGACGGCGATCGGGACGGCGCCCGCGATACCGGTCAGCGGCGCCTGGGCGGAGAGGACGAAGAAGAGGATGCCCAGGACTCCCAGGGCGTTGCGCTTGAGGGTTCCTGCGGTCCGGGGGGCCTCTCCGGCCCGGGGGCTTGCGTCGACCGTCTGACTGTCCACTCGGATCACCTGCTGAGGAGGGGAGGGGAAATTTCGTTTTGAGCCAAACGAGTTGCCTCATCGTGGGCCGGAACTATCCACATGGCAAGGGGTTGGGGCGGGGAAATCACTCGGCGGACGGGGCCTGTGGGATCGCACGACGAACGCACGACGAACCCCCCGCCGCGGCCGCGACGAGGGGTTCCGTTGCGGGGACGTTCAGTCGCGCTCCGCGGCCGGCTGCCCGCCCAGGAGGCGCAGCAGGGAGCGCAGCTCGGCGAGGCCGGCCTCGGTGTCCGCGCGGTCGGCGATCCCGGTGAGCTGGTGCAGCACCAGGCCGTCCAGGGCGGCGAAGACCACGCGGTTGAGGGCCGGGCTCGCCCCCTGCGGCAGGATCCGGTCCAGCTCGCGCCGGGAGGCCCCGAAGTACTCCTCGTACAGCTCCCTGACCTGCGGCAGCAGTTCGGGGCGGCGGCGGGCCTCGAGCAGCAGCTCGTACTGGTACGCCTGCCCGTCCGCGTCCTCCTCCACCATCTCGGTCAGACCGGCGACGAAGTCCTCGGGACGGCCGGTGCCGGGCTCCAGGAGACTGCTGCTGAGGCTGACCCGGATCGCGTGGGCGAGGGACTCCTCGATCAGCGCGTCCCGGGAGCCGAAGTGGTGCACCACGAGACCGTGGGTGACGCCCGCCTCCTCGGCGACGGCCCGGTAGGTCAGGTGCCGCAGCCCGCGGCGCCCGACGACCCGGACGGCGGCCCGGAGCAGCGCCTCGCGGCCCTCGCCGTAGCCGAGCCGCCTGCGCTCCCGGGTACCGCGTTCCGGCGACCCCGCGGGAGCCGGGCCCTGCGGGGCCTCGCCGGAGCCGTCCCGGGCGGGTCCGGGAGCGTCCTGCCTGGTCTCGGCGGATTCGGTCATGGCGGCGACCCTACCCGCCGGCCGGGCGGCGCGGGGTCCGCGGTTCACCGCCGCGGGGCCCGGATGCCCCGGAACTCCCAGTCGCCGCCGAGCGCCGTGGACAGCACCTCCTCGGACTCGGTGGGCTGTGCGCCGACGTCGGTCCGGACCGGGGTGGGCCCGGTGACGATGTGGTTGGTGAGCCTGCCCAGGCCCTCGACCTCGACCTCGACGACGTCGCCGGGCTCGACGGGCCGCGAGTTGGCCGGGGTGCCGGACAGCAGCACGTCGCCCGGGTACAGGGTGATGGTGCGGGCGATGTCGGCGACGAGGTAGTGCATGTCCCACTTCATCTCGTCGGTCGAGCCGTCCTGCGCGACCTCGCCGTTGACGTAGGTCGTGAGCCGCTTGCCGTGGAAGTCCCAGTCGGTGACCAGGCCGGGGCCGAGCGGGCAGAGCGTGTCGGAGCCCTTGACGCGGAGCATGGAGCCGGCGTCGGTGTCGCGGAAGTCGTGCAGTCCGTAGTCGTTGGCGACCGTGTAGCCGGCGATGTACTCCCCCGCCTCGGCCGGGGAGATGTTGCGGGCGGTCCGCCCGATGACGATGGCGACCTCGCCCTCGTAGTTGAGCCACTTGCAGCCCTCGGGGCGGACGATCGCGCCCTTGTGGCCGTTGAGCGCGGAGGTCGGCTTGTGGAAGTAGGTCGGGGTGTCCGGCAGGTCGATCCGGAACTCGTCCACGCGGCTGCGGTGGTTGAGGTGGACGGCGATCACCTTGGAGGGGACGACCGGGGGCAGGTGCGGCGCCTCCTCGGTCTTGACGCGGCGGCCGTCACCGGCGACGAGTTCGTCCCCGTCGACGGTGACCTGGACGGCGGCGCCGTCCAGCAGGATGCGGCGGTACTCGGGCATGAGGGCTCCTGGATGAGACGGGACGCGGCTAGGCGGGACGCGACTGGGCGCGGCTGTGCGGGGTGCGCGGGGACGGGGCGGCGGGCAGCCCGGTGCCGGTCCAGCCGTCGGCCGGACGGTCGAACCAGAGGTGGACCTGGCCGGTGCCGATGGAGTTCTCGTACGCGCCGTACTGGCGGGCCCGGGCGGTGCACGCCTGCTCGCCGAGGGCGCCGGCCATCATCAGGTAGTGGAAGAACTTCGCCTCGGGCCTGTACTTCCAGAACTCGTCCATGGTGTCGATGACCTTGTCGTGGCGGCCCTCCTTGAACCAGGCGATGCGCTCCTCGTCGGCCGCGCGCGCCTCGGGGGTGAAGAGGTGCGCCGGGTCGCTGGATTCGTGGTCGCGCAGTTCGCGCAGCGGCCAGAAGGTGTGCGAGAGGGCGCCGGAGGCGATGAGCAGGACGCGCCGGCCCGGGGTGGCGGCGATGCCGTCGGCGAGCGCCCGGCCGAGCCGCAGGTGGTCCTCCATGTCGCCGGTCTGGCAGACGCCGATGGTCACCCAGCGCTTGCCGGGCAGGCCCTCGCCGAGGAACTTCCAGAGGTTGACGGTGGCGTAGTAGATCGGCAGGTGGTCGTCCTCGATCGCGGTGATCCAGGTGCCGTGCCTGTCCGCGAACCTCGCGATGTTGTCGGCGAGTTCGGGGTCGCCGGGGAAGTCGTACGGCATCCGGCACATGCCGCGCGGCAGCTCCTCGGAGGTGAACAGGCCGGCCCGGCGCCGCTGCGCGGTGACGACGAACTCCACGGTGGTGGCCCAGTGCGAGTCGAGGACCACGACGGTGTCGTAGTCGTCGCGCTCGAAGACCTCCCTGCGCAGCTCCTCGAGGCCGGTGACGAGGGTGATCTCCTTGCCCTCGTTCAGGGCGAGGCGGTCGGCCTCCGGCAGCACGATGGTGGGGACGTGGGCCAGCAGGCCCGCCCCGACGATCTCACCCATGGTCCTTCCATCCCTTCGGGGCGGTGACGGTGTTCTTCAGGTCGCAGTAGAAGTCGAAGCTCCAGGTGCCGCCCTCACGGCCGACGCCGGAGTGGCGGGAGCCGCCGAAGGGCGCCTGGAGGTCGCGGACGAAGAAGCAGTTGACCCAGACGGTGCCCGCGACGAGCCGGGCGGTGACGCGTCCGGCGCGCTCCAGGTCGCCGGTGGCGACGGTGGCGGCGAGGCCGAAGCGGGTGTCGTTGGCGAGGCGTACGGCCTCGTCCTCGGTGGTGAAGGTCTGCAGGGTCAGGACGGGTCCGAAGACCTCCTCCTGGACGATCTCCGAGTCCTGCGCCACGTCGGTGAGCAGGGTCGGCGCGTAGTACTGGCCGTCCCGGCGGTGCCCGCCGAGCACGGCACGGGCGCCGGCGTCGAGCGCCCGCCGCACGAAGCCGTCGATCTTCTCCAGTTGCCTGGGGTGGATGGTGGGGCCGATGTCGGTGGCCTCGTCACGGGGGTCGCCCTGCCGGAGCCGCGCGGCCTTCCCGACGAAGCGCCGGGTGAACTCGTCGGCGACCGTCTCCTCCACGAGCAGGCGGGTCGCGGCCAGGCACACCTGTCCCGCGTTGTCGTACTGCTCCACCGCGAGGTCGACGGCGAGGTCGAGGTCGGCGTCGGCGAACACCAGCAGCGGGGACTTGCCGCCGAGTTCGAGGCTGAGCGGGGTGAGGTTGGCCGCGGCCGACGCGCTGATCCGCCGGGCCGTCGGCACCGAGCCGGTGAAGCTGATGCGGCGCACGTCCGGGTGCGAGGTGAGGGCGTCGCCGATCTCGGAGCCGTGGCCCTGGACGACGTTGAGCACACCGGCGGGCAGTCCGGCCTCGGCGGCGATGTCCGCGAGCAGCGAGGCGGTCAGCGGCGACCACTCGGCGGGCTTGAGCACCACGGTGTCGCCGGCGGCGAGGGCCGGGGCGACCTTCCAGGTGGCCAGCATCAGCGGCGCGTTCCACGGCGTGATCAGGACACAGGGTCCGGCCGGGTCCCAGCTGACGTGGTTGGTGTGCCCGCGGGTGTCGAAGTCCTCGTGGTCCAGGGTGAGCAGCCGGTCCGCGAAGAAGCGGAAGTTGTGGGCGACCCGGGGCATGACGCCGCGACGGTGGGAGCGCAGCAGGGCGCCGTTGTCCGTGGTCTCCACCAGTGCCAGGTCCTCGATCCGCTTCTCCACGCCGTCGGCGATGGCGTGCAGAACGCGGGCGCGTTCGGCGCGTGGGGTGGCGGCCCAGCCGGGGAAGGCGGCCTTGGCGGCGGCGACGGCGGCCTCGGCCTCGGTGGCGGTGCCGCGGGCGATCTCACCGATCGTGGCGCCGTCGATCGGCGAGACGTCGGTGAACGTGCCGGCGGAGGCGACGCGTTCGCCGCCGATCCAGTGCCGGGTGTCGACGGCGACTCCGGCGACAGTGATCTTGTCAGGCATGAGAACGGCTCCTGTCGGACGAGGGACGTGCGGCCCACCTGGGGGCGCGGGGAACTGCGCGACCGGCCACGAACCACCCGCGCGTCGACGACGGCCTCACTCGGCACCCGCTCCCGACGTCCCGGACTCCAGGAGACGGCCGCCGTCCCACACCACACCGACCTGCCGGTAGTACGCGGCGATCGGCTCCCGGATCTCCAGCCGCGCCAGCTCTTCCGTGGGCGCCTCGAACAACTCCAGCTCCGCTTCGCCGACCCACGGCTGTCCCCCTTCGAAGGAGGCCGCACCGGACTCGATCAGCTCGTCGAGGGCGAGCCCCTTGCCCTTCTCGATCGAGGGCAGCCAGCGGTGGTGGGCCATGGGGTGGCCGTTGACGAACCCGTTCGTCTCGGCGGGCTCCCGCAGGGTGACCACCGTCTGGGCGAGCCGCCGGTCCGCGGCGGCGAGCGTGGCGCCGAACCGCGCGCCCGCCTCGATGCGCGGGGCGGGGCCGTAGGGGTGCGGCCGCGTCTGGTGGATGGAGCCCAGCTTCTTGGGGTAGCCCTGGTGCAGGCCGCGGGCGATCGCGAAGTCCTTGTCGACCCAGATGTACACGCAGCGGGTGTAGGTCCGGCCCCGGTACGCGCAGCGGACGACGGCGAAGGCCTCCTTGTACTGGGCGCGCACCGGGTCGAGCAGTTCGTCGCCGGACGCGGCGCAGGACTGCCAGTCGGCCCAGATCAGCGCCACCGCGCCCGGGTCCTCGTCGGCCGGCTCCAGCGGCTCGGGCAGCAGTTCGCGCACCCGTGCGGGGTCCGTGCGGTACTCGACGGTGAGCAGGTCGCCGGAGTAGCGCCAGGGCGGCGAGGGGATCAGCGAGGAGGCGCCGCTCGCTGTCTTGGGGTGGAGGTATCCGCGGACACGGGTCATGGCGGGGGTTCCTTAGGCGGTGAGGGCGGGCTGCTGCAGCAGTTCGGCGCGGTGGCGGGCGGCGGCGGAGGCGGCGGCCGGGCCGCCGAGGGCGACCACGCCGACCAGGCGGCCGGCCGCGTGGTAGCCGACGAGCACGTCCCCGCCCGGTTCGCCGTCGAGGACGCGCACGTCGTCCCGGCCGAGCGCGGGGGCGCCGAAGGACTGGAGGCGGAAGTCGTGCTGGTCGCTCCAGAAGGTCGGCAGGGGCGCGAAGGGCGCCGGCCGCTCGCCGCCCTGGAGGTGGTGGACGAGGGTCTTCGCCGCGTGCTTGGCGGTGTCCGTGGGGATGGACCAGTGCTCGACCCGGCGGGGTACGCCGTCGTAGCGGGCGTTGGGGAAGCGAGCGACGTCGCCGACCGCGACGATCTCCGGGCGGCCGCCGACCCGCAGCAGTCCGTCGGTGAGGACGCCGTCGGTCAGGTCGAGGCCGTTGCCCTCCAGCCACTCGGTGTTGGCGAGCGAGCCGACCGCCTCGACCACCACGTCCGCCGGCAGCACCGAACCGTCGTCCAGCACCACGCCGGTGACGTGCCGGTCCCCCGTGAAGCCGCGGACGCCGCTGCCGAGCCGGAACCGAACGCCCCGCTCCTCGTGCCTGGTTCGCAGATCGCGGGCCGGCAGCTCGCCGAGCGGTCCGGCCATGGGCAGCGGCAGCGGATCGACGACGGTGACCTCGGCGACGCCGAGGCCGACGGCGGTGGCCGCGACCTCGCAGCCGATGAAGCCGGCGCCGACCACGACCACCCGGGCGCCCGGCCGGGTCAGCGCCTCGCGCAGGCCCTGGGCGTCGTCGAGGGTGCGCACGGTGTGGCGGCCGCCGGACGGCCCCGGGCAGCGCAGCCGCCGGGGCCGCATGCCGGTGGCGGCGACCAGGCCGTCGTAGCGGAGCACCTCACCGCCGTCGAGCTCGACCGCGCGCTCGGCCGGCCGGGCCGCGACGACGCGGCGGCCGAGGCGCCACTCGACGTCGGAGACGCTCGCCCGGGGGCGGAACGCCAGTGACTCGAAGGGCGCGTGGCCCGCGAGGACCTCCTTGGAGAGCGGGGGCCGGTTGTACGGCATGTGGGGTTCGTCCCCGACCAGGGTGATCGTGCCGGTCCAGCCGGCGGCGCGGAGCTGTTCCGCGGCGCGCAGGCCGGCCATGGAGGCGCCGGCGACGACGATGCGACCGCCCATCGGGTCAGTCCTCGATCCGGATGGCCTGGAGCGGGCAGACGTCGGCGGCCTCCTCGACCTCCTCGCGCAGGGCGTCCCCGGGCTCGGCGACGTAGCCGAGGTGCCCGTCGGCGTCGAGCTGGAAGACGTCGGGTGCCGCGAAGACGCACTGGCCGTGGTCCTGGCACTTGTTCATGTCGACGACGACCTTCATGGCCGGTCCTCCTGGGGAGAAGCTGGGGAGAGTGGGGCCCGTCCGGCTCAGGACGAGCCCCGGCCAACGGGGGACGGTGCCGGTGGCGACCACCCCCCGAACTCGTTTGGCTCCAAACAACGTAGGCAGCGGCCGACCCCTGGTCAATACCTATCCGGATGGATAAATTCTTGCCGCCGACACCTTGCGGTGCGACGTCCCGCTCCCTACCGTTTGGCTTCAAACAACTTGCCCCGGGCGGCCCGGGACCCACCCGCCCCGGTGCCTCTCCCCCGCCGCCCGGCCCCTCTTCGCCACGCCACCCGCCTCCCGGGCACCGCGTCCCGGAGGTGCCCCGACGTCCGCCCCAGGAGACAACGGTGAGCGCTCATGACATGCAGGAAGTCCGCCGCCACATGGACCGGCTCGCCGCCGACGGCATCGACGTCGTCCGGGTGACCTATCCCGATCTGATCGGCACCGACCGGGCGCGCGACGTCCTGGTCGAGGAGCTGCCGAGGGCCATGGAGCACGGACTGGCCTTCTGCCGCGCCGTCTACCACACCAGCCCGCAGGGCGACGTGGTCCCGGTCAGCGGCGGCCTCGACGCCGGCCTGCCCGACATCGCCGTACGGCCGGACCTCGGCACGCTGACCGCGCTGCCGTGGGAACCGGGGGTCGCCTCCTGCCTCGCCGAGGTCGTGGACCCGGCCACCGGGGCACCGGCGCCGGAGTCGCCCCGCGACCTGCTGCGCCGGGTGCTGGACCGCTGCGCCGAGCACGGGCTGCGGCCGGTCGTCGGACCGGAGCTCGAGTACTACCTGTGCGACGCCGCGCCCGACGGCGGCTGGCGCCGGTACGCCCGCGACCCGGGCGTCGTCTACACCGCCGGGCTGCGCGCCGACCCGGACAACCACCTGCTGCGCACCCTGCGCCAGGTCCGCGACCTGGACATCGGCGTGATCAGCGGCAACCACGAGTTCGACGCCGGCCAGTTCGAGATCAACCTGACCCACTCCGACGCCCTGTCGGCGGCCGACCGCGCCTTCCGCTTCAAGGCCGCGGTCAAGGAGCTGGCCCGCCGCGAGGGCCGCCTGGCCACCTTCATGGCCAAGCCCTTCAACGACGCCGGCGGCTCCGGCTTCCACCTGCACCTGTCGTGCGCCGACGCCGAGGGCCGCAACGTCTTCGACGACCCGGCCGGGGCGTACGGCCTGGCCGCCACCGCCCGGCACGCGGTGGCCGGCGTCCTCGCGCACGCCCCGGCGCTCGCCGCGCTGCTCAACCCGACGGTGAACTCCTACAAACGCTTCGGCCCCGACACCCTCGCGCCCTGGCTGATCGACTGGGGGATGGACAACCGCAGCGCCATGGTGCGCATTCCGCCGGAGCGCGGCAGCGGCGCCCGCATGGAGCTGCGGCTCGGCGACGCGAGCGCCAACCCCTACCTGGCGATCGCCGGGACGGTGGCCGCCGCCCTGCTGGGCGTGCTGGCCGGCGAGGAACCCGGGCCCCCGCTGGAGGGCTACGGCTACGACACCGCCAGGTCGGCGCCGCTGCCCGCGACGCTGTCCGCCGCGCTCGACGCGCTGGAGGCGGACACCGCCCTCGCCGAGCTCCTCGGCAAGGACTTCACCACGTCCTTCCTCTCCTACAAGCGCGACGAGGCGGCGCGCTTCCGGCGGTTCGTCACCGACTGGGAGTTCACCGAGTACGCCTACCACCTGTGACGCCTCGCCGTCCTGGCGCCCTGCCGCCCCCGACGCCCCGCCGCCTCTGACTCCCTGCCCCCTGCCACTCCGCCCGAGCCGGCACCCGTGAACACCCACGCGCCCTCCCCAGCGATCCCCAGGAGCCCCCGTATGACCACCGAGACCCCGGCCGCCGCCGTCGACGACCCGATGCCCCTGGTGGACGTGAACCTCGCCGACCTCGACAACTTCACCGACGGGGTCACCCCGTGGCGGATGTTCCACACCCTGCGCCACGAGGACCCGGTGCACTGGCAGCCGGAGGAGGCGCCCAACTCCGGTTTCTGGGCGCTCACCCGGCACGCCGACATCGCCCGCGTCGACCGGGACGCGCAGACCTTCACCTCGACCCGGTTCGTCAACCTGGAGGAGGTGGACGACGACCAGATCAAGCGGCGGGCCTCCATCCTGGAGCTGGACGGCGTACGGCACCGGGCGCTGCGCAGCGTGATCCAGCGGCAGTTCGGGGCGGGCGTGATCAACAGCTACACCGACTTCCTGCGCGGGCTGACCGCGAAGACGCTCGACGTGGCGCTCGCCAAGGGCCGGTTCGACTTCGTCAAGGAGGTGTCCGCCGACTTCCCCATCAACGTCCTGGCCCGGCTGCTGGACGTGCCGCCCGAGGACAACCAGCAGCTCATCGACTGGGGCAACCGCATCATCGGCAACACCGACCCCGACTACGCGGACGTGCTGCTGCACAGCGAGGAGAGCGAGAGGTACCGCGACCTGCCGTTCCGTTCGCCCGCCTCGCTGGAGGTCTTCGCGTACGGGCGGGAGCTGGCCCGGCAGCGGCGCGGCGGCCAGGGCACGGACCTGGTGTCGAAGCTGGTCAACACCACCCCCCGGGACGGGGTCCCGCTCTCCGCGCGGGACTTCGACAACTACTTCCTGCTGCTGGTCGTCGCCGGCAACGAGACCACCCGGCACACCATCACCCACTCCATGCTGGCCCTGCTCCAGCACCCCGAGCAGCTCGCCCGGCTCAGGGACGACCCCTCCCTGATCCCGGTGGCGGTCGAGGAGTTCCTGCGCTGGGCCTCCCCCGTCTACCACTTCCGCCGCACCGCCACCCGTGACGTGGAGCTGGGCGGCAAGCGGATCAGGGAGGGCGACAAGGTCGTGATGTGGTACGCCTCCGGCAACCGGGACGAGGAGGTCTTCGGCAACCCGTACGACTTCGACGTCGCCCGCGCCGACAACGACCACGTCACCTTCGGCAAGGGCAGCCCACACCTGTGCCTGGGCAACCTGCTGGCCCGCACCGAGATCCGGATCATGTTCGAGGAGCTGATCCCGCGCCTGGCGGACATCCGGCTGACCGGTGAGGTCCCCCGGGTGCGCTCGAACTTCGTCAACGGCATCAAGAAGCTGCCGGTGGAGGTCACCCTGGCCTGAGGCCCGGCAGGCCGCGCGTCACCGCCCTCAGCGGCAGAGCACTGAGTTCCCCCGTCCGCGCTCCGACACTGCACTGAGTGTCATGAATGCGGGCGGGGGTGCTACGTTCCCGTCCATGAGCTCCAGCAGCGCGGCGCCGGCCGCGAAGCCGCCGATGCGGGACGCCCTGGTGGCGGCGGCCTTCCAGCTCTTCCTGGAACGCGGGTACGAGCAGACCACCGTGGACGACATCGTGGCGCTGGCCGGAGTGGGCCGGCGCTCGTTCTTCCGCTACTTCCCCTCCAAGGAGGACGTGGTCTTCCCGGACCACGAGCGCTGCCTGGCCGACATGACCGCGTTCCTCGCCGCGAGCGCGGAGGAGGACGAACCGGTGCGGCGGGTGTGCGACGCGGCCCGGCTGGTGCTGCGGATGTACGCGGAGAACCCCACCTTCTCCGTGCAGCGCTACCGGCTCACCAAGCAGGTGCCCGGGCTGCGCGCGTACGAGCTCTCGGTCGTGTGGCGCTACGAGCGCGCGCTCGCCGGATACCTGCGCGGGCGGTTCGCGGACCGGGCCGGGGGGACGCTGCGCGCCGACGTCGTCGCGGCCGCGGTCGTCGCCGCCCACAACAACGCGCTGCGGTCCTGGCTGCGTTCGGACGGCGAGGACGACGCGGGCGCGGCGGTGGACCACGCCCTCGGGTACGTCCAGGCCGCTTTCGGTCACGAGGCTCCCGGGCACCCGGGCGACCCGGACCACCCGCGCGGTGAGGGCGCCGAGGACGTGGTGGTGCTGGTCGCCCGCCGGGACGCGCCCCTGTGGCGGGTCGTCCGTGAGTTTGAGACGGTGCTCGGCCGCGGCTGACCCCGCTCACCGCCCGGGCACTCGGCCACACCGGCCGCCTCGGCGGGACCGCGCCCTTACAGAGTCTTCGCAGATTAAGGGTACGGAGTGCCTTTACGTGTGACACTCAGTGCCATACTCTGTCGGCGTGCACGGTGGCACCTCGACCGGGCACACGCGTGCGCGGTTCGCGCCGGGCGCGCGGGATTCCGGCCGAGCGCAGGGAGTTGACCAGCGTGTACCACCACTCAGCAAGCACCTCGCATTCGGCGGCCGGCTCCGCGGCGGGCGTCCTCGACCCCGTCACCGCGGACTCCAGGGACGCCATCCACTACCAGCGCTGCACCTGGTGCGGCACTGCCATGTACCACCGGCTGCTGTGCCCGGTCTGCCAGGGCAGCGAGCTGCGCACGGAGCGCAGCGAGGGCAGCGGGACGGTGCGCCACTCCACCATCGTGCACCGCAACACGCCCGCGGCGCGCAACGTGTCCCTGATAGAGATGGCCGAGGGGTTCGTCGTCCGGGGCCGGGTCATGGGTCCGCCCGTCGGCATCCACAGCGGCGACCGGGTGCGGCTGTCCACGGTCAAGGACCCGGTGCGCGGCGAGCCGGTCTTCCAGCTGCTCGACGAGCCGTACCGCGCCTGGACCTGAGGGCGCGCGGGCCGAACCGGCCACCTCCCTGCGGCCGTTCGGCCCGGTACCACGGCCTTTCCGGCCAACTCTTCGCTGTGATCGAACACTTGCCCTTCACAGGCAACCCACAGAGTCTCCTTCCCGTCCTCCGGGGGCGAGGGGCGCCCGGGACAGCCGGGACGCCCGAGTCCTCGGGAACAGAGGAGGAACTGTGGTCCGTGCCCGGCGCATATGGGTCGCCGCCGCCGCGCTGCTGGCGGTGGCGGGGGCGTCCCCGGGATCGGCAGTCGCACAGGGTCAACCGCACTCCACGGCAGGGGCGTTGACCGCAGGAGCCGACGGGACGCTGCCACCCGGGTGGGGCATTACCGGCGGCCGGTCGGCGCCGCAGCTGGTGTGGCGCTCGGACCGGCCGGTGCCCATGGGCGACGCGCGGGTCGAGTTCCGTTCCGGCGGGCGGCTGCTGGGGACGCCCCGGCCCGCCGAGGACGGGCGCACCTTCCGGCTGCGGCTCGACGCCGGTCATCCCGGGCCCCTGAAGGGACTCGAGGTCTGGTCCGGCGGACGCCGGCTGGACGTCACCGGCCGGGCTCCGGCCACCTCGGCGGCCCGGCCGCCGGCACCGCTGCCGGCCAATGCGGTCGACCCGGGCAAGCCGGGCTCGTACCACACCAAGACGGGTGAGTACCGGCTCACGTCGGTCCGGCTGCCCGGCTTCGCCGCCCCGGTCGAGATGCGCGCGGTGGTCGTCGCGCCGACCGGCGCCCGCGGGCCGCGTCCGCTCGCGCTGTTCCTGCACGGCCGCCACTACACGTGCTACAAGGGCCACTCCATCACCGGTGACTGGCCCTGCGCGGCCGGGACGAAGCCGGTGCCCAGTCACCGCGGCTACCTGCGCGACCAGAAACTGCTGGCCTCCCAGGGCTACCTGACGGTCTCGATCTCCGCGAACGGCATCAACGGCCAGGACTGGGCCGCCGAGGACGGCGGCGCGCAGGCGCGCTCCTCGCTGGTGCGGCTGCACCTGGCCCGGTGGGCCGACTGGGCCGAACACCCCGACACCGCGCCGGCCGTGGTGCGGGACGCGCCCCGCGCCGACCTGTCCCGGGTCATGCTGGTCGGCCACTCGCGAGGCGGTGAGGGCGTGAACCGGGCGGCACTGGACAGCCTCTACCCGCCGCCGGCCGCGCAGGACGGCTACCACGGAGCGGTCCGCTGGACCATCCGCGGCCTGGTCCTCATCGGCCCCACGGTCTTCGGCCAGAACCCGGTGCCCGACGTGCCGTCCGCGACCGTCCTGCCCGGCTGCGACGGCGACGTCTCCGACCTCCAGGGCGAGGTGTACGTCGACGGCACGCGCGCCGTCAGCCGGGGCAGCGCGCTGCACAGCGCCGTCTACGTCATCGGCGCCAGCCACAACTTCTTCAACTCCGAGTGGACGCCGGGCCAGGCCGCGGCGCCCGCCGAGGACGACTTCCCGGACGACCCGCACCAGCGCGACCCGGTGTGCTCCCAGCACAGCGCCACCCGGCTGACCGCCACCCAGCAGCACCGCGCCGGTTCGACCTACATAGCGGCCGCAGCCCGGGTGTTCCTCTCCGGCGACGACCGGGTACGGCCGCTGCTCGACGGTTCCGGCAGGCGGGCGCCGTCGGCCGACCCGGCCCGCGTCCTCACCCACGCCGTGGGCGGGCGCCGCGACGCCGGGTTCCTGCCCGACGGCGGGGTGACCGTGACCGGCGCCCGGCTGTGCGCGGCGGTCGACCCGGCACCGGCCAAGACCTGTCTGGGGCAGGGCGCCAAGGGCAGCTCGCCGCACTTCGCGCAGTGGGAGACCGACCGCGAGGCCGGGCGGCGCGCGATCGCCCTGCGGTGGACCCGTGCCGGCACCCCCGCGCGGGTGCGGGTGAGGAACCCGGTCTCGCTGAGCGGTGACAAGGCCCTGGCGCTGCGTCTGTTCGTGCCGCCGAACTCCCGCGGCACCCGCCTGGACGTGTCCGTCACCGACGCCTCGGGCCGCAAGGCGGTCCTCGGCGAGGCCGGGATCGACGGGCTGCCGGGCAGCGAGCGCACCGCCTCGTACTGGGCGCGGGAGGTCCGGGTACCGCTGACCGCGGCCGGCCGCGCCGGGCTGGACCTGCACAAGATCAAGTCCCTTGAGCTGACCCCGCGTTCGGGCTCCGGGCGGGCCTGGCTGATGGACGCGTGGGGCTGGCGGCCGGGGCTGCCGGCGGTGCGCCCCGCCGAGCTGCCGCGGGTGGACGTCGGCCGGACCACCGTCGCCGAGCGCGACTCCGGCGAGCGCACCTACCGGGTGCCGGTCGAGGTGTCGGGCCACGGCAGCGGCCAGGTCCGGGTGTACGTCCTGGACCCGGTCACCGGCCAGGGCACGGACCGGCTGGTCACCGTGCACCCGGGCGGCCACGACATCGACGTGCCGGTCGTGGTGAAGGGCAACACCCGCTACGGCACCGACGTGACCCACGACATCCTCGTCAAGGCGGTTCACGGCGCGGTCGTCGGCTCCTACCGGGGCGGGATCACCGTGCACGACGACGACCCGGCGCCCGCCATGACCGTCACTCCGCTCGCCGACCGGGTGCCGGAGGGGAAGTCCCTGAAGTGGCGGGTGTCGCTGTCCGAGCCCGTCGACGTCGACATGGGCACGGCCTTCACCGCCGTCGCGCCGGCCACCGGCCCCGAACTGTCCACGAAGGACGTGTCCGCGCGCTGGCTGGGCGAGACCAGCGGGGCGTCGCCCGACCCGGAGCGGCCGCTGTCCAAGGTGCCGGGGGGACTCTTCCTGTGGGTGAGCATCCCCGCGGGCGGCACGAGCACGGACATCAGTATCCCCACCGTCAAGGACCGGGTGCGGGAGCCGGCCGAGTCGGTGCGCTTCCAGCAGCTCGACGACCGGACCGACCAGCCGCGGCCCGGCGGTCTCGAACTGACCGGCACGGTGCTCGACGCGTCGTAGCCGGCCCGGGCCCCGGGGCGGCGACCGCCCCGGGGCCCGGGGTCCGGGGTCAGCCGTCAGGGCTTCACGGCTTCGGCTTCACCGTGATCCCCACCGTGCCGTCCGGGCCGCGCCGCAGCCGGCTGCCCAGCAGGGTCAGTCGGCCGACGATGCCGTACTTCCGGGCGATGAGGGTGCGGTAGCGAGCGGTGGTGGCCGCGTCGGCGATCTCGGCGGTGGCCGGGACCTGGTCACCGGTGGGACGGCCGCGCACGTCGCACGGGCCGACGAGGACGTCGGCCCGCCTGCGGATGCGCTTGACCTTCCAGCTGTCGGTGGTCGTCCACACCCCGAGGCCGTCCCCGTCGGGGACCACCCACACCGGGGTCGCGACGGGAGTGCCGTCCTTGCGATAGCTGGTGACCAGCAGGTACTTGCCGGAGCCGAGCCGGTCCCGCAGCGTGTCGTCCATGCCCGGCAGTCTAGGAGCCCGGGAGCCGGACGGGGACGAGGGGACGCGGCGGGGCCGTCATGAGCCGTCAGGGGCCGTCAGGACCCGTCCACGGCCCCGACCGCCGCCGCCATGCGCCGTACCGCCTCCGTGAGGATCTCCGGGGAGGTCGCCAGGTTCAGGCGCGCGTGCCCGGCGCCGCCGGTGCCGAAGGGCAGGCCGGAGCTGAGGGCGACCCGGCCGCGGTCGAGGAACGTCCGGGCCGGATCGTCACCGAGGCCGAGGCCGCGGCAGTCGAGCCAGGCCAGGAAGGTCGCCTCGGCCGGACAGGCCCGGACCGCGGGCAGGTGCTCGGCGAGCAGGCCGGCGAGTAGCCGCCGGTTGGCGGCCAGCCCCGTCAGCAGGGCGTCGAGCCAGCCGGTGCCGTCGTTCAGGGCCGCCGTGTGCGCGATGACGCCGAAATGGCTGGGCCCGTGGCTCACCTCCTCCGGCAGCCGCGCGAGGTCGGCCGCGGCCTCCGGGCCGGCCAGGGCGAGCGCGGCCTTGAGCCCGGCCAGGTTCCAGCCCTTGGACGCGGACATGAGCGACAGGCCGCGCTCGGCGCCGGGCACGCTCAGGTACGGCACGAAGGCGACCCCGGGCGCGGCGAGCGGAGCGTGGATCTCGTCCGCGACGACCCGGACGCCGTACCGTTCCGCCGCTTCGGCCACGGCGGCGAGTTCGGCGGCGGTGTGCACGGTGCCGCTGGGGTTGTGCGGGCTGCACAGCAGGAAGGCGGCCCGGCCGCCGCCGGCCGTCGCGGTGCGGAACGCGTCCGCCAGCAGACCGAGGTCGAGGCGCAGGCCGGGGCCGAGCGGGGCCTCCACCACGCGGCGGTCCATGTGGGTGACGAACTGGTAGAACGGCGGGTACACCGGCGGGTTCACGATCACCGGGTCCCCGGGCCCCGTCACCAGTCTGAGCATCTCGACCACGCCGAGCATCACGTCCGGGACGATCGCGGTGCGTTCCACGGCGATCCCGTCCCAGTTCCAGCGCTTGGCGGCGAACCCGGCCAGTGCCTCGGCGTACCCGGTGCCCGCCGGGTAGCCGGTGTCGCCGAGGGCGAGCGCGTCGGTGAGGGCGCGGGTGACCGCCCCGGCGAGCGGTACGTCCATCTCGGCGACCCACAGCGGCAGCACGTCCTCGGGGTAGGTGCGCCACTTCATGCTCGTACGACGTCGCAGGCTCTCGAGGCCGAGGGTGCGCAGCGGATCCGGTTCGCCGGGTGTGTCGTGCGGGATGCTGGTCATGAGGCTCAAGATAGGGGGCTTGGGTGTGACCGGAAACGGGACGGGACGGACGAACGGGGTGGCGCGGGGCCCTGTGCTGGAGGTCGCCTGCGACGAATCGGGCTCGGACGGCGAGAACCTGACCGGCGGGAACACGGACGTGTTCGCGCACGCGAGCGTGGCGCTGCCGGCCGACCGGGCCGAGGAGTGCGTACGGGAGATCCGGCACCGGATCCGGTCGCCCGCGGAGGAGTACAAGGCCAACCACCTGTTGCGGGAGAAGCACCGTGCGGTGCTGGAGTGGCTGCTGGAGGACGGCGGCCCGGTGCACGGCCGCGCGCATGTGCATCTGACGGAGAAGTCGTTCTTCGTGGTGGACCGGGTGGCCGACCTGCTGCTCGGCGACGCGGCCGAGGCCCGCGCGCTGTTCGCGCGGGGGCCGGGCACCTTCGGGGCGGCCGGGTGGCGGGAGTTCCTGGAGGCCGCCAACCGGCTGCTGCGGTACCGGAGCACCGGGGAGCCGCCGGCGCACACCTTCCTGCGGACCGCGGCCGCGCTGGGCCGGGCGCACGCGGACACGGAGGCCGGCCGCACGCTGCTGCGGCTGGCCGCGGCCGGGGCGGGGGCACGGGCCTACCGGGCCCGGCTGGCCGAGGAGCAGCCGCTGATCCCGGTGCTCAACCCGCTGCTGCCGGCGATCGTACGGACCGCCGGGCACTGGAGCGCGGGCGGCCGCCCGGTGCGGCTGGTGCACGACCGGCAGAACATGCTCACCCCGCAGCGCATCGGCTGGATCGAGGAGCGGGCCCGGGAGGAGGGCATCGGCCTCGCCGGGGTGCGGCTGGTGCACTCGCGGCTGGACGCCCGGGTGCAGATCGCCGACTTCCTCGCCGGGATCGCCCGCAGGATCGCGTCCGACGAACTGGGCGGCCGCGGCGACCCCGGACTCACCGCGCGGCTGCGCCCGTTCGTGTGCGGGCGATCGGTGTGGGGCGACGCGCAGAGCTGGTCGCGGATCGGCCTCGGGGCGGAAAACACGGGACGGTCGGCGCCGGTCAACTCGGGCGTCTAGATTGCGTCTTGAACGGCGCACCCCTTCACCAGGCATCCAGGAGCTGACCCACGTGACCGACAACCCCGCAGCCACCAACGACGTGGCCGTCTCGCTGCGCGCCCGCATCAACACCGGACAGCCGCACACGGCCCGGATATGGAACTACTGGCTCGGCGGCAAGGACAACTACGAGGTCGACCGCGCGGCCGGCGACCAGATCCGCCAACTGCACCCGGGTATCGGGGAGTACGCGCGCGCCGACCGGCTGTTCCTGGGCCGGGCGGTGCGCCACCTGGTGGGCGACCTGGGCATCCGCCAGTTCCTCGACATCGGCACCGGGCTGCCCACCGCCGACAACACGCACGAGGTCGCCCAGCGCATCGCGCCGGAGACGAGGATCGTGTACGTCGACAACGACCCGCTCGTCCTCGCGCACGCCCGGGCGCTGCTCACCAGCACCCCGGAGGGCCGTACCGACTACCTGGACGAGGACCTGCGCAACGTCGACGCGATCCTGGAACACGCCTCGAAGACGCTGGACTTCAGCGAGCCGGTGGCGCTGATGCTGCTCGGCGTGGTCATCTTCATCGGCGACGAGGAGGACCCGTACGGCCTGGTGCGGCAGTTGACGGACCGACTGCCGGCAGGCAGCCACCTGGTGCTGTCGCACACGGTGACCAGCCCGTCGATGCCCGACGTGGACGAGGCGGTCAAGTTCTGGAACGAGCACGGCACGCCGAAGCTGACCCAGCGCACCCCCGAGGACGTCACCCGGTTCTTCGACGGCCTGGAACTGCTGGAGCCGGGCGTGGTGTCCTGCTCGCGCTGGCGCCCGGAGGGCGGTGACGGGACGGAGCCGGAGGAGGTCGCCATGTTCGGCGGAGTGGCGCGCAAGAACTGACGGCACGCGCGGGAGCCGGGACCGGAAGGCCGAGAAGGTCACCACCGCCGGTGAACGCGGCCGGGCCGGGCCCCGTACTCATGCACGGGCCCTCGACGACCGGAGGGTCCCGCGGTGCCGTCCGGGCACCGCGCGTCCGGGGTTCGGGAGCCAGGCATGAGGCACGCACGACGACGGGTCGTGAGGCGAGTGACACGGCTGGCGGCGGTCGGCGGACTCCTGGCGGGAGGTGTGATGGTCGCGCAGGCGGCCATGGCGAGCGAGACTCCCCCGGCGTCCGCCAGGCCGTTCGCCGCGTCCGGCACGGCCGCCGACCCCGGAGCCGCGCTGGTGGCGCGGCTGGGCACGGCGCGGACGGCGGGCAACTGGATCGGGGCCGACGGGCGGCCGGTCGTGGCGGTGACCGACGACTCGGCCGCGCGCGCGGTCCGGCGGGCGGGGGCCGAGGCCAAGCTCGTGCCGCACAGCATGAACGAGCTCAAGTCGGCGACCTCGACGCTGCGTTCGGCGCCCCGGGTGGCGGGCACCGCGTGGTCGGTGGACTACCGCACCAACCAGGTGGTGGTGCTGGCCGACCGCACCGTGTCGGCGGCCGACTGGTCCCGGATGAACCGGGTCGCCTCGGGGATCGGCACCTTCGTGCGCATGGAGCGCATGAAGGGCGCCTTCACACCCCGGCTGAACGGGGCCCAGCCGATCCTGTCGACGGGCGGCCGCTGTTCGGCGGGGTTCAACGTCACCGACGGCCGAAGCGACTTCATCCTGACCGCCGGCCACTGCGGTCCCTCCGGATCGATCTGGTTCGCCGACAACCAGGGCAACCAGCAACTGGGCCGCACGGTCAGCAGCACCTTCCCCGGCAACGACTTCTCGCTCGTGCAGTACAACTCCGGCAAGGCGGGTGAGGGCGCCGACGTGGTCGCCCTCGGCGGCGGCAAGGGGGTGCGGATCACCGGGGCGGCCGACCCGTCGGTGGGGCAGCGGGTGTTCCGCAGCGGCAGCACCAGCGGGCTGCACGACGGCCAGGTGACCGGGCTGAACGCGACCGTGAACTATCCCGAGGGCACCGTCACCGGGCTCATCCAGACCGATGTGTGCGCCGAGCCCGGCGACAGCGGCGGGCCGCTGTTCTCCGAGGGGGTCGCGCTGGGTGTCACGTCGGGCGGCAGCGGCGACTGCACCGCGGGCGGTACGACGTTCTTCCAGCCCGTGACCAAGGCGATGGCGGCGCTGAACGTGCGGCTCCTGGTGGCGGCGGGGAACGCGGGCGGTGCGCAGAAGGCCGCGCCGTCCGCACCGGCGGCGCAGGGCGCGGCGCCGAGCGCGGCCTCGCCCGGCTCCTCGGCTCCGGTGACGGGCACCGCGGAGGGGCAGACGCTGCTGGCGCGGCTGACGGACACCCGGACCGTCGGTCCGGGGCTGCTGGTGATCGCGGGCAGTCTGATCGCGCTGGTCGGGACCCGGTACATCCGGGCCGAGCAGGACCGCAGGGCGTACCAGCGGCACTACTCGGCGACGTGGGGCTGACGAGTCGGGAGCCGTCCGGCTTCCCGGAGGTGTACGAGAAGGGCACCCGTGCGGTCACGGGTGCCCGGGGGATCGGGGCGGTGGTCCGCCGGCCGGTTCAGGCCGCCCGGTGCGGCTCCGGGGCCGCGGCGGCCCACTCCATCACGAGGCGCTGGTACTCCGCGCGCTGCTCGGTGCTAAGTGTCCCGCCCGACCGGCGCCACAGGGCCCTGATCTCCTCGTTGACCTCCGCGGCCGATCGCTCGGAGACGGTTTCAACATAGGTGGACATGCTGTGAAGCATATGCCGCTCGACGTGAAGACGGTGTGAGCAAGCACCCCCGATACGGACATATCGGACCGTGTTGCTCATCACGTCACCACGTCACGCCTCAACGCGGCCGATCCGCGCGGCGATTCGGCCGGTATCAGGTGCCCGGCTTGCGGCCGTACACGAAGACGTCGTCGCCCTTCTTCAGCAGCGACCAGTACTTCTTCGCGGTGGTCGTGGTCATGTTCACACAGCCGTGCGAACCCGGCGGGTTCCACATGCTGAGGTTGACCGAGTGGAAGGCCTGGCCGCCGTCGAAGAACTGGCTGTAGGGCATCGGCACGTTGTAGATGTTCGAGACGTGGTCGATGTCACGCCAGTAGATCTTCTTCAGGCCGGTACGGGTCTCGTAGCCGTCACGGCCGGTGCGCACCGGCACGGGCCCGTAGACGAGCCTGCTCCCGTCCTGGATCCAGCTCAGCTGGAGCGTGAGGTTCACACAGGCGATGCGGCCCTTGTTCACCGGGCACTTGCCGTCCTTGTTGGGGTTGTTCCCCACGGCCTTCTGCTTGTTCATCAGGTCCATCACGCCCCAGGTGACGGGACCGGCGTACCCGATGGCGGGCGTGATGCCGTGCTTGTTCTGGAAGGCCTGGATGGCCTTGCAGTCGCCCGAGGACTGCTTGCCGTCGACCGTGCGGCCGAGGAACTTCTCCACCTGCTTCTGGTACGGCCCGGCCTGCGTGGTGCAGCTCGCGGCCTGGGCCGGTGCCGCGGTGGCGGCGAGTGTGAGCGGCGCCACCAGCCCGGCCAGGCCCAGCGCGACGGCACCTCGTCTGCGTATGTCCCCCATGGATCTCGTCCCCTGTCCCCTTCGTCCCCGGGGGCTCCCCCGAGTGTTCTCTTCGCGATTCCCGCGGCTTCCGCCTACTAGACCTGCCGGCGGGTCCGACGGTTGTGGTTCCGGCCAGGCTGTGACGAAACGGTGAACTACGCCGGCGTCCGTGACCACGGGCGCCCCTCGCGCACCACGTCTTACGGCTGCCGCAGTGCCGTGCGGAACCCGGTGTTGACGGCGGTGAGGCCGCCGTCGACCACGAGGGTGGTACCGGTGATCCAGGCGGCGTCGCGTGAGGCGAGGAAGGCCACCGCGGCCGCGATGTCGTCCGGCTCCCCGACCCGGCCGAGCGGGTAGAGGCCACGGACGGCGGCCAGCTCGTCGTCGCGCCCCTCCCAGGCCGAGGTGCGCACCGTGCCCGGCGCCACGAGATTGACCCGGACCCCGCGGGAGGCGGCGTGCCCGGCGAGCGTGCGGGTGAGCGAGCCGAGCCCGGCCTTGGCGGCGCTGTAGGCGTGGTTGCCGAAGTCCTGCAGCCCGTTGACGGAGCCGATGCCCACGATGGCGCCGCGCCCGGAGGCGGCCAGGTGGGGCAGGGCGGCGCGGCAGCAGCGGTAGGCGCCGGTGAGGGTGACGTCGAGGTCGCGGGCCCAGGCCTCGTCGGGGTCGTCCTCGAAGAACGGCACGTCCGGGCTGCAGTGGGCGGCGCAGTTGACCAGCACGTCGAGCGCGCCGAAGGCGGCCACCGCACGGGCCACGGCCGACTCGACGGACTCCCGGTCGGCGACGTCGCAGGCGCACGCCTCGGCGGTGCGGCCGAGCCCGCGCAGGGTGGCCGCCGTCCGCTCCGCCTCCGCCGCGTCCCGGTCGGTCACGAGCACCCGGCCGCCCTCCTCGGCGAGCCGCCGCGCGGTCGCCGCCCCGATGCCCCGGGCCGCGCCCGTGACGAGAATCCCGTGTCCTGCGAAGCGTTCGAGATCGGTCATGGGGCGACGGTAGGGCCACGACGATCTTTTACGACAGGGGCCGCACGCCCGCGTCCGCGACCGCGCCCGGCACTCTCCTTGTGATGCCTCAGCGGTATCCGGTGGCGTCCGCCGGCCTGCCCGCGTCCTGCACCTCGACCAGATAGCGCCAGGCGTCGGGCCGGCTGCCGTCGAGGTCGGTGAAGCCGTACTCACGGGCGAGGCCGCCGCTGGAGAGCGAGCGGCCGTTGAAGCGCGCCACGCCGGGGTCCGCGGCGAGCGCCGCGACGGCGCGGCCGACGAAGCGCGGGGTCTCGGAGACGGCGAAGTGCGGCTCGCGGTCCAGGGCGTCGCGCCAGTTGTCCTCGCGGACACCGAACGCGTCCAGCATGATCTCCGAGCGCATCCAGCCCGGGGTGAGCGCGACCGCGGTGGCACCGCGCGGGCCGAGTTCGTGCCCCAGCGCGAAGGCCATGCGCAGCACGGAGGCCTTGGCGAGGTCGTAGAAGAGGTTCACCCGGTAGGTGTCGCGGTTGTAGTCGGCGGTGCCGTCGGTGACCTCCACGACCAGGCCGCCGGGGCGGCGCAACAGCAGCGGCAGCGCGAAGTGACTGGTGACGGCGTGCGTCTCGACGGCGAGCCGGAGCAGCCGGAGCCCGTTGTCCAGGTCGTGCTCCCAGACCGGCGTGTCCCACTCGAAGAGCTTCTCGCCGCCCCAGATGTCGTTGACCAGGACGTCCAGGCGGCCCTGCTCGTCCGCGATCCGGTCCACCAGGTCCCGTACCGCGGACCTCTCCAGGTGGTCGACGGGGACGGCGATGCCACGCCCGCCGGCCGCCGTGACGAGGTCGGCGCTGTCCTCGACGGTCTCCGGGCGGTCGTACTCCGAACGACGGGCGCGGGTGCTGCGCCCGGTGACGTAGACGGTGGCGCCGGCGGCGCCGAGCTCCACGGCGATGCCCCGTCCGGCGCCCCGGGTCGCCCCCGCGACCAGCGCCACCCTGCCCTGCAACGACCCCGACATGTCCGGCCTCCCGTGCGGTGCGACTGCTGTCGCCCCTCACTCTTCCCGGGAAGCCGGACATCTTCTGTCGTGTTTCCTGTCGGGTCTCACGGGCCCGGTTCAGTGGCCGCGCGCGATCCACTCCTCCAGGTGGGGGGCCTCGTCCCCGATGGTCGTGGCGTCGCCGTGTCCGGTGAGCACCTTGGTCTCCGGCGGGAGGGTGAGGAGCCGGTCACGGATGGAGTCGACGATCGTCGGGAAGTGGGAGAACGAGCGTCCGGTGGCTCCGGGCCCGCCCTGGAAGAGGGTGTCGCCGGTGAAGACGACGCCCAGCCCGGGGTCGTACAGGCATACGGCGCCCGGTGCGTGGCCGGGGGTGTGCAGGACGGTCAGGTCGGCTCCCGCGGCCTCGATGACCTGGCCGTCGGCGAGGTGCCGGTCGGGTTCGCGGTCGGGGTGGGTGAGCTTCCACAGCGGCAGGTCGTCCGGGTGGAGCCAGATGGTGGCTCCGGTGAGGTCGGCCAGCGCGGGAGCGGCGTCGATGTGGTCGTTGTGCGCGTGGGTGCACACGATGGCGATCAGCCGCCGGTCGTCCACGGCGCGGGCGATGGCCTCGGCGTCGTGGGCGGCGTCGATGACGATCACCTCACGTTCGTCGCCGACGATCCACACGTTGTTCTCGACGTCCCAGGTGCCGCCGTCGAGGGTGAACTGCCCTGAGGTGACCAGGCGTTCGATCCGGACGGTCATCAGAGCACCACCACCGAGCGCAGCACGTCGCCGTGGTGCATCCGCTCGAACGCCTTCTCCACCTCGTCGAGCTGGATGGTCTCGGTGACGAACGCGTCCAGCGGCAGCCGGCCCTGCAGGTGCAGGTCGACGAGCATGGGGAAGTCCCGGGAGGGCAGGCAGTCGCCGTACCAGCTCGACTTGAGCGCGCCGCCGCGGCCGAAGACGTCGAGCAGCGGCAGTTCGAGCTTCATCTCGGGGGTGGGCACGCCCACGAGGACAACGGTGCCGGCCAGGTCGCGGGCGTAGAACGCCTGCTTGTACGTCTCGGGACGGCCGACCGCCTCGATGACCACGTCGGCGCCGAAGCCGCCGGTGAGCTCGCGGATCGCCTCGACCGGGTCGGTGTCCTTGGAGTTGACCGTGTGGGTGGCGCCCAGCGCGCGCGCCTTCTCCAGCTTGCGGTCGTCGATGTCGACGGCGATGATCCGCGCCGCGCCGGCGAGGCGGGACCCGGCGACCGCCGCGTCGCCGACCCCACCGCAGCCGATGACGGCGACGGAGTCGCCGCGCCCGACGTTGCCGGTGTTGAGGGCGGCGCCGATGCCGGCCATCACGCCGCAGCCGAGCAGCCCGGCGACGGCCGGGGAGACGGCCGGGTCGACCTTGGTGCACTGGCCGGCCGCGACGAGCGTCTTCTCGGCGAAGGCGCCGATGCCGAGCGCCGGGGAGAGCTCCTGCCCGGTCGACGCGAGGGTCATCTTCTGCCGGGCGTTGTGGGTGTTGAAGCAGTACCAGGGGCGGCCGCGCAGACAGGCGCGGCACTGGCCGCACACGGCACGCCAGTTGAGGACGACGAAGTCACCGGGGGCCACGTCGGTGACACCCTCGCCGACCGACTCCACGACACCGGCGGCCTCGTGGCCGAGGAGGAAGGGGAAGTCGTCGGAGATGCCGCCCTGCTTGTAGTGCAGGTCGGTGTGGCAGACACCGCAGGCCTGGATCTGGACGACGGCTTCGCCGGGTCCCGGGTCCGGGACCACGATCGTGTCGACCCGTACGGGCTCGCCCTTCCCCGGTGCGATCACGCCGCGTACTTCCTGCGCCATGGCCTGGCCCCTTTTCCTCGATGATCCTTCGGAACCGACCCTACGCGTGCGGCGGGCCGACCGGCCCATTCCGCTCCCCGTCATGTCACTCGTGCCGGGTGCGTCTTGCCGCTCCGCGCGCGTGAGCGGCCGTCGGGCC
Source organism: Streptomyces sp. WI03-4A (assembly GCF_033792105.1). Taxonomy (NCBI): domain Bacteria; kingdom Bacillati; phylum Actinomycetota; class Actinomycetes; order Kitasatosporales; family Streptomycetaceae; genus Streptomyces; species Streptomyces sp. WI03-4A. The sequence continues at coordinate 41,836 of NZ_JARAUO010000057.1, forward strand.
GGTGGCGGCGCGCCCGGCCCGGAGGGGAAGCCTGCCGGCCGGGGCGCCTGTCCGGTGTGCGGGGGGGCTCAGGTCGCGACGGCGGGCAGCAGGCCGGTCACGGGGGCGGCGAGGTCGGTGACCTGGTGCAGCTCGTTCAGCCGGTTCAGCTCGCTGACCTGGTTGAGCCGGCTCAGCTGCTGGGAGACCCGGGGCATCCGGGCCTGCTCCTGGGCGGGGAGGTCACCGGCGGCGAGCGTGTCCACCACGGTCATCGGGTTGATCCGCCCGGTGTGCGGTGCGCTCGCCTCGGCCGCGCCGGCCAGCGGGGCGGCGAGGCCGGTGACCCCGGCGGCCAGACCGACGGCGGCGACGATACGTCGTGTTGAGATCATGTCCTCAGCAACGGCCGTGGCCCCCTGCCGGACACGGCCGCCGGGCCGGGCTCACTCGTGAGGCGGAGCGGGAGGCCTGCGCTTGCCGTGGCCGTCGGGGCGGAGGAGTCTCGGAGGAGGGGCCCGTGCGGTCCGCTCCCCGCCGGGCCGCGGGCGCCCGAAGGAGGTCACCATGGGCACCGCGACAGGCTCCTCGTTCGACACCGAGACGCTGCGCCGGGCCGTGGAGGGCACCACCGGCAACTCCCTGCTGGCCCTCTACACGGACGACGCGGAGATCCGCATCATCGACCGCAACTCCCAGCCGAGCCACCCCAAGGTCCTGCACGGCCGGGGGCAGATAGCCGAGATGCTGGACGACATCTACAGCCGCGACATGACACACCGGCTGGACCGGTGCGTCGTGCAGGGCGACCACGCCGCGTTCACCGAGACCTGCCAGTACGGCGACGGCACCCGGGTTCTCGCCGAGTCGATGATCTCCCTGCGGGACGGGAAGATCACCGAACAGATTCTGATCCAGGCATGGGACGAGTAGGCAGAAGGTTCGCGAGGGTCCAGGTCAGCTCCAGGCTGACCTGGACTTTCTCGGCCCGCGCGACGCTGGGGCGGGCGCGTCCGGCCCGCCCCCGGCTGTCGGGCCCGGTGACCGCGGCGGGCCTGCGCGCGTCCGCCGTGCTGCTGCGGTCGGCGCTGCGGGCAGCACATCCCCGCCCGCACCCCCAGCTGCCGCGCGCGCCTCGCCCCCGGCGCGTCCGGCCCCGGTGAGCGGCACACGGCACACCCCGAGGGTCGTCCGGCACACGCCGGCGGTCGCCGGGCGGACCGGGGCCGCCGCCCGGTGGCCCGGAACGTGATCAGCGCATCCAGGCGCTGTACCCCATGACGTCACCGGCCTTCACCCCGTACGCGGGCACGGCCACGGCGAAGGTGTCCTCCATGCCGAGGACGGTGCCGGTGCGCGGTTCCAGGATCAGCATGTGCCGGACGCGCCCGTCGTCGTACACGTACGCGTGCCCCCGGCGGCCCAGGCGGTCGGTGACGTCGCCGGCCGGCCGCAGCCCGTCGGCCCCGGCGAACAGCCGGACGAGCGCGGCCGACTCGCGGGCGCCGAGGGTCCAGTTGTCGAGGAGCTCGGCGGTGGCGTCGAGGAGTTCGCCGGTGCGCAGCGGGGCCGTGCCGCGGTCGGCCTGGGGGCGGGCCAGCTCGGTGAGGTAGGCGCGCAGGGCCGCCGCGGTGTGCGGCGGGGTGGCCTGCGGCGGGGCGTCGCTCCACATCGGCGGGTAGGTGGTGCGGCTGACGACATGGCCGTCCGCGACCTCGTGCGGGGTGTCGCCCTCGTCGCTGAGGACGGGCCGGCCGGGCCGGCGCGGGTCGGTGGCGACGACCAGTTCGGTGTGGCTGGCGTCCGCCCGCCAGCGCACCACCCGTTCCTCGGGGAGCACGACCGGGGGCTTGTCGTCACTCATGCCCAGACTCCACGACTGCGCGTGCGTGCCCTTGCGCAGAGCCGGCTCACCGGCGGCCGCCGCCGCGTCGGCCAGCGCGACCATGTCCCTCAGGGGTACGGGCGTGGCGCGGGCCTGGACGGTGAGCGGGCGGGGCGCGGCTACGGCCTGCCGGGTGTCCGGACCGCCGAGCACGGCGCCGACGGCGACCGCGAGGACGGCCACGCCGGCGGCCAGGCCCCAGACCGGCCGGGCGCGCGGACCGCGGCGGCCCGTACGGGTGGCGAGGAGCCGGGTGCGGAGGAGCCGGGTACGGCGCCGCGGGGTGTCCTCGTGCAGCAGGCGCCGCAGGGCCTCCTCGGCGCGGGCGTCCAGTGGCCCGTCGGCGAGGTGGGGGCCGTCGGCCGGCACCGGGTCGGCGCCGCGCAGCAGTTCGAGTTCGTCAGCCATGTCCGTGGTCCTTGCACAGCGTCGCGTCGGCGGGGGCGGGTGACGGGGCCGCCGGGGCGGGCCGCAGCCGGTCGATCTCGGCCCGCAGTCGGCCGCGTGCCCGGTGCAGGCGCATGGCGGCGGCCCGGCTGCCGCAGCCCAGGGCTACGGCGATCTCGTCGGGGCCGAGTTCCTCCCAGGCCGCGAGCCGCAGCACCTCCTGGTCGGCCGGGGAGAGCCGGTCCAGGGCCTCGTGCACCCAGGAACCGGGACCCTCGGCGTCGGGGCTGTCGACGATGTGGCGGCCGTGCGCCGTCTCGTCGTTGCCGATCCGGTCCACCAGCCGGCGCCGGCGCCCGTAGCCGCGTACCGCGTTCGCCAGGCAATTGCGTGCCACCCCGTACAGCCAGGGCAGCGGTGCCTCGGGCAGGTCGCCCCGGCGGCGCCAGGCGACCGTGAACACCTCCGCCACCACTTCCTCCACCTCGCCGGCCCGCCCCTGAAGTCGCCTGGCGACATAGCGGCTGACCGCCCAGTAGTGCTCGCGATAGGCAGCGGCGAAGATCTCGTCGTTGCTCATGTCCCGTTCGTGTCCGGCACCGCCCGGATCGTCACACCCTTCCCACGTGATGCTTGTCGCGCCGCTTGAGTGTGACCGACGCGCGGGGCGCGGACACAGGCGGGGCGTGAAGAGGATCAGAGACACCAGGGCCGTGCAGTGGCTCACCACCACCGATCACAAGACGATCGGGACGCTCTATTTGGTCACGTCGTTCGCGTTCTTCCTGATCGGCGGCGTGATGGCGCTGCTGATGCGTGCCGAGCTGGCCCGTCCGGGCCTGCAGATCATGTCGAACGAGCAGTTCAACCAGGCGTTCACGATGCACGGCACGATCATGCTGCTGATGTTCGCGACGCCGCTGTTCGCCGGTTTCACGAACTGGA
>NZ_JARAUO010000058.1:0-41641 GCF_033792105.1 Streptomyces sp. WI03-4A
GGGCGGGCGAGCCCGTCTCCGCGCGCGCCGCGGAGGGCCCCCGGCGGCTGGCGGCCGCCGTCCGCGGCAACACGGGCACGGGCCCGCTGCCCGCCCCCAGCCTCCCCCACGCTCGGCATCGCTCGCGCGGGGGGACCCCCGTCGCGCCCGCCCTGCGCGCCCTCGACGACGCGCTGCTGCGGGCCGCGGACGCCTTCGACCGAGCCCAGGGCGTACGCGGCGCGCGGCACGCCGAAGACGACGGGCACCGGCCGTTCGCCCGGCCGCGCGACGCAAGGGCAGCCGTCCGGGCCGCGTTCGGCACCGGCGGACGGGAGTACGGGCTGCGCGTCGCCCTGTGCTTCGGGGCGGGCGCCGCCGTCGCCCAGGCCCTGCACCACACTCGCTGGTACGGCCCGCACCAGCACTGGTACTGGCTGCCCGCCACCGCCGTCTTCCTCGTCAAGCCCGACCTCGGGCCGCTCGCCTCCCGCGTGCTGGCCCGAGCGGCCGGAACCGTCCTCGGCGCCCTCGTGTTCGCGGCCTTCGCCGCGCTGCTGCCCCGGCCGGAGGGGCTGATCGCGCTGGTGGCGGTGTGCGGGGCCCTCGTCCCGGTCTCCACCCGCAACTTCGCCGCCCTCACCACCGTCTGCACGGTCCTGGTGCTCGCCCTGGTCATGGTCGGCGGCGAGCCGCAGGCATCCGTCAGCCGGATCGGGGAGACGCTGCTGGCCTGCGCGATCGCCCTGATCGTGGGACACCTGCCGATGCCGGGCAGGCGGGGCGGCGGGGTACGGGCCAGGCTGGGCGCGGCCGGGGACGCCGCGCACGCCTATCTGGTGCACGTCCTGGGCGGGTCCGGCGACCGCGCGGAACGCTGGGTGCTGCGCCGCGAGGCCTACCGCACCCTCTCCGAGGCCCGCACCGCGATCGCGCTCGCCGCCGCGGAACTGCCCGCCCTCGCCCGGCACACCGAGGGCACGGACGGCGTCGCCGCCGTCCTCGAACGCCTCGTCGACACCACCACCGCCTGCGCCGTGCACCTCGACGACACCGGCCGCCTCACCCCGCAGCACACCCGGCGACTGGAACAACTGCTGGACGAGTGGGAGCGGCGCGGCGAGGGGGTCGGCCTGCCCGCCGCCGCCCGGTCGCCCAAGAACCGGCGCACGACTGCCGCTTAGGCCCCCTGTCGGCGGCGGCCACGGCTCGGCGGCGGGGCCGGACGGGACCTGGGGGAGACCTGGGGGAGTGGCGTGGGTGCCGTCCCGGCCTCGGCGGAGGAGAAATTTCCGGAAGAGGCCCCGTACTCCGATGAGTTCCGTCCGCGCCGCCGGTCACCACTGCGCACCGGCCGTCGGACAGGAGGACCCATGTCACTTCCGGAGATCGTCACGCGTGAGCAGTGGCGCGTGGCGCGCGAGGAGTTGCTGCGCAATGAGGAGGCGGTCAGGCGGGCGCGGGAGCTGCTGAGCGCGGAGCGGCGGCGGCTGCCCGTGGTCGAGGTGGACCCGGAGTACGTCTTCGAGGGCGGCGACGGCAAGGCCACCCTCCTCGACCTCTTCGAGGGCCGCACCCAACTCGTCGTCCACCATTTCATGTTCGCCCCCGAGTGGGAGACGGGCTGCCCGTGCTGCGCGGCCTTCCTCGACCAGGTCGGCCACCTGGCCCACCTGCGCGCCCGCGACACGTCGTTCGCGGCCGTCTCCGTCGCCCCGTTCACCCGGATCCTGCCGTTCAAGGCGCGGATGGGCTGGGCGGTGCCCTGGTACTCCTCCTGCCACAGCGACTTCAACCGCGACTTCGAGGCCACGGTGGAGCGCGCAGGGAAGCTGGTCGAGCGGCCGGGTCTGAGCTGCTTCCTGCGCGACCGCGAGCAGGTCTTCCACACCTACTCGGTGTACGACGACGGCCTGGACGGGCTCGGCGCGACCGCCGGACTGCTCGACCTCACCGCACTCGGCCGCGAGTCGCGCGGCGGCGAGCCCGTCCGGTACCACGACGAGTACGACGACTGAGCCGCCGTCCTGCGGCGCGTCCTGCGGAGCGTCCTGTGGAGCGTCCTGCGGCGCGGACCTGAAACGCGTGTGGCGCCTGGGACGTACGGTCGCGAAACAGTCGCCGAACGTATTGTTCGTGTCCCAAGGTGAACGGATTCTCACCGTCCGCGCTGAAAGGGTGTCAACAATGTCTCAGTAGGGTCACTGAGCGAGGCGTTTCCCCTCTCCAGAGCGTTAACTCCTTCAAGTACAACGCTTCTGGAGGTGCGAGATGGTGAACGGGCGAACGGTGCTCGAGTGCTTTCCCGCAGGAGGCCCGCGCGGCTCGTGGCCCGCGGAGGAGTTCGCGCACGCGCGACGTCTCGAAGGCCTGCCGGCCGAGGTCGTCATGGACCTCGCGACGGACACGTTCCTCGTCATCGTGCGCGGCGGCGCCGGCATCGAGTGAGACTCCGCCCGGCAGGGCCGGAGCGACAGGGCCACCGGTCGGCGGCGACGCCGCGGCGGCCCGAACGGCGACGGAACGGCCCGGGCAGCGCAGGACGGCCCGAGCGGCGACGTATGCGGTCCGAGCGGCGACGGACGCCGACGCCGAGGTCGCCGGCTCCGTGTCAGCCGAGCGCCGGCGTCAGGCCGAGATGCCCCGGGACCAGTCCGGGGTCGTCCCCGTCACCCGGCACAGAGCCAGGTACAGCGGGATCGGCGGCGTGTAGGGGACGGTGCCCTCGGGGCGGTGGATCAGACGGGCCGCGGCGGGCAGCGTAGCCCCCGGGGCGTACTGGGCGGGTGCGGGCCAGGGCAGGGCGTAGTCGGAGTCCGACGGAACGATCCACCACCAGTGCGCGCCGTCCGTGTACACACAGCCCACCCGTGGCAGCCGGGGCACGACCAGGGGCCCCAGGCGGTCGGGTACCGCCACGGCGTCGCAGCCGAGCGGCGACGTCATGCCCTCGGGCACCTGCAGCCGGCGCGCCGGAGCCGGCGCGTGCTGCCGACGGCCCAGACGCACCAAGGTGTCCAGGCCGAGCGGCCGGCCGGAATCGGCGACGCCGTTCACGGCTGCCCCCAGGCGGGGTGCCGCCGCTGCGGTGCCACGTGCCGGGCCTCGGCCGGCTCCTCCTCGCCCGGGCCGGGCGGCGGGCCGTCCGGCTTGGGGCGGGCGCCCCAGCCCAGGTCGTTGCGTGGCTCTGCCGCGTCACGGGTCGCGTCGTTCCGGCGGGCCAGCTCGGCCCAGACCAGCAGCCCCGGCCCGTGTTCCTGGGCCCCCCAGGACCGGCACAGCGCGTCGACGAGAAGCAACCCCCTCCCGTGCTCCTCGTCGGGCCGCTGCGGGGACGGGTGGGGCTCACCGGGCGCACAGCCCTCGTCACGAACGGCTATGCGCACCGTGTCGTCGTGGTCGTGCAGCTCGCACACCACCCGACTGCTAGCGGTGTGCACGATCGCGTTGGTGACCAGTTCGGATATGACCAGCGCCGCGGTGTCACAGGTGTCCGCGCATACCGACCAGCCGGTCAACCGGGCACGCGTCAGGCGTCTCGCCTGCGCGGGGGAACCCGGATGTGCGGCCAGCTCGAAGCGGAACCGGCGCTCGGCAGCGCCCCCACCTGGGGCTGCTCCCGTTGCGGTACCGAGACCGGGACGGCCTGCGGCAGCGTCTGTTCCTAAGGGCGCGGACGGAATCACGCTTGCCACTATCTCCCCGGCGTGAACACTTGGCAAGTGTCACTCTGAAAAATGCAGAGTGCGGTGTGACTCGGTCAGGGACCGTGGCACACTGCTCGCAACAGCACCTCGCGCGGCGCCAATTGAGACCCCCGACGATCCCACCGGACAGTCGAAAGAGTCTTCGAACGGCGCCGCAGGGCTGTGCGGATTCTTTTTACGGAGCGGACTGCTGGGTCGGAGGTGAGAACGTGAGCGAACCGCGGTCCGCGCCGACCGTGGGCCAGGTCGTCCTCGGCCGGCGCCTGCTGGACCTGCGGGAACGCGCCGGGCTCAAACGCGAGGAGGCCGCCCAGGTCCTCCGCGTCGCCCCCGCCACCATCCGCCGCATGGAGACGGCCGAGGTCGCCCTCAAGATCCCGTACCTCCAACTCCTGCTCAAGGCCTACGGGGTGACCGACGGCGAGGCCGAGGTCTTCGTCCAACTGGCCGAGGAGGCCAACCGGCCCGGCTGGTGGCAGCGGTTCCACGACATCCTGCCGGGCTGGTTCTCCATGTACGTCAGCCTGGAGGGCGCGGCCGCCCTCATCCGCTCCTACGAACCGCACTTCGCCCCCGGCCTGCTCCAGACCGAGGACTACGCCCGCGGCGTACTCAAGTCCGGCGCCATCGGCCAGACCAGCCCCGACGAGATCGAACGCCACGTCGCCCTGCGCATGCAGCGGCAGGCCCTGCTCACCCGTCCGGACGCCCCCCGCTTCTGGGCCGTCATGGACGAGACCGCCCTGCGCCGCCAGGTCGGCGGACCGGAGGTGATGCGCGCGCAGATCGACAAGTTGCTCGAGGCCACGACCCTGCCCAACGTGACACTCCAGGTCGCCCCGTTCGCCAACGGACCGCACCCCGGCACCTACGGGCCCTTCGTCCTGTTCCGATTCGCCATGTCGGAACTCCCGGACATGGTCTACAGCGAGTACCTCACCGGCGCCGTCTACCTCGACGCGCGCTCCGAGGTGGCGACCCACCTGGAGGTCATGGACCGCATGGCGGCGCAGGCCGCCACGGCGCAACGCACGAAGGAGATCCTCCGGGATCTCCGCAAGGAGCTGTGAATGGACCGCATCAAGCCGCGCAGTCACGTCTACAACGGCATGCCCGCGCGGGAGTTGGGCAGCGAGGGCTGGCACAAGCCCTGGAGCGGCGGCAACGGCGGAAACTGCTTGGAGGCGATGAAACTCGCCGACGGCCGCATCGCCGTACGCCAGTCGACCGACCCGGACGGACCGGCGCTGATCTACACCACCGACGAGATGACCGCCTTCATCGAGGGCGCCAAAGCGGGGGTGGCCGACTTCCTCCTCTCCTGAACCACGATGATGATTGCTACGCGCTCGACTTCCTTATCTTGCTACACACTTGACCATTGGACGCGTCTGACGCCCCGGGAGCGCCACATGACAGGGCAGGACCCGACGACCATCGGGATCGACACCAGCAGACCGCACCCCGCCCGCATGTACGACTGGTAACTCGGCGGCAAGCGCGCAGCACACCCCAAGGCGCCACCGCATACCTGCAGGCCGACGTCCGCGACCCCGCCGCCATCATCACCGGCGCCCGGAAGATCCTCGACCTCGACCGCCCGGTCGCACTCTCCCTCGTCGCCCTGCTGCACTTCATCCCCGACACCGACGACGCCCACGACCCCGTCGGCCGCCTGCTCGCCGAACTGCCCCCCGGCAGCTACCTCACGATGACCCACGCCACCGCCGACTTCACCCCCGAGGACTCGGCAGCCGCCACCGCCCAACTCAAAACGGCCGGCGTCACCCTCGCCCTGCGCTCCCGCGAGCAGTTCAGCCGCTTCTTCGACGGACTGGAACTGGTCGACCCCGGCGTCCAGATCGTCCACCAGTGGCACCCCGAACTCGGCGAACCCGTACCAGGACAGGACGACGGAGTGATCCCCGGCTACGCGGCGGTGGCCCGCAAGCCGTAGCGCCACCGGCGGGGCCCAAGCCGCTCCGGGCCCCCGGAACGATCCCCGGCCCCGCCCCGGACGCTCACCCCGGACCCCCAAGCCGACCCCTCACCTCGGCGGCAGCACCGCGCACAGCGCCTCCCGCGCCGTCCCGTCGTCACACGACCATCGGACGGTCGTGCGGCGAGATCGGCGACGGCAGCTGCGAACCACCCGTCAGAAAGCGGTCCACGGCCGCCGCCACCGCCCGCCCCTCTGCGATCGCCCACACGATCAGCGACTGCCCACGCGCCGCGTCCCCCGCCGCGAACACACCCCGCACATTCGTCGCGAACCCGCCGTCCCGGGCGATCGTGCCGCGCGGCAGCATCTCCAGCCCCAACTGGTCGACCAGCCCGTCCTCCCGGTCCGGCCCCGAGAAACCGAGCGCGAGCAGCACCAGATCGGCGGGCAGCGTACGGTCGGTCCCCGCCACCGGCTGCCGCGACTCGTCCACCTCCACCAGATGCAGCGACCGCACACGCCCGCCCTCGTCACCGACGAAACGCAGCGTGGACGCCGCGAACAACCGCGCGTCCGCGTCCGCCGCCGGAGCCGTCCGCAGATCCCGCGCCTCCTCGTGCGCGGCGGACAACCGGTAGATCTTCGGGTACGTCGGCCACGGCTCGCTGTCCTCGTCACGCTCACCACCCGGCTGCGCGTAGATGTCCAGCTGCGTCACCGACGCGGCCCCCTCACGCACCGCCGTCCCCAGACAGTCCGCCCCCGTGTCCCCACCACCCACGATCACCACGTGCTTACCTGCCGCCGACAGCGGCGACACCTCCAGATCCCCCTCACACACCCGATTCGACAGCGGCAGGTACTCCATCGCCTGATGAATCCCGGCCAGCTCCCGCCCCGGCACCGCCAGCTCCCGCCACGCCGTAGCCCCCGTAGCCAGCACCACCGCGTCGTACCGCGCCCGCAACTCGTCCGCCGGCACCTCCCGACCCACCGCCGTCGACGTACGGAACCTCGTGCCCTCCGCCCGCATCTGCTCGATCCGCCGCTCCAGATGGTGCTTCTCCATCTTGAAACCCGGAATGCCGTACCGCATCAGCCCCCCGATCCGGTCGTCCCGCTCGTACACGGCGACGGTGTGCCCCGCCCGCGTCAGCTGCTGCGCCGCCGCCAGCCCCGTCGGCCCCGACCCGATCACCGCCACGGTCTTCCCCGACAACCGGTCCGGAGGCCGCGGCGGCGTCAGACCCTCCTCCCACGCCCGGTCGGCGATCGCACACTCCACGTTCTTGATGGTCACGGCCGGCTGGTTGATCGCCAGCACACACCCCGCCTCACACGGCGCCGGACACAGCCGCCCGGTGAACTCCGGAAAGTTGTTCGTCGCGTGCAACCGGTCGCTCGCCGCCCGCCAGTCCTCCCGGGAGACCAGGTCGTTCCACTCCGGGATCAGATTGCCCAGCGGACAGGCCTGGTGGCAGAACGGGATACCGCAGTCCATGCAGCGATCCGCCTGCTTGCTGATGATCGGCAGCAGCGCCCCGGGAACATAGACCTCGTCCCAGTCCCGGACCCGCTCCTCGACGGGCCGCCGCGGCCACTCCTGGCGCGGCGTGTGCATGAACCCCTTGGGATCGGCCATGGTCGTCTTCCTCGCGTACGCGTACCGGGAGGCACTCGGTGTACGACGGGCCGTGCGTCATCGGGCGGCACCCTTCCGGCCACGATACGTCCCAGCCGTGACCCGCGCAGAGTGGCCGACAGCGCTTGCCTCCCCGGCCCGGACTCAGGCCAGCGCCAGCACGTACAGCAGCGCCGACCCGGCGGAGGCCACCGTCCGGACGTGGTTCCAGAACGTCCACTCCCGCACGTACACCGGCCAGTACACGGCCGCCTCCGAACCGCCCGGCACCAACCCGGCCAGCCTCTCGTTACGAGGCACGTTCGCCACCGCGGTCGGCCCGAAGGACCCCGACAGGAACAGGGCACTGCCCAGCAGCAGCTCCACCTTCCCCGCCACCGGCCACACCACGAACGTCACCACCGTGACGATCACGCACAGCACCGCCGAGCCGATGAACAGCAGCATGAAGGCCGGCCGCAGAGCCGCCCTGTTGATCGCGTTCATCGCGGCGACCCCCTGCGCGGGCGGCAGAGCGGCCAACCCCCGCATCCCAAAGGTCGAGAAACCACAGAACACCCCGGCCACCAGCCCGGCTCCCAGCGCACCCAGCACCACCAGCACGAAGAACGGTCCGTCGATCACCATGACACCCCACTCACCACTCACCCGCCACCAGCCGCCCCGGGCCTGCGCCCACCCCGGCCCTCGGCCTCGGCCCCACCTCCAGTGAATGCCCCACGACCGCCCCCGGCCATGGCCGAGCGCCGCGGACACATACGCCATCGTCCACGCCAGCCGGAACGGGGACCGGAGAACCGAGACCGGAGAAGCAGGGGACGGGGATGGGGGACGGAGGGAGGGGGCAGGGGACAAGGGGCAGGGGACAGGGGAGGGGGACGGCCGGCGGAAGGGCGGCGCCGGGGCCGCACGACACGTCGGACCCGGCCCCGGCGGATCCGGCGGACCCGACCTGCCCCAAGCGCTTCGGCCCCCCGACCTCAGCCCGCCTCAGCCGCCTCTCCCCATCCCCGCAGCACGCTCTCCACCGTCGCGGCGATCCGCCGCCGCGCCTCGAACCTCGGCACACCCCGCATGAGCAGCTCGTCGTACGGCGTGTCCACGTGCCGCACCGCCGCCACGACCGCTGAGATCACCGCCCCCTCCGACAACGCCCGCCCGGCCGGGCTGCGTCCCACCCGCCCGCTGCCCCGCGCGGACGCGTGCGCCGCGATCGCCCGGGCCCGCTCCTGCGGGCACCCGGGAAACATCCGCAGGATCTCCGCCGCGAACGCCGCCGCGAACCGTTCGTCCTCCACCACCCGGCGCCGCGCGTCCCGCGCCCGCCGCCGGCGCCGCGCCTCCGCGTCCGCCAGACACCGCGCCTCGGCCCGGACCAGCGCCGCCTCCTCCACGAGCAGCCCCTGCCGCTCGTACCGGCTCCTGCGCCGGTTGAACCGCACCACCACCGCCCACAGGGCGCTCTCCTCCCGTGCCCTGCGGGTGAGCGCGGTGTCACCGCGCGGCAGGAACACCAGATGCCCGAGATCCACACAGTGCAGGCAGTGCGGCGCCCCGTCCTCCAGCACGACCAGCGACAGTGGCCCACGGCGGCACCGGGCACAGCGCTTCTGCCGCAGGGGCTGAACAGCGACAAGTCCATCGGGAAGCAGGGCAGTTGCGGTACGCGCCATACGCGGTACTTTCCCCGTCCGGGGGCGCTCCTCCCACGCCGGCTGTCGATCGACACCGATCGACCGGGGGAGGGGGCCCCTCCCCCCTCCCCTCCCACCCCTCCTCCCCACCCTCCCTCCGCCGTCCCCCCAGCCCACCCGGCATCATGGGGCTTGTGCGACTCGAAGCGATCACCTGGGACCGGCTCGCCGAGCTGCTCGCCGACCGGCTGCTGGACCTGGAGCCGGCCGACGGGGGTGTCTGGCCGCGCGTCGGCTTCGACGGCGCACCAGCCGCCCGGCCCGGAGACCTCGCCGAGCGCGTGGCCGAAGCCCTGCGGCTGCGCGGGCGGCCTTCCCTGGTCGTCGGCGCGGAAGGCTTCCTGCGCCCCGCCTCCGTCCGGCTGGAGTACGGGCGTCGGGACATCGAGTCCTACTACAGCGGCTGGTTCGACACGAGCGCCCTGTGGCGCGAGGTCTTCACACCCCTCGATGCCGGCGGCAGCGGCCGCGTCCTGCCCGACCTCTGGGACCCCGTCACCGACCGAGCCACCCGCAGCCCCTACGTCTCCCTACCGGCCGGCGGCTGTCTGCTGCTCCATGGCCCCCTCCTGCTGCGGCACTGGTTCCCCTTCGACCTGACCGTGCACGTCCTCCTTTCCCCGGGCGCCCTGCGCCGCCGTACCCCTGAGGCCGACCACTGGACGCTTCCCGCCTTCGAGCGCTACGAGGCCGAGATCGACCCGGCCGGGACGGCGGACGTCCTCGTCCGGGCCGACGATCCACGGCACCCCGCCTGGAACGGCTGACCCGACCGGCCCGGCGACCCGACGGAGCACCCGACACAGTCACCTTCGTTGGCCACGCAGACGCCCCCGCGGCAGCGGAGCTCTCAGCGTCGCAGCAGAACTGTCAGCGTCACCGAAGCCAATGGTGTCTTCAGAGCCAGCCGTTGCGCCGGAAGCCGCGGTACAGCGCGAAGCAGGCCGCCGCCATCACTCCCATGACCAGCGGGTAGCCCAACCGCCAGTGCAACTCCGGCATGAACTCGAAGTTCATGCCGTAGACGCCGCACACCATCGTCGGGACGGCGATCACCGCCGCCCAGGCCGTGATCTTCCGCATGTCCTCGTTCTGCGCGACCGTCACCTGGGCGAGGTGCGCCTGCAGAATGGAGTTGAGCAGTTCGTCGAACGCGGCTATCTGCTCCTTGGCCCGCATCAGGTGGTCCAGCACGTCCCTGAAGTACGCCTGTATCTCCGGGTCGATCACCCGGATCGGCCGGGTCGCCAGATCCTCCACCGGGCGCGCGAGCGGCATCACCGCCCGTTTCAGCTCCAGGAGTTCACGCTTGAGCTGGTAGATGCGCCCCGGATCGGCCCGTGCACCGTTCTCCGAGAACACGTCCGTCTCGACCTGGTCGATGTCGGCCTGCACCGCGTCCGTGACGGTCAGGTAGTCGTCCACCACGTGGTCGGCGAGCGCGTGCAGGACCGCGGCCGGCCCCTTGGCGAGTTGCTGCGGATCGGCTTCCAGTTCCTCGCGCAGCGGGCCGAGTGAGCCGTGCCGTCCGTGCCGTACGGTGATGACGAAGTCCTCGCCGACGAAGACCATGATCTCGCCGGTGTCGACCACCTCGCTCGTCGCGGTCAGCTGCTCGTGCTCGACGTAGCAGACGGTCTTGAACACCGCGAAGAGCGTCTCCCCGTACCGCTCCAGCTTCGGGCGCTGGTGGGCTTCGATCGCGTCCTCCACCGCCAGTGGGTGGAGGTCGAACAGCTCGGCGATGCCGGTGAACTCGCTGTCCGTCGGTTCGTGCAGTCCCAGCCACACGAAACCCTCACCGCTCTTGCGTACCATCTCCACGGCGTCCACCAGGTCGGTGCAGCCCGGTACCCGGGCACCGTCCTGATAGGTCACGCAGTTGACGACCGAGGAGCCCAGCGGTGACCGGGCGGGATGGCTCAGGTCGACGCGCGGGTGCCGCCGGGCCAGCCGCGCCACCTTGCGCAGACCGCCGACCTTGCCCAGCCCTGTGACCTTGCGCAGGTTCCCTGCCATGGACATCCGGATCTCCTCGCGTGGCTCTCCTCGCGCATCGCCTTCGCGCTTGTCCGGCAAGTGTGCCAGTCCGGCGAACGGCGCGAGCGAGCCTGTGGGAACAGTTCATTCCGCTTGGTTCCCGCCTGTGGACGAGGCGTCGGAGACGCCTGCCGACCGGGGGTGACTGCGATGATCGGGACATGGAACCATCCGACGGGTATCTCCTGCGTAACCGGCAGAGCGAGGCGCAGGAGCGCTTCGACGCCTTCGCCTCCCTCTTCGACCCCACGACGTTCCGGCATCTGGAGGGACTCGGGCTGGCCTCGGGCATGCGGTGCTGGGAGGTCGGGGCGGGTGGCACGTCGGTGGTGTCCTGGCTCGCCGACCGGGTCGGGCCCACCGGCCACGTCGTGGCGACCGACATCGACACCTCGCGGCTCGCCTCTGTGACCCGTCCGCCCGTCGAGGTGCTCGTGCACGACGTGGGCGCGCAGGAACCGCCGGGCGGCGGCTTCGACGTGGTGCACGCCCGGCTGGTTCTGGTCCATGTCCCGGATCGCGACCAGGCGTTGCGCTCCATGATCAGCGCACTGCGGCCCGGCGGAATGCTGCTGGTCGAGGACGCGGACCCGGCACTCCAGCCTCTGACCTGCCCCGACGAGCACGGCCCGGAACAGCGGCTGGCCAACCGGCTGCGGCGGGGCTTCCGTGAACTGCTCGCCGATCGCGGCGCGGACCTGTCGTACGGGCGCAGGCTGCCGCGCCTGCTCCGGGAGGCCGGACTCGACGACGTCCGCGCCGACGCCTACTTCCCCATGACCTCTCCCGCTTGTACGGCCCTGGAGTCCGCCACGGTCCGTCAGATCCGAGGTCGTCTGGTGGCCGCGGGCCTGGCCACCGACGAGGACATCGACCGGCACCTGGCCCATGTGGCGGCCGGCGGCATGGATCTGGCCACCGCACCGATGATCTCGGCGTGGGGGCGCAAGCGCTGAGGACAGGTGCCCGAGCGGTGTCGCGCCCCGGTGCCGTCGTCCGCGAGGGGCGCGGTCGCCCGCGGGGCTGCCGCGCGGCCGCCCCGCATCGCCGCCCGTGCGACGGGGCTCAGGTCTTCCGGTGCGGTGGCCTGCCGCCCACCCGTTCCACCGCCCGCGCCCCCGCCTCACACCCCTGGACCGCCGCCTTCCGCGGATCGGCGCCCGCGAGCAGGGCGGCGAGGAACGCGCCGGTGAAGGCGTCGCCCGCGCCCGTGGTGTCCGTCGGGGCCGCCGGTACGGCGGGAACCCGGGCGAGCACCGTCCCGGCGCGGGCCACCAGCGCTCCGGCCGCACCCGACTTGGCCACCACCAGCGGGACCAGCCGGCTCAACTTGGCGGCGGCGTCGTCCGGTTCGGTCAGCCCGGTGAGCAGGCACGCCTCGTCCCGGCTGGGCAGCAGCACGTCCAGTCCCTCCGCGAAGGCGAGGAAGCGATCCACGCCGAACGACCTGAGGAAGCCTGCGGACGCCGGGTCCAGGCTGACCCGTACGCCACGCGCGCATGCCGCGGTGAGAGCGACCGCGGCCAGCTGTCGGCTCGACTCCGAGAACAGCAGATAGCCCGACAGGTGCAGCCGGGTGACGCCGTCGAGCAACGCGTCGGACCAGTCGGCGGGTTCGAGCCGCAAGGAGGCTCCGCTGTCGGTCAGGAAGGTACGCTCGGCCGCCGCGCCCGTATCGACGAGGCAGATCACCGTCCCGGTGGTCGCCTCCGGATCGACCACCAGGTGAGGCCGCACCCCGGCCGCCAGAAGCTCCCGCTCGTGCCACTGCGCCGCGTCCGCGCCCACCCGCCCCAGCAGCCGCACGTCCGGACAGCCGGTGTGAGCGGCCCAGCAGGCCACGTTGGCGCCCGCGCCGCCCGGCAGGGTGCGGATCGCGGCCGCCGTGTCCGTGCCCGTGGCCAGCGGCCCCCGGTGCCGGGCGACGACATCGGTGACGACGTCCCCGACGACCAGCAGCGCGCCGTCCCGGCCCCCGGTCACCCCCTCGTCCACGCGGTGGCGATCCGGGCCGCCAGCCGCACGTTGCCGCGCACCGCGGCCAGGTTGGCCTCCAGCGAGGCCCCGTCCGTGTGCCGGACCAGGTGATCGAGGAGGAACGGCGTGACCGCCTGGCCCGTGATGCCCTTCTCGTCGCAGGCACGCAGGGCGTCGGCGAGCACGCGCGCGTGCAGTCCGGGATCGAGCTGCTGCTCCTCCGGTACGGGATTGGCCACGATCAGTGCCGCGTCCGGGGCGTCCAGCGCGTCCTGCGCCCGCATCACCTCGGCCACCTGTTCCGGGCTGTCCAGCGTCCAGTCGACCGGATGTCCCGAGTCGGACAGGTAGAAGCCGGGGAACCGGTCGGTGCCGTACCCGGCGACGGTCACGCCCAGCGTCTCCAGACGCTGCAGGGTGGCGGGCACGTCCAGGATCGACTTCACGCCCGCGCACACCACCGTGATCCGGGTCCGGGCCAGCAGGCCGAGGTCGGCGGACTCGTCCTGGGTGACCGTCCACTGCCGGTGCACGCCGCCCAGCCCGCCCGTGGCGAACACCCGGACGCCAGCGAGCGCCGCGAGCTGTGCCGTCGCCGACACCGTGGTCGCCCCGCTCGCTCCGGCCGCCACGGCGGGCGGCAGGTCGCGGTGGCCCAGCTTGCGGATGCCGTCCTCGTTGGCGACCCGTTCCAGCTGTTCCTTGTCGAGGCCGATGTGCGGGTGCCCGTCCAGGACGGCGATGGTGGCCGGGACGGCGCCCTCCCGCCGCACCACGTCCTCCAGCTCCAGCGCCACCTGGAGGTTGCGCGGGCGGGGCAGCCCGTGCGCGATGATGGTCGACTCCAGTGCCACCACCGGCCGCCGCGCGTCGATCGCCTCCCGGACTTCCTGCGACACCACCAGCACCACGCGCCCGCCTCCTGTCCGTCGGTCCTTCCTCATCTCTGGCGGGCGGCACGTCCGGCTAAACGCTTGCCGTCTGTGGGGGATGCCACCAGCCTGGACGGCATGACCGACCACACCGTCCGTCTCGACCACGTCGTGCTGTGGGTGACCGACCCGGTCGCGGCGGCCCGCTTCTACCGGGAGTCCGTGGGCCTCGAACCCGTGAGGGTCGAGGAGTTCGCCGCGGGGAAGGTGTCGTTCCCCTCGGTGCGCGTCAACGAGGAGACCATTCTGGACCTCGCGCCGTACGGCCTGGCGCCGCGCATGGACATGCTCCCCGGTTCCGCCGACAGCGCGGGCCACCCCGTGAACCATGTCTGTCTGTCGCTGTCGCCGGCCGGCTTCGACGCCCTGCGCGCCCGCCTGGCCGCCCACGACGTCCCCATGACCGACGTCGGACACGACTCCTTCGGCGCCCGCGGTTCGGCCACCCGCACCTTCTACTTCCGGGACCCCGACGGCAACGTGATCGAAGCACGGCACTACACGTAGCCGCTCCCCGGGCGGTCAGAACAGCGGCTCGGGCAGCACGCCCTCCAGGGCGAGCAGTTTCCGCTTGGCCTCCAGTCCGCCGCCGAAGCCGCCTATGCCGCCGTCGCTCTCCACCACGCGGTGGCACGGTACGACGACCGGCAGCGGGTTGGCCCCCATCGCGGCGCCCACTGCCTGCGCGCCGCCCGGCTGTCCGACCCGGCCGGCCAGATCGCCGTACCCCACCACCGTGCCGTACGGGACGCCGGAGGCCAGCTCGCGCAGCACCTGCCGGTTGAAACCCGAGATCAGGGACCAGTCCAGGGGCAGGTCGAAGTCGTGGCGATCGCCGGCGAAGTAGGCCTTGACCTGCCGTATCGCCTCCGCCAGCACCGGGGCGTCCGGGTCCTCGGCGGGCTCCGTGCCTAGCCGGTCCGCCAGCCGCTCCAGGGCCCGCTCACGCACCGGACCCGAGGCGTGGAAGACCACGTTGACCAGTCCCTCGCGGGTCGCCGCCAGCATCAGCGGGCCGATGCCGGTGTCCACGACGGCCCACACGACCCGCTGCTCGTCCTGCCCATGGCTGTCCATGCGCCCACCGTACGACCCGCCACCGACAACGCCCGCCGCACGGCCGCCGGCCCGGGGCTCAGTCCGCCCCCAGGGCGGCCCTGACCACGTCGGGCCGGTTGGTGATGACCCCGTCGACGCCGTAGCCGGCGACCTGCCAGGCGGTGGCCGGGTCGTCCACCGTCCAGGCGAACACGCCGAGCGTCCTGCCGTGCGGCCCGCTGAAGGTGTGCACCGCGGAGACGTAGGCGGCGGAGATCGACCCGTACGAGGGATTGATCAGATCGGCGAAGTGCGCGTACGCGGGCAGCTCCCCGACGGGCGGCCTGCCGAGGTAGGCGGTGGTGACGGCCGGCCTCAGCTCGTGCACGGTCCGCACGGAGTCGGCGCTGAAGCTCTGGACGATCAGCCGGTCGCGGTGCCGGGGGCCCAGCCAGCCCTCATTGCCCAGCAGCTTCAGCGTCTGCTGCTCGATGCCCGGGTAGAGCTCCGGGTTCTTGATCTCCAGCAGCAGCTTCTCGTGGTTGCGCTCGACCCGGCGCATGTACTGCTCGAGCGTCGGCACGCGCGTGCCCGCGTACGCGGGGGAGAACCAGCCGCCGGCGTCCAGCCGGGCGATCTCGGCGGCGGTGAAGTCCTTCACCTTCCAGGGCGCCCGGTCGGGGAAGACCTTCTCGACGTCCGTCGTGCGCCGCAGACTGTCGTCGTGGATGACGACCAGCTCACCGTCCTTGGTGCGCTGCACGTCGTTCTCCACCCACGTGAAGCCCAGCTTCGCGGCCTCGTCGATGGAAGCGAGCGTATTTTCGGGGGCGTAGGCCGAGGCACCGCGGTGTGCGACCACCGTGGGACGGTCGACCTCGCCCGCCCGGGCCTCGGCCGCTGAGAGGGGGGTCAGCAGGGCTGCCGTACCCAGGATCGCGGTGGTCGTGGCGGCGACTGCGCGCGCGTACATGCGGACTCCTCGCGTCGATCGATTACCGACAGCACCAGCTTGACAGCAGAGAGTCAGTGTCCGCGTGTGCGGGGCGGCCACACGATGAACGGCCGTGTGCAAGTCCGCTCACGAGTGCCGCACAAGTGGGGCAAGGCCGTGTTTCTTTGCCGGAAAATCGTTCGACCATTCCGGTGGGGGTCATACTCTCAGCGTCAACCCTGGTGGCCCCCGCGGTCCGGGGGCGGGGGCACATGTCAGATATTCCGGGACGCAACAGGGCGGAAGGGCAGCCTCGCATGCAGGGCACGGTCGACGGATTCAGTTACGGGGCCGTCACCCCGTTGGTGGCCTATCTGATGGCCTGCCTCGGTGGCGCCCTCGGCCTGCGCTGCACCACGAGATCCTTGCTGGTCACGCACTCCAGGCGGCCCGCATGGCTGGCCCTCGGCTCGGCCGCGATCGGCTCGGGCATCTGGACCATGCACTTCGTCGCCATGATCGGCTTCAGCATCAAGGAGACGCCGATCCACTACGACCAGCCGATCACCTACGCGAGCCTCGCCCTCGCCATCGTCATGGTGGGCGTCGGGATCTTCATCGTCGGCTACCGGGGCGCCACCGGCACCGCCCTGTTCACCGGCGGCACGATCACCGGTCTGGGCGTCGCCTCGATGCACTACCTGGGCATGGCCGGCATGCACTTCGACGGCCGGTTCACGTACAACACGCTCACCGTCGCCGCCTCCGTCGTCATAGCGGTCGTGGCGGCCACGGCCGCCCTGTGGGCGGCGGGCCGTGTGCGCGGCTTCCTGTGGAGCGTGGGCGCCAGCCTCGTGATGGGCCTCGCCGTCAGCGGCATGCACTACATGGGCATGGCCGCCCTGGACGTCCACCTCCACACACCGCCCGACGCCGCCACGACCGGCTCCGGGGCCGATGTGCTGGCGCCGATGCTCATCGGCCCGCTTGTCTTCCTGCTCATCGCGGGCGTCGTCGTGATGCGCGACCCTCAGATGATCATGGGGAAGCCGGCCCGTACCCCCGTCGAGGAGAAGCCGGGCGTCCCGGCCGCCGCGGTGCCCTCCCACCAGGACCGCCGGCCGCAGCCTCACACCGCACGCCGGCCGGTCCGGTACGAGCGCCACCACGCCTCCCGCACCCCCCAGAGCCGCTGACCGGAACCGGTTGTCAGTGGGGGGTCGTACGGTTGAAGGCATGCGGCCCGTCTCTCACATCGAACGCACGGTGGCGCCTTTCGAGGTCGTCAGTCCCTACCAGCCCAGCGGCGACCAGCCGACGGCCATCGCCGACCTGGCCAAGCGCATCGAGGCCGGCGAGAAGGACGTCGTCCTGCTGGGCGCGACCGGCACCGGAAAGTCCGCCACCACCGCGTGGATGATCGAGAAGCTCCAGCGCCCCACCCTCGTGATGGCGCCGAACAAGACGCTGGCCGCCCAGCTGGCCAACGAGTTCCGCGAGCTCCTCCCGAACAACGCGGTCGAGTACTTCGTCTCGTACTACGACTACTACCAGCCCGAGGCCTACGTCCCGCAGTCGGACACCTACATCGAGAAGGACTCCTCGATCAACGAGGAGGTCGAACGGCTGCGCCACTCGGCGACGAACTCGCTGCTCACCCGCCGCGACGTCATCGTGGTCGCCTCGGTGTCCTGCATCTACGGCCTGGGCACGCCGCAGGAGTACGTGGACCGCATGGTCCCCCTCCGGGTCGGCGACGAGATCGACCGCGACCAGCTGCTGCGCCGCTTCGTCGACATCCAGTACACGCGCAACGACGTGGCCTTCAGCCGCGGCACCTTCCGGGTGCGCGGCGACACCATCGAGATCTTCCCGGTCTACGAGGAGCTGGCCGTCCGCATCGAGATGTTCGGCGACGAGATCGAGGCGCTGTCCACGCTCCACCCGATCACCGGCGAGATCATCAGCGACGACCAGCAGCTGTACGTCTTCCCCGCCTCCCACTACGTCGCAGGGCCCGAGCGCATGGAGCGGGCCGTCAACGACATCGAGAAGGAGCTGGGGGAGCGGCTGGCCGAGCTGGAGAAGCAGGGCAAGCTGCTGGAGGCCCAGCGCCTGCGGATGCGCACCACCTACGACCTCGAGATGCTCCGCCAGATCGGCACCTGCTCCGGCGTGGAGAACTACTCGATGCACTTCGACGGCCGCCTGCCGGGCTCCCCGCCCAACACCCTGCTCGACTACTTCCCGGACGACTTCCTGCTCGTCATCGACGAGTCGCACGTCACCGTCCCGCAGATCGGCGCCATGTACGAGGGCGATGCCTCCCGCAAGCGCACGCTCGTCGACCACGGCTTCCGGCTGCCCTCCGCGCTGGACAACCGCCCCTTGAAGTGGGAGGAGTTCCAGGAGCGGATCGGGCAGACGGTCTACCTGTCGGCGACCCCGGGCGCCTACGAGCTGTCCCGTGGCGACGGCGTCGTCGAGCAGATCATCCGGCCGACGGGCCTGGTCGACCCGGAGGTCGTGGTCAAGCCCACCGAGGGCCAGATCGACGACCTGGTGCACGAGATCCGCACCCGCACCGAGAAGGACGAGCGCGTCCTGGTCACCACGCTGACCAAGAAGATGGCCGAGGACCTCACCGACTACTTCCTGGAAATGGGCATCCAGGTGCGCTATCTGCACAGCGACGTCGACACCCTGCGCCGGGTCGAGCTGCTGCGTGAGCTGCGCGCCGGCGAGTTCGACGTCCTCGTCGGCATCAACCTCCTGCGCGAGGGGCTCGACCTGCCCGAGGTGTCCCTGGTGGCCATCCTCGACGCCGACAAGGAGGGCTTCCTGCGCTCCGGGACGTCCCTCATCCAGACCATCGGCCGTGCCGCGCGCAACGTCTCCGGCCAGGTCCACATGTACGCCGACAAGATCACCCCGGCGATGGAGAAGGCCATCGACGAGACCAACCGGCGCCGGGAGAAGCAGGTCGCCTACAACAAGGCCAACGGCATCGACCCGCAGCCGCTGCGCAAGAAGATCAACGACATCGTCGCGCAGATCGCCCGCGAGGAGGTCGACACCGAACAGCTCCTCGGCACCGGCTACCGCAACCTCAAGGACGGCAAGGGCGCCAAGGCACCCGTGCCGTCGCTGGGCGACAAGTCGCTCAAGGGCGCGAAGACGGGCAAGGCCGCCAAGGGCAAGACGGCCACGGTGCCGACGGACCGTCCCGCGGCCGAGCTCGCCGAGCAGATCGAGGAGATGACGGACCGGATGCGGGCCGCCGCCGCCGAGCTGAAGTTCGAGATCGCCGCGCGGCTGCGCGACGAGGTCTCCGAGATGAAGAAGGAACTGCGCCAGATGCGGGAGGCGGGCATCGCCTGAACCCCGAAGGCCCCGCCGAACCCCGGTACCCGCGCGCTGTGTTGCAACACCGACACAAACCGCGGACCGGGGTTCGGCACTGTCAGTGCTCCTGCGTAGGGTTCTGGGCAACCGCGCGCTGCGCGGCAACAGGGGAAAACGAGAGGGGAAGACAGCCGTGACCGTCAATCTGTCCAAGGGTCAGGCCATCAGCCTGGAGAAGAAGGACGGCGCCACCCTGACCGCGGTCCGCATGGGTCTCGGCTGGCAGGCGGCGAAGCGCCGGGGCCTGTTCGGCTCGCGCACGCAGGAGATCGACCTCGACGCCTCGGCCGTCCTCTTCGCCGAGAAGCAGCCGGTCGACGTCGTCTTCTTCCGCCACCTGGTCAGCGACGACGGCTCCGTGCGCCACACCGGCGACAACCTCGTCGGCGGGTCCGGCCAGGGCGGCGACGACGAGGCCATCCTGGTCGACCTGCAGCGGGTCCCGGTCCACATCGACCAGATCGTCTTCACCGTGAACTCCTTCACCGGTCAGACGTTCCAGGAGGTGCAGAACGCGTTCTGCCGCCTGGTGGACGAGACCAACGGCCAGGAACTCGCCCGCTACACGCTGGCGGGCGGCGGCGCGTACACCGCCCAGATCATGGCCAAGGTGCACCGCGTGGGCGCGGGCTGGACGATGACCGCGCTCGGCGAGCCCGCCAAGGGCCGCACCTTCCAGGACCTGATGCCGACGATCCTGCCGCACCTGTAGGGCGACCGCGCCGCACGACAACACGACACAGGGGGGCGACGGCGATGACGGCCGAGCTGGTGCGGGGGCAGAACCACCCGCTGTCCCAGGCCCGGGTGGAGATCCGGGTCTCTGCCGGCGTTCCGGTCCTCGCGGGTGCCGCGCTCTGCGACGAGCAGGGCACCGTGCGCGGCGCCCAGTGGGTGGCCCACCCCGGCGCCCCCACGCTGCCCGGGATCGAGGTGCCCGGGCAGGCCGCCGCCGACCACCGGCTCGCCGTCGACCTGGCCGCCCTCCCGGAGGCGGTCCACCGCGTCTCGGTCCTCCTCGCGCTGCCCACGCAGCCCGGGGGCGCCCTCCGGTTCGGTGCGGTCGCCGCCCCGCGGACGGCGGTCACCGCCCCGGACGGCACCGAGATCGCCCGGTTCATCCTCACCGGCCTGGACGCCGAGTCGGCCGTCGTCGCGCTGGAGCTGTACCGCAGGAACGACGCCTGGAAGGTCCGCGCGGTGGGCCAGGGCTACGCCCGGGGCCTCCCGGCGCTCTTGGCCGACCAGGGCCTGTCCGGGGCCGAAAAACTCGCCGCCGCCATCCAGGAGGCGGTGGCCGCCAGCCTCGCCCGCGCGGTACCGGCGCCGCGGTCCCAGGACGCCCCCGGCGACACCGCGCGGCAGCAGGCCGCTTCGTCCGATGCTCAGCGGCCGGAGGACGCGCGGACAGCGGGCGGCCCGATCGACTACAGCCACCCCCGCCGCCGGGCCGCCACCGCACCGTCCGCGTCCTCGGAGACACCGGTCACGGACGGGCAGCCCGCGCCGCCGGTGGCGGGCGACGCCACCGGCTGGTCGATGGAGGAACGGCTGTACAACCAGGTCTGGGGCATGTTCGAGGACCTGGCCCGCACCACGGCCGCGTACCGCAGCGCCGTCGACTTCGCCGACTCCCGGCTGGAGAAGGAACTCGACCAGGCCCTGGCCGATCCGCGCAACCGGCTCGGCGGCACGGGAGAGGCCGCGCGCGAGGCGGCTCAGGCCCGGCACACCCAGCTGGCCGACCAGGCACGGGCCGCCTTCGACCGCGACCTCGCCCAGCTCACCGCCGAGTCCGAGGTCGTCGAGCCGGCGCTCCCGCCGGCCTTCGCCCGCTGGGACAACCCCGTCTGGCACGGCTACCGGGTACCGGCCGAGCCGCCGATGGCCCTGCGGCTCGGCGATCTCTGCCTCCCCGAGAGCGCGTCGCTGCGCATTCCGCTGCTGGCCAGGCTGCCGCTGGAGCGGGGACTGTGGATCGACAGCGGGCCCCTGGAGGGACCCGACGGCACCTTCCACGACTCCGCCTCCGCACGCCGGCTCGCCATGGAGAGCGCGGTGGCGCTCGCGGCCCGGCTGCTCGCCGTCCACCCGGCGGGGGAGTTCGCGGTCCAGGTCGTCGACCCGGCCGGAGCCGGCGCCGAGGCACTGCTGCCGCTCAGCCGGACGGGCGCTGTGGCGGCGGCGCCCGCGAGTGGCGCCGCGGGCGTGGCGGAGGTGCTGGAGCGGCTCACCCGGCGGGTCGACCTCACGCAGATGGCAATGCGGGGCGGCGCGGCCGAAGCGCTGCCGCCGGACGTCGACGCCGCCCAGCAACTGCTGATCGTCAACGACTTCCCGCACGGTTTCGACGAGCGGGCCGTGACCCGGTTGCGCTATCTCGCCGACGAGGGACCGGCCGTCGGCGTGCACCTGCTGATGGTCGCGGACCGCGAGGACGCCGAGGCCTACGGCCCGTTGCTCGACCCGCTGTGGCGTTCGCTCATGCGACTCACCCCCGTGCCCGACGATCACCTCGCCGACCCGTGGGTCGGCCACGCCTGGACGTACGAACCCTGTCTCGTGCCGCCCGGCAGCGGGGTTCTGGAGCAGGTGCTCACCGAGCTGACAGAAGCCCGCACCAAGCGTAAGTAAAGTGCTGCTGAACTGCCGATTTGGCAGTGGCTTTACCAAACCCTTTACCTTCCCTTGGTGATTGGGGTACTGTTTTCCGTACGGAGGGGAGTACTCCCTGACTGCGACGCACCCGTCAGTACGGACCGATGTGGATCCCGGGGCGTCGGCCCGCACCGGGTGGAAGAGACCTCCGGCAGTGACACCGCGAATGTGTTCGCCATGACGTATTGCCGGAGGTGCAATGGAAGTCTCCATGACCCTGTGGGTCCTGACCATCGTGGGTCTCGCCGCCCTGATCGCGGTCGACTTCTTCATCGGGCGCAAGCCCCATGACGTGTCGATCAAGGAAGCGGGCATCTGGACCGTCGTCTGGATCGCCCTGGCCGGACTCTTCGGACTCGGTCTGTTCCTCTTCGGCGGCGGTCAGCCGGCCGGCGAGTTCTTCGCCGGCTTCATCACCGAGAAGTCGCTCAGCGTCGACAACCTCTTCGTCTTCGTCCTGATCATGGCGAAGTTCGCGGTGCCCTCGCAGTACCAGCAGCGGGTGCTGCTCATGGGCGTCCTCATAGCCCTGGTCCTGCGGGCCGTGTTCATCGCGGCCGGAGCGGCGATCATCGCCAGCTTCTCCTGGGTGTTCTTCCTCTTCGGCGCCTTCCTGATCTGGACCGCCTGGAAGCTCGTCCAGGAGGCCCGCGGCGACGACGAGGACGAGGAGTTCGAGGAGAACAAACTGCTGAAGGCCGCCGAGCGCAGGTTCGGCGTGGCCGACCGCTACCACGGCACCAAGCTGTGGATCGAGCAGAACGGCAAGCGGGTCATGACCCCGATGCTGGTCGTGATGCTCGCCATAGGCACCACGGACGTGCTGTTCGCGCTCGACTCGATCCCCGCGATCTTCGGTCTGACCCAGGACCCGTACATCGTCTTCACCGCCAACGCCTTCGCCCTGATGGGCCTGCGCCAGCTGTACTTCCTCATCGGCGGCCTGCTGAAGAAGCTGGTCCACCTGTCGTACGGCCTGTCGGTCATCCTCGGCTTCATCGGCGTCAAGCTGGTCCTGCACGCGCTGCACGAGACCGGCGTCCACGTCCCCGAGATCAGCACCCCGGTCTCCCTGGGTGTGATCTGTGCGGTCCTCGTGGTCACGACGGTCACCAGTCTGCTGGCCACCAGGAAGCAGGCGGCCCCCGAAGCGGCGTCCCGCGCCGGCGAGGGCCCGGCGGACGGCAAGGCCGGCGGCGAGAGCAGGGACAGCAGGAACAGCGTCGACGCCTGACCGGGCGCGGAGGCGTGAACCGTCACCCGATCCCTGGGGGCACCGGCCGTTGCAGGCGCCCGGTGCCCCGTCCAGGAGCAGGGGACCCGCACAGGAAAGGACGACCAGGCATCCGGAAAGAACGGAATGCGGATCATGTGACTGTCTGCAACGATCGCGGCATGATCAATCGGCTCACGTCGCTCGCCGGGCGGTGGACGCTCCTCGTGCCGGTGCTCGCGGTGATCCTGCTGATCTTCACCTGGGGACGCGGCCTGCCCGGAGCGGTCGTCGGCCTGGTCACCCTGGTCCTGGCGGGATCCGTCCTCGCGGCGGTGCACCACGCCGAGGTGATCGCCCACCGGGTCGGCGAACCCTTCGGCTCCCTGGTCCTCGCCGTCGCCGTCACGATCATCGAGGTGGCGCTGATCGTCACCCTCATGGTCGACGGCGGCGACAAGAGTGCCACGCTGGCCCGGGACACCGTGTTCGCCGCCGTGATGATCACCTGCAACGGCATCGTCGGACTCTGCCTCCTGGTCGCCTCCCTGCGGCACGGCACGGCGGTCTTCAACCCCGAGGGCACCGGCGCCGCCCTGGCCACGGTGGCGACGCTGGCCACGCTCAGCCTGGTGCTGCCGACCTTCACCACCAGCAAGCCGGGCCCCGAGTTCTCCAGCGTGCAGTTGATGTTCGCCGCGCTGTCCTCACTGATCCTCTACGGTCTGTTCGTCACCACCCAGACCGTGCGGCACCGCGACTACTTCCTGCCGATCACCCGGCAGGGCGACGTCATCACCGCCGACCACCACGCCGCGGCACCGTCCGCGCGCACCGCCTGGACCAGTCTCGGCCTGCTCGGGCTCGCCCTCGTCGGCGTGGTCGGCCTGGCGAAAGGCGTGTCACCCACCATCGAGTCCGGGGTGAAGGCGGCCGGCCTGAACCAGGCGGTCGTCGGTGTGATCATCGCGCTGCTCGTGCTGCTCCCCGAGACGATCGCCGCACTGCGCTCCGCACGCCGCGACCGCGTGCAGACAAGCCTCAACCTCGCCCTCGGCTCCGCGATGGCCAGCATCGGGCTGACCATCCCCGCCGTCGCACTCGCCTCCGTCTGGCTGCCCGGACCGCTCGTGCTCGGCCTCGGTTCCACCGACATGCTGCTGCTCGCGCTCACCGTGGTGGTCAGCTCGCTGACCGTGGTGCCCGGCCGGGCCACCCCCCTGCAGGGCGGCGTCCACCTGGTGCTGTTCGCGGCCTACCTGGAGCTGGCGATCAACCCGTAGCGCCGCCCCGCGAGGTCAGCCGGTCGCCGGCTCCACCGCCGGTGCCGGCACCGGCCGGGTCTCCGGCAGGAGCGCGAAGCAGCCGAGGCTGAGCAGGCAGACCCCCGTCAGATAGACCCCCACACCCCACGGGACGCGCCCGCCGTGCGCGGCCAGCGCCGTCGCCACGATCGGGGTGAGAGCGCCGCCGACGACACCGCCGAGGTTGTAGCCGACCGCGGCACCCGTGCAGCGCACCCGCGCCTCGAACAGCTCCGGCAGA
The DNA here is from genome assembly GCF_033792105.1 of Streptomyces sp. WI03-4A. Lineage (NCBI taxonomy): Bacteria > Bacillati > Actinomycetota > Actinomycetes > Kitasatosporales > Streptomycetaceae > Streptomyces > Streptomyces sp. WI03-4A. Next base: position 24,707 of record NZ_JARAUO010000058.1, read on the forward strand.
TAGGCGGCGATCACCGCGAACATGGTGATGAAACCGATCAGCGCGCCCAGGATGCCCAGGAACATCAGCAGCGGCTCACCGGTCGCCAGCAGGGAGACCATCGGCAGCATCCACACCGCGCAGGCCGCGCATCCCGTCAGGCACAGGGGCCGGCGCCCGAACCGGTCCCCGAGCAGCGCCATGAGAGGCGTGAGCGCGCCCTTCACCACCACCGCGCCCATGACGCAGGTCAGCATGACGGTCCGGCTCACCCCCAGCCGCTCCGTCGCGTACGCCAGCGACCAGGTCGTCACCGCGTAGAAGACCGCGTACCCGGCGGCCAGCGCCCCGGCCGTCAGCAGCACCAGCCGCCCGTGGTGCCGTACCACCTCGACGAGCGGCACGCGCGCGTGGTCGTCGATCTCCAGGAACCGCGGACTCTCCGGGAGCGACGAACGCAGCCACAGCCCGGCCAGAGCCGGTACGGCCGCAGCCCAGAACGGCACCCGCCAGCCCCACTGCGCGAACTGCGCCTCGGACAGTCCCGCCGACAGGGCGAGCATCACCCCGTTGGCGAGTACGAAGCCCAGCGCGGGCCCCACCTGGGGGAAGCTCGACCACAGGGCGCGCCGTCCGGCGGGCGCGTGCTCGGCGGTCAGCAGCACCGCCCCGCCCCACTCCCCGCCGAGCCCCAGCCCCTGCAGGAACCGCAGGACGAGCAGCAGCACGGGCGCGGCCACACCGATGGACCCGTAGGCCGGGACGCAGCCGACCGCGACCGTCGAGGCGCCGGTCAGCAGCAGCGAGACCACGAGCACCGGCCGCCGCCCGCGCCGGTCCCCGAGGTGCCCGAACAGGACCGAGCCCAGCGGCCGGGCGACGAACCCCACCCCGAACGTCGCGAACGCCGCCAGCGTCCCCGCCACCGGCGAGAAGCCCGGGAAGAACAGCGGCCCGAGGACCAGCGCCGCCGCGGTCCCGTAGACGAAGAAGTCGTAGAACTCGATCGCGGTGCCGGCGAGCGAGGCGGCCGCGAGCCGCGGCATGGAAGGGCTCCTTGCGGCCCGTACAGCGTGCATGCCGCCTCAACCACCCGAAGTGATCAAGGGTTACGGGGGCGTGCGGAGGTGATCGAATGGGTCCCGGCGCACGCCTGGGCGGCCCACGGACACCGGCCCCGGCCGGGGGCGCGGACCGTGATAGACCGGGTCGCAGAAGGCGGCCGCAGCCGCCCCGACCGGACCGGAGGAACCGTGCCCCGCACCCTGGCCAACGCCCCGATCATGATTCTCAACGGGCCCAACCTGAACCTCCTCGGCCAGCGCCAGCCCGAGATCTACGGCAAGGACACACTCGCCGACGTCGAGGCGATGTGCGCCCGGGCGGCGGCCGCGCACGGCGGCACGGTGGACTTCCGGCAGTCCAACCACGAGGGCGAGCTGGTCGACTGGATCCACGAGGCCCGTCTCGGCCACTGCGGGATCGTCATCAACCCCGGCGCCTACTCCCACACCTCGGTCGCGATCCTGGACGCGCTCAACACCTGCGACGGGATGCCCGTGCTGGAGGTGCACATCTCCAACGTCCACCAGCGGGAGTCGTTCCGGCACCACAGCTACGTCTCGCTGCGCGCCGACGGTGTGATCGCGGGCTGCGGGGTGCAGGGCTACGTGTTCGGCGTGGAGCGGGTCGCCGCCCTGCTGGGGGCGGCGCGGGCCGACACGTAGCCCCGGCGCCGCTACAGGCGGCCGGCCTCCACGATCCGCCGCAGGAACCGCCGGGTGCGCTCCTGTAGCGGGTCGCCGAAGACCTGGTCGGCGCTGCCCCGTTCCAGCACCACGCCTCCGTCGAGGAAGCAGACCTGGTCGGCGACGTCCCGGGCGAAACCCATCTCGTGCGTCGCCAGCACCATGGTCATGCCCTCGTCCTTGAGGTCGCGGACGACGTTCAGCACCTCGCCCACGAGTTCGGGGTCGAGCGCCGCCGTGATCTCGTCGAGCAGCAGCAGCCGGGGCCGCACCGCGAGCGCCCGCACGATGGCCGCGCGCTGCTGCTGGCCGCCGCTGAGCCGGTCCGGGTAGGCGTCCGCCTTCTCCGCCAGGCCGAGGCGCTCCAGCAGCCCTCTGGCCCGCTCCTCGGCCTCCGCGCGGGAGACCCCGTGCACCCGGCGCGGGGCGAGGGTGATGTTGTCCAGCACGGTCATGTGCGGGAAGAGGTTGTACGCCTGGAAGACCACGCCGATCCGGCGCCGCACCGCGTCCTGGTCGGCGCGCGGGTCGGTGATCTCCTCGCCGTCCAGCCAGATAGCGCCGTCGTCGATCTCCTCCAGGAGGTTGGCGCAGCGCAGCAGCGTGGACTTGCCGGAGCCCGAGGCTCCGATCAGCGCGGTTACCGTGTGCGGGGCGACCTCCAGGCCGACGTCCCGCAGCACCACCGAGTCCCCGAAGGTCTTGCGGACGGACTCCATCCGCAGCACAGGCGTGTCGCCGCCGGGTGCGGTAGTCATAGCGCTCCTCCCTGGGCCCGCTGCCGGTCCGTCCTGGCCGTCACCCAGTCCGTGAAGCGGGTCATGGGGATGGTCAGCGCCACGAACACCAGGCCCGCGACGATGTACGGCGTGTAGTTGAGACTGCGGCCCACGACGATGTCGGCCGCGCGTACGGCGTCGATCGCGCCGCCGATCGAGACCAGGCCCGTGTCCTTCTGCAGCGACACCAGGTCGTTGAGCAGGGGCGGCACCTGACGGCGCACCGCCTGGGGGAGCACCACGTACCGCAGGGCCTGCCGGTTGGTCAGGCCCAGCGAGCGGGCCGCGGCACGCTGCGAGGGGTGGACGGACTCGATGCCGGCGCGGAACACCTCGGCCACGTACGCCGAGTACGTCAGGGTCAGCGCCGTACCGCCCAGCAGCACCGGGTCGACCGTCACGCCCTGCAGCCGCAGCGCGGGCACGCCGAGGACCACGATCATCAGGTTGATGATCAGGGGCAGTCCCCGGAAGAAGTCGGTGTAGGCCGCCGCCAGCGCGCGCAGCGGGAAGAACACCGGGCCGCGCAGGGTCCGGGCGATCGCGATGAGCATGCCGAGGACCAGCACGGCGGCGCCGCAGACGAACAGGAGGCGGACGTTCAGCCACAGCCCGTCGAGGACCTTCGGCAGCGCCTCGCGCGCGTACTGGGCGCTGAAGAACGTCTCCTTGGTGCGCGGCCAGCCCGGCGCGTTGACGACGACCAGGTAGAGGACGACGGCGGTGACCAGGGTGGAGAGCGCGGCGACGGCCGTGGCGCGGCGGGCGCGCGCCCTCTTGTGGCGCTCGCGCTCCAGTCGCCGTGCGGACGGTGTGTAGCCGTCCGCGGCGCCCGGGACCGCGTCCCCGGCGCCCCCGGTCACGTCGCCCTCGCCGTCCGCCCCCTCCCGCGCGGACTCGCCCTTGGTGAGCGTCACTTGAGCACCGGCGCGTCGACGGCGTCGGAGAGCCACTGCTTCTCGATCCTCGCCAGGGTGCCGTCCTTGCGCAGGGCGTCGACGGCGCCGCTCACGCACGAGGTCAGCGCGCTGCCCTTGTCGAGCACGAGCCCGAACTGCTCGGGCGCGGCGCCCTGGTTCTCGAACTGGCCGACGATCCGGGCGTCGGTCACCTCGGCGGAGGTGATGTAGAACGCGGTCGGCAGGTCGGTGACGACGGCGTCGACCTGACCGTTCTTCAGGGCGGACTTGGCCTGGTCGTTCTTGGCGTACACCGCGGCCTGCTGCTTCGGCTTCACGACGTCGGTGATGTAGTCGAGGCTGGTGGTGCCCACCTGGGCGCCCAGCTTGAGGTTCCTCAGGTCCGCGATGCCGGTCGCCTTGGCGGCCTTGCCGTCCTTGAGCGCGATGACGGCCTGGCGGACGTCGTAGTAGCCGGAGGAGAAGTCCACGGCCTTCTTGCGCTCGGCGCTGATCGACACCTGGTTGATGTCGAAGTCGAAGGTCTTCGCACCGGGCGCGAACGCCTTGTTGAAGGGGACGCTCTGCCAGACCACCGCGCCGCGGCCGTAGCCCAGCCGCTCGGCGACCGCGTAGGCGACGGCGGACTCGAAGCCCTTGCCGTTCGCGGGCTTGTCGTCCTTGAACCAGGGCTCGTAGGCCGGTTCGTCGGTCGCGATGGTCAGCTTCCCGGAGGTCTTGGTGGCCAACCTGCCCTGGGCGCAGCTCTTCGCGGCGGACCCCGACGCGGGGGCCGCTGACTTGTCCTCGGGCTGCGGAGCACAGCCGACGGCGGTGGCGAGCAGGGCTATGGTCGCGGCGGATACCGCGCGGCGCAGGGCGCGAGGGGCAGGGTGCATGGCGGGAGATTGGCAGCGAACCCCCTGTTTGTCCAGGTCACGGGGGTAACTGTCCGCATGGTGGGAACGGTGTTGCGGCCGTGTGAACGCCGCCCTGCCGCGGGGCCGCCCCGGCCTGGGCCGCCGGTCGAGGGCGGGGTTGGAGACCGGCGGCCCTGCCGCTCAGGAGCCGTCATCCTGTGCGGGGCCACCACCAGTTGACTGCGTGGCAGCACGCGCCGGGAGCGCGCACGCGTGTCCGGCGCGTGCGAACCGTTCACACGGGGCGCGTTCGGCGAGGTATGCGCCGAGGCTGGTCGTGGGTGTGCGCCCGGTGCGCGCGGTGACCCCGTGCGCGCCGGGCGGGTTTGTCACCAGCCGCGCGCGTGCCACTCGGGGAGATGGGGCCGTTCCGCGCCCAGTGTGGTGTCGTTCCCGTGTCCCGGGTACACCCACGTCTCGTCCGGCAGCACGTCGAAGATCCGCGTCTCGACGTCGTGGATCAGGCTGGCGAACGCCTTGGGGTTCTTGTGGGTGTTGCCGACGCCGCCCGGGAAGAGGCAGTCGCCGGTGAACACGTGCGGGTGGCCGTGCGGGTCGTCGTAGACCAGGGCGATGGAGCCCGGGGTGTGCCCGACGAGATGGCGCGCGGTGAGCTCCACCCGCCCCACCCTGATGACGTCGCCGTCGTCGACCAGGACGTCGGTGGGTACCGGGATGCCGGGCGCGTCCTCGCGGCCCGCGTAGGTGCGGGCGCCCGTGGCGGAGACGACCTCGGCGAGCGCCTGCCAGTGGTCGCCGTGCTGGTGCGTGGTGACGACGGACGCGATGCCGTCGTCACCGATCATGCCGAGCAGGGTCCGCGCCTCGTTGGCGGCGTCGATGAGGAGTTGCTCGTCGGTGGCCCGGCAGCGCAGCAGATAGGCGTTGTTGTCCATCGGGCCGACCGCGATCTTGGTGATCATCAGGTCTTTCAGCTCGTGCACGTCCGCCGGTCCGCCGACCTTGACCTCTCCGCTGTACGTCATGGCGGCAGCCTATAGCGGGGAAGGGCCGGCGGACCGGCGTCGCGCTACAGCGGCGGCAGCTTCGGCAGCGCACCGCCCGTGGTCTTCAGCGCCTCGCCCTCGCGGCGCCCGGCGAGCCAGCCGAGCAGGTCCGCGGGGGTGCCGTCGACCGTGACCGCGGGCTCGGCCGCCGCGCGGCCCGTGCTCCACGCGCGCGTGCCCGCCGTGACCCGGGTCGCCGGGACGTCGGGGTGCCCGGAGAACCGCTGCGTGAGGAAGTCGATCTCGCGCTCGGTGAACTCGGCCGGAAGATCCTCCAGCTCGTAACCGATCCCCAGATCGACGTGATGCAGCTCGACCTCGATCCACCGCCGGAACGGCACCCGGGCCGCGGCGTCGGTGACCCCGTTGCGCAGTTCCACCGTGCGCCCCCAGTCGGCCGGCGCGGCCCCGGTGGCCTCGAAGCGGGCCGCGCTCTCGCGCACGTCGGTGAGCTGGACGTCCAGCGGGCGGGGGGCGTCCCGGTCGATGTCGGCGTCCCGGGCCTCGGCGCTCGGGTACATGGGACGGCCCCCGAGGACGTTCACAAGGGCGTCCGCGTTGCGGGCGAGGTGGGCGAGGACGTGCCCGCGGGTCCAGCCGGGCAGGCGTGACGGCTCGGCGAGCGAGGCGTTGTCCAGTTCGACGACAGCGCTGAGGAGCCGCTCGGTCGCGTCATGTACACATGCCAGGTCATGAGCGTGATCAATCATGGGCCTGACATTAGCCTCACCACACCTTCGGGTGAAGGTGGTGAAGCTCGCCCGTAAATCGAATGCCCGTGCTATATCGTCGGGAGTGGCGCCGGGCATGAAGGAGAGCCGGGGATTGTTATGCATCCCGGAATCCGACCGGCGTTGTCAGTGGCTCCCCCTAGTCTCGAAGAAGCACGGGGGCCCCGGCCCCTGTCACTTCTCTCAAGAAAGGTGCGGACCGGCGTGGCCGACCGTCTCATCGTCCGTGGCGCGCGTGAGCACAATCTGAAGAATGTCTCGCTCGACCTGCCTCGTGACTCGCTCATCGTCTTCACGGGCCTCTCCGGGTCGGGCAAGTCCTCCCTGGCCTTCGACACGATCTTCGCCGAGGGGCAGCGGCGGTACGTCGAGTCGCTCTCCTCCTACGCCAGGCAGTTCCTCGGCCAGATGGACAAGCCGGACGTCGACTTCATCGAGGGCCTCTCCCCGGCGGTCTCGATCGACCAGAAGTCGACCTCGCGCAACCCGCGGTCGACGGTCGGCACCATCACCGAGGTCTACGACTACCTGCGCCTGCTCTTCGCGCGCATCGGCAAGCCGCACTGCCCCGAGTGCGGGCGCCCCATCTCGCGCCAGTCGCCGCAGGCCATCGTCGACAGGGTGCTGGAGCTGCCCGAGGGCAGCCGTTTCCAGGTCCTGTCGCCGCTGGTGCGCGAGCGCAAGGGCGAGTTCGTCGACCTCTTCGCCGACCTGCAGACGAAGGGCTACTCCCGCGCGCGTGTCGACGGCCGGACCATCCAGCTGTCCGACCCGCCGACCCTGAAGAAGCAGGAGAAGCACACCATCGAGGTGGTCATCGACCGCCTCACGGTGAAGGAGACCGCCAAGCGCCGCCTCACCGACTCCGTGGAGACCGCCCTCGGCCTGTCCGGCGGCATGGTCGTGCTCGACTTCGTCGACCTGCCCGAGGACGACCCCGAGCGCGAGCGCATGTACTCGGAGCACCTGTACTGCCCGTACGACGACCTGTCCTTCGAGGAGCTGGAGCCCCGCTCCTTCTCCTTCAACTCGCCCTTCGGCGCCTGCCCCGAGTGCACCGGCATCGGCACGCGCATGGAGGTCGACCCGGAGCTGATCGTCCCGGACGAGGACAAGTCCCTGGACGAGGGGGCCATCCACCCCTGGTCCCACGGACACACCAAGGACTACTTCGGCCGTCTCATCGGCGCCCTCGCGGACGCCCTCGGCTTCCGCACCGACATCCCCTTCGCCGGGCTGCCGCAGCGCGCGAAGAAGGCCCTGCTCCAGGGACACAAGACGCAGATCGAGGTCCGCTACCGCAACCGGTACGGCCGCGAGCGCGTGTACACCACGCCGTTCGAGGGCGCGGTGCCCTTCGTCAAGCGCCGTCACAGCGAGGCCGAGAGCGACGCCAGCCGTGAGCGCTTCGAGGGCTACATGCGCGAGGTGCCCTGCCCCTCCTGCGAGGGCACGCGTCTGAAGCCGATCGTCCTCGCCGTCACGATCATGGAGAAGTCGATCGCCGAGGTCGCCGCGATGTCGATCAGCGACTGTGCCGACTTCCTGGGCGAGCTGAAGCTCAACGCCCGCGACAAGAAGATCGCCGAGCGCGTCCTGAAGGAGGTCAACGAGCGGCTCCGGTTCCTCGTCGACGTCGGCCTCGACTACCTCTCCCTCAACCGCGCGGCCGGCACCCTCTCGGGCGGCGAGGCCCAGCGCATCCGGCTTGCCACCCAGATCGGCTCCGGTCTCGTCGGCGTGCTGTACGTCCTGGACGAGCCGTCCATCGGCCTGCACCAGCGCGACAACCACCGGCTGATCGAGACCCTCGTCCGGCTGCGCGACATGGGCAACACGCTCATCGTCGTGGAGCACGACGAGGACACGATCAAGGTCGCCGACTGGATCGTCGACATCGGCCCCGGTGCGGGTGAGCACGGCGGCAAGGTCGTGCACAGCGGCTCCCTGAAGGAACTGCTGGCGAACACCGAGTCGCAGACCGGCCAGTACCTCTCGGGCCGCAAGGCCATCCCGCTCCCGGACGTGCGCCGCCCCCGCGACCTGTCCCGGCAGCTCACCGTGCACGGCGCCCGGGAGAACAACCTCCAGGACATCGACGTGTCCTTCCCGCTGGGCGTGTTCACGGCGGTCACGGGCGTGTCCGGATCCGGCAAGTCGACGCTGGTCAACGACATCCTCTACACGCACCTGGCCCGTGAGCTGAACGGCGCGCGCAACGTCCCCGGACGGCACACGCGCGTGGACGGCGACGACCTCGTGGACAAGGTCGTGCACGTCGACCAGTCGCCGATCGGCCGCACCCCGCGGTCCAACCCGGCGACCTACACCGGCGTCTTCGACCACATCCGCAAGCTGTTCGCCGAGACCACCGAGGCGAAGGTCCGCGGCTACCTGCCCGGACGCTTCTCCTTCAACGTCAAGGGCGGCCGCTGCGAGAACTGCGCGGGCGACGGCACGATCAAGATCGAGATGAACTTCCTCCCGGACGTCTACGTCCCGTGCGAGGTGTGCCACGGCGCCCGGTACAACCGGGAGACCCTGGACGTCCACTACAAGGGCAAGTCCATCGCCGACGTGCTGAACATGCCGATCGAGGAGGCCACCGACTTCTTCGAGGCCGTCCCGGCCATCTCCCGGCACCTGCGGACGCTCAAGGACGTCGGCCTCGGGTACGTGCGGCTCGGTCAGTCCGCGACCACCCTGTCCGGCGGCGAGGCGCAGCGCGTGAAGCTCGCCAGCGAACTGCAGAAGCGCTCCACCGGCCGCACGGTCTACGTCCTGGACGAGCCGACCACCGGCCTGCACTTCGAGGACATCAGCAAGCTGCTGACGGTCCTCTCCGGCCTGGTCGACAAGGGCAACACGGTCATCGTCATCGAGCACAACCTCGACGTGATCAAGACCGCCGACTGGCTCGTCGACATGGGTCCGGAGGGCGGCGCCGGCGGTGGCCTCGTGATCGCCGAGGGCACGCCCGAGGAGGTCGCCGGCGTTCCGGCCAGCCACACCGGCAAGTTCTTGCGCGACATCCTCGGCGCCGACCGCATCAGCGACGCGCAGCCGGTCAAGGCGTCACGCGGCACGACGGCCCGGAAGACCGCCGCGGCGCGGTCTACGACGAAGAAGACGGTGACGGCCAAGGCCGACAGCAAGGCGACCGGCAAGACCGCCGGCGTCACGAAGAAGGCGGCACCGGCGAAGAAGACGACCCGGGCCCGCAAGGCCTGAACCGGAACGGGCGACATGCCCTGACACGCCATCAAAAAAGCGGCGCCCCGTGGGAACTCCCCGCGGGGCGCCGCTCGTTCCAACTACAGCCACCCCGGCCCCACCCAGCGGCAGCCTCCCCCGGGCTACGAACCGCGGAGCCGGCAGCACCTTGACAAGAGCATCGAGGAATTCCGCGAAGATTCCGTATGCCTGGCCCCTGCCCCACCCGGCCCGGGCCTTGTCCGACGTCCGCTCAGAGTTCGCCCAGGTCGTCCACGAACGGCGGCTCCGCCCCGGCCCGGGAGCAGGTGATCGCCGCCGCGCGTGCCGCGAACCGCAGCAGCCGCTGCCAGCCGTCCGGTCCCAGGGCGGCCAGTCCTCGCGCGGACAGCGCGTCCTGAGCGGCGAGGCCGTGCAGCAGGGCCGCGTTCACGGTGTCACCGGCACCGATGGTGTCCACGACCTCGACCTTCTCACCCGGTACGGAGTACTCCGCGCCGTCCCGGGTGAGGACGGTGAGGCCGTTCCCGCCCCGGGTGAGCACGACGGCCGACGGTCCCGCGTCCAGCCACTCGCGCGGGGTGCCGCCCAGCCACTCGGCGTCCTCCTCTGACAGCTTCAGCAGTGTCACCGAGGGCAGCCAGCCTCTGAAACGCGCCCGGTAGGCGTCCGCGTCCGGGATCAGCCCCGCCCGGATGTTGGGGTCGAGCGCGGTGAACAAACCCTGTGCGGCGGCGGCCCGCATCAGCTCCTCATAGGCGCTCGCCCCCGGCTCCAGGACGAGCGAGCAGGTACCGAAGGACACCGCGCGCGTGCCGGCGGGAAGCGCGGCGGGAGTGGTGAAGAGACGGTCGGCGGTGCCGTCGACGTAGAAGGAGTAGGAGGCCGAGCCACCGCTGCCGACGGTGGCGACCGCCAGGGTGGTCGGCTCGGGGCCGCGCTGTACACCCGACACCTCCACCCCGGCCCGCCGCAGCCCGTCGAGCAGGGCCTCGCCGAAGGCGTCGTACGACGTCCGGGAGCAGAAGGCGGTCGGGGAGCCGAGGCGGCCGAGGGCGACGGCCGTGTTGTACGGGCCGCCGCCGAGCGCCGGCTTCAGGTCCGCGAGGGCGCCGGGCCCGTGCGGTACCAGGTCGATCAGTGCCTCACCGGCGACGACGATCACGAGATGGTTCCCTTCTCGGACAGCGTGGAGCGTGCGGATGCTGCGGCCCTGCCGCCCGGGCCGTCCGGCACCGGGCCGGCCCCTTTGTCTCGGCCTGACTCCCAGCCCAGGTCCCGGACCGGTTCCTCCGGGCAGCCGCAGGAGGTGCGGTGGACGAAGGCGCAGGGCAGCCGTACGGTCCGGGCGGGCTGGCCGGGCGTGGCGAGCCGGTCCAGCAGCACTTGGACGGCCCGGGCGCCGATCTCCCTGCTGGGCTGGGCGACGGCGGTGAGCCGGGGTGAGAACAGGTCGGCCCAGGCGAAGTCGTCGAAGCAGCACAGGGCGATGTCGTCCGGCACGGCCAGGCCTTGCCGGCGCAGGGCGCGCAGGGCGCCGATGGTCATGGCGTTGTTGGCGGTGACGAGTGCCGTGGGCGGCTCGGGACGGGCCAGCAGGGTGGCCGTGGCCCGCTCGGCGCCGGACGACTCCGAGTTGCCGGACACGACCAGGTCCTCGTCGTGGGGGAGGCCCGCCGAGGTGAGGGCCTGCCGGTAGCCGGCGATCCGCTCGGTCGTGGTGCTGAGTCCGGGCAGGCCCGCGACCAGGCCGATCCGTCGATGACCGAGTGCCGTGAGATGGCCGACGAGCCGGGCCATCGGCTCGACGTTCTCGGCGCAGACCTGATCGGGGCCATCGGGACCACCGGCCGCCCCCTCGTCACCCGTGAGCACCCGGTCCAGGAACACCGTGGGCACGGCGTGGCGGGCGAGGTAGTCCACGAGGGCGTGCGGGGCGGCGGAGGGAGCGACGATCATGCCGTCCACCCGGCGCTCGTGGAGCAGCTGCACGACCTTGCGCTCGTGCACGGGGTCGTCGTGCGGGTCGGCGATGAGCAGGCTGTAGCCGGCATCGAGGGCCGCGGCCTCCACACCCTGGAGGATCTCCGTGAAGTACGGGTTGCTGATCGCGGACACCGCCAGGCCGATGGAGCGGGTCCGCGAGGTCACCAGCGAGCGGGCGAGGGTGTTGGGTGTGTAGCCAAGGGCGTCGACGGCGTCCAGCACCGCCTGACGTGTGTGGGGCAGCACCGGGCGCGTGCCGTTGAGCACGTGGGAGACGGTCGCGACGGAGACACCGGCGCTCCGGGCGACGTCGGCCATGGTCGGCATCGGCGCTTCTCCTTAGCCTCGTGACGGAGCCGTCGGCCCGGAAAGCTACCTCACGCTGGCGCCTCGCGTAAACGCTTACGCAAACGTTTACGCGGTCCGGTCCCCTCCGTACCGGCGGGCCGCCCCTCCGGATCGGCAAGCCGCCCCGTCCGGATCCGCCCGGATCCACCCCTCCCGCCGGAAGCCCGGCCGACTTGCCCCGGTATCGTGCGGCCCGCACGCCCCCGATCCGTGGAGTTCAGATGCCTGCCCGTTCGTCCGCGAGCCGTCGTACCGTCCTCCGAGGGGCCGCAGCGGCTCCGGTCGCCGGGCTCGGACTGGCCGCCTGCTCCGCTCCGGGCGGCGCCACGGCCGATGCCACCCCGACCGCGCCGGTCGACCTCGGCGCCGAGAACGAGGTTCCCAAGGGCGGAGCCAAGCTCTATCGCGACCGGAATGTGGTGGTCAGCCGCGACGCGAGCGGTGGGCTCAAGGCGTACAGCACCATCTGCACGCACGCGGGGTGCCCCATCAACAAGCTGCAGGGGACCACGCTGGTCTGCCCCTGCCACGGCAGCCAGTTCGACGCGGTGACCGGAAAGGTCGTCCAGTCGCCGGCCACCGAGCCGCTGAACGAACTCCCGGTCAGGATCACCGACGGCAGGATCATCGCCGGCCCCGGCGCCTGACCAGCCCGGCACGCGACTTGCCGGCCTGCCCCGGGACCGGCCTGTACAACGAGACCGGCCTCAGATCCGGGATCGGCCTGCGCCCCAAGACCTGCCGGCGCCCCGGAACAGACCGGCGCACCGGCCCCGTCCGGGGCAGGCGCTCACTCCCAGTCCCAGGTGATGCCCACCAGCCCGGGCCGGATCCGGGGCTCGACCACATGGACGCTGTGGTGCGGCCCGGTGACCGGGAGCTCGTGCCGGCCGCTGCGCGGGGCCGCGGGCGAGTGCTGCGTGAAGCGGTGGCAGCGGGCCGGCACCGCGGCCCCGTCGAAGCGCACCTGGAGCGCGTACTGGCCGCCCGGGAAGCCGAAGCGGTGGGCGTACTCCCGGCAGGCACCCGCCGTGCCGTCCTCGACTCCGTACCGGAAGAGGAAGGTGTCGCCCGCGCGCAGCCGGGTGCCGAAGAGCAGCTCGACCACCAGCACACCGGTGTCCTGGTCCCGGCGCACTCGTCCGGTGCGGCAGTTGTCCAGGGCGTGCACCGTCATGGCGCGCGGGTCGCAACCCGGGTCGCCGTGGTGCACGGCGACGAAGCGGTCGACGCCGTCGCGGTGGGCGCGCACGATGTGGTGCGACTCGCGGCCCGCCAGTTCGCGGCGGACGCCGATCCGCACGCGTTCGTGATGGCCGAGGGTGTGCAGCCCGCCGTCGAGGGACCAGCCCAGGTCGGCCTGGAGCCGGGTCAAGGCGTCGGAGGCTTCGACGAGGGAGCGGTAGGAGCGGGCCGAGGGGCGACGGGCCGAGGCGGCCTCGTCGGCCTCGGCGAGCAGCCGGATCAGCGACTCGTCCGGAAGCCGGAGTATCTCCTCCAGGGCCCGGACGGCGCGCAGCGACTCCGGGCGCTGCGGGCGGCGGGCGCCCTGCTGCCAGTAACTCAGGCTGGTGACCCCCACCTTCACCCCGTGGCGCGACAGATGGTGCTGCACGCGCTGGAGCGGCAGTCCCCGGGCGGCGATCGCGGCGCGCAGCGCCACATGGAAGGGGCCGCCCCGCAGGGCCAGGTCGAGTTGCGCGGCGGGGGCGTCCGCGTGCTCTGCTGTGGCGTGCCGCATGCACAGGGGCCTTTCTGTGAGGTTCACGGAGGCTGGTCGGACCGTCCGTGCGGGTGTGCGGGGCCACCCCCGTGGGCGTGGAAACGCCCCTTTCTGCGCGCGCCGTGTCCGTACGCCGGCACGCTCGGCCCCGAGCTCCCCCGCATTGAAGCGTGTTGACCAGACCCCGACAACACCTCGGGCCGGGACACCGGTCAGTCCTGGCCGACCGGCGACCCCCGGCGCACGCACCCGGGCACGGTACGGTCACCGTCCGTGCCCGTCCGGGCGGGCCTGCGGGGGCCGACATGGCCGGAACTCCGCCCCGGGGGAGAGCGCGGTGGGGGCCGCCGCGCCGGGCGGCGGACGACGTGGCCAGACGCCCGGCCGGCGTTGTCCACAGGCCCGACGCGGTGTCGGCGCTCGCCAGTAGGGTGTGAGACATGGCCGACCCCTCCAGCTACCGCCCCAGGCCGGGTGAGATCCCGGACACCCCCGGGGTGTACAGGTTCCGTGACGAGCACCGCCGGGTGATCTACGTCGGAAAGGCGAAGAGCCTGCGCCAGCGCCTGGCGAACTACTTCCAGGACCTGGCGAACCTGCACCCGCGCACCCGCTCGATGGTGACCACCGCCGCCTCCGTGGAGTGGACCGTGGTGTCCACGGAGGTCGAGGCGCTGCAGCTGGAGTACTCCTGGATCAAGGAGTTCGACCCCCGGTTCAACGTCAAGTACCGCGACGACAAGAGCTACCCGTACCTTGCGGTGACGATGAACGAGGAGTTCCCGCGCGTGCAGGTGATGCGCGGTCACAAGAAGAAGGGCGTCAGGTACTTCGGGCCGTACGCCCACGCCTGGGCCATCCGGGACACCGTCGACCTGCTGCTGCGGGTCTTCCCGGTGCGCACCTGCTCGGCCGGTGTCTTCAAGAACGCCGCCCGCACCGGCCGCCCCTGCCTGCTCGGCTACATCGGCAAGTGCTCCGCGCCCTGCGTCGGCCGGATCACCCCCGAGGACCACCGGGAACTGGCCGAGGAGTTCTCGGACTTCATGGCGGGCCGCACGGGCACCTACCTCCGGCGCCTGGAGAGGCAGATGACGGAGGCGGCCGAGGAGATGGAGTACGAGCGGGCCGCCCGCCTGCGCGACGACATCGAGGCCCTGAAGAAGGCCATGGAGAAGAACGCGGTCGTGCTCGCCGACGCGACCGACGCCGACCTCGTCGCCGTCGCGGAGGACGAGCTGGAGGCGGCCGTGCAGATCTTCCACGTGCGCGGCGGCCGGGTGCGGGGCCAGCGCGGCTGGGTGACCGACAAGGTCGAGGAGGTCACCACGGGTGCCCTCGTCGAGCACGCCCTGCAGCAGCTGTACGGCGAGGAGAGCGGGGACGCCGTGCCCAAGGAGGTGTTGGTCCCGGCGCTGCCCGAACCCGTCGAGCCGGTCCAGGAGTGGCTGACCGGCCGCCGCGGGTCCAACGTCTCGCTGCGCATCCCGCAGCGCGGCGACAAGAAGGCGCTCATGGAGACCGTGCAGCGCAACGCCCTGCAGGCCCTCGCCCTGCACAAGACCAAGCGCGCCTCCGACCTGACCACGCGCTCGCGGGCGCTGGAGGAGATCGCCGAGGCCCTCGACCTGGACAGCGCTCCGCTGCGCATCGAGTGCTACGACGTCTCCCACCTCCAGGGCGACGACGTGGTCGCCTCCATGGTCGTCTTCGAGGACGGTCTGCAGCGCAAGGGGGAGTACCGCCGCTTCCAGATCAGGGGCTTCGCCGGGCAGGACGACGTCCGCTCCATGCACGAGGTGATCACCCGGCGCTTCCGGCGCTACCTGGCCGAGAAGGAGAAGACGGGGGAGTGGACCGACGGGGCCGTCCCGGAGGATGTGCTCGCCGACGGTGAGCCGGTCAGCGACACCCTCAAGGACGACGACGGCCGGCCCAGGAAGTTCGCGTACCCCCCGCAGCTCGTCGTGGTCGACGGCGGGCAGCCGCAGGTCGCGGCCGCCCGGCGGGCGCTGGACGAGCTGGGCATCGACGACATCGCCGTGTGCGGTCTCGCCAAGCGCCTGGAGGAGGTGTGGGTGCCCGGCGAGGACGACCCGGTCGTCCTGCCCCGCACCAGCGAGGGCCTGTACATGCTCCAGCGGGTCCGGGACGAGGCGCACCGTTTCGCGATCACCTATCAGCGCACAAGACGTGCCAAACGCTTCCGTTCCAGCCCCCTAGACGACGTGCCCGGCCTCGGTGAGACCCGGAAACAGGCGCTCATCAAGCATTTCGGCTCGGTGAAGAAGCTGCGGTCCGCCACAATCGAGCAGATCCGGGAGGTGCCCGGCATAGGCCGGAAGACGGCCGAGACCATCGCTGTGGCCCTCGCCCGGGCGGTTCCGGCCGCACCCGCCGTGAACACGGCGACCGGAGAGATCATTGACGACGAGGAACCCGACACGACGGGGGGTTCCTCGGGGGAGCCCGTGACCGCGGGCCCCCCGGACGAACGACGGGGGCAGGAGCCATGACCGAGCACGACGCACAGCCCGCAGCGGACCGAGAACAGACGGCCCAGGCCCAGGGGGAGCCGCAGCAGGCGGTTGAGGAAAACGGAGCACAGGTGAGTACGGACGTCACACCGGCCGGGGCCCCCGAGGCGGCCATCCCCGAGCTGGTGATCATCTCCGGCATGTCCGGTGCGGGCCGGTCGACGGCCGCGAAGTGTCTGGAGGACCTCGGCTGGTTCGTGGTCGACAACCTCCCGCCCGCCCTGATCCCCACCATGGTGGAGCTGGGCGCCCGCTCCCAGGGCAACGTGGCGCGGATCGCGGTCGTCGTGGACGTCCGCGGCCGGCGCTTCTTCGACAATCTGCGCGAGTCCCTCGCCGACCTCGACACCCGGGGCGTCACCCGCCGCATCGTCTTCCTGGAGTCCTCCGACGAGGCCCTGGTGCGCCGCTTCGAGTCGGTGCGCCGCCCGCACCCGCTGCAGGGCGACGGCCGGATCGTGGACGGCATCGCCGCCGAGCGCGAGCTGCTGCGCGAACTGCGCGGCGACGCGGACCTGGTGATCGACACCTCCAGCCTCAACGTGCACGAGCTGCGCGCGAAGATGGACGCCCAGTTCGCCGGCGAGGAGGAGCCCGAGCTCCGGGCCACCGTGATGTCCTTCGGGTTCAAGTACGGCCTGCCGGTCGACGCCGACCTGGTCGCGGACATGCGGTTCCTGCCCAACCCGCACTGGGTGCCGGAGCTGCGCCCGTACACGGGCCTGAACGAGGAGGTCGCCGCCTACGTCTTCAACCAGCCCGGCGCCAAGGAGTTCCTGGACCGGTACGCCGAGTTGCTCCGCCTCATCGCGGCCGGCTACCGGCGCGAGGGCAAGCGGTACGTGACCATCGCCATCGGCTGTACCGGCGGCAAGCACCGCTCGGTCGCGATGTCGGAGAAGCTCGCCGCGCGCCTCGCGGCCGAGGGCGTGGAGACGGTGGTCGTGCACCGGGACATGGGACGGGAATGACGGAACGTACACCGCGGCTGGGCAGGCTGCGCCGGGCGGTCCCGGAGGGCCGTTCCGGCCGCTCCGTGGCCGGGGCCCGGGCGCCACGCCCGGC
>NZ_JARAUO010000059.1:0-41135 GCF_033792105.1 Streptomyces sp. WI03-4A
GGCGGCGAGCGCCAGGCCGGCGGCGGTGAGCGCGCCGGCCGCGGTGAGGGCCGCGGCGGGGCTGATGCGGCCGGAGGGCAGGGGCCGGTGCGGGCGCTCGGCGGCGTCCTCCTCGCGGTCGGCCCAGTCGTTGAGGGCCATGCCCGCCTCGTACAGGCAGAGGGAGGAACCGGCCGCCAGCAGCGTGCGGGGCCCGGTCCGGCCGGACACCGCCGCCGCTCCGGCCAGCACGTCACCGGGGACGGTGAACAGCGCGGGCAGGCGGAGCAGTTCGGCCCAGGCACGGGCGCTCACACGGCCTCCCGCAGCCGCCGCGCGAACCGCAGGAGGGCGGCGTACTGCTCGCCCAGCGCCGAAGGCGCCCGCCCCACCGGGTCCTTGAAGTAGAAGGCGAGATCGGCCACGGGGCCGCGGACGCCCGCCTCCTGGGCGCGCAGGGTGAGCCGGGCCAGGTCCAGGACCAGGGGCGCGGCCAGGGCCGAGTCGCAGCCCTGCCAGATGGTCTGCAGGATCATGCGGGTGCCGAGGAAACCGTCGAAGGCGATGTGGTCCCAGGCGGTCTTCCAGTCGCCGAGCGCCGGCACGTCGTCGATGTGGACCTCGCCCTCGGGGCTGACGCCGAGGGTGTCGGTGAGGACGCGTTCCTTGCCGGCGTTCTTGGCGGCGGCCGCCGCCGGGTCGGCCAGTGCCGCGCCGTCGCCGCCGCCGAGGAGGTTGGTGCCGGACCAGGCGCGCACGTCCAGCGCCCGCTGCGCGAACATCGGCCCGAGGACCGAGCGCAGCAGGGTCTGGCCGGTCTTGCCGTCCCGTCCCGCGTGGGGCACCCCGCTCGTCGCGGCCGGGGCGGCCAGCGCCGGGTGGTGCAGTCCGGTGGACGGGGTGAAGTTGACGTAGCCGCAGCCGGCGCGCAGGGCCGCCGCCGCGTACAGGGAACTCGGCGGCAGGGCGCCGCCGTCGGCGGCCGGTTCGGTGGAGGCCACGTTCACCACGACGGCCCGTTCCAGGCCGCAACGCCGTACGAAGTCCTGGACGTCGTCGGCGAACCGCTCGATCAGCTCCGCCGGTTCGGGGGTGTCGCCGGGGGCCGGGCCGCCGGGCCGTATCTCCGCGTCCGCCGCCGCGAGTTCGGCGGCCACGGCCGCCGGGAGGCCGGGCGGCAGGACACCGCCCGCCGCCAGCTCCTCGGCCCGTTTGGGCAGGGGGCAGTCCAGTGTGTCGTGACCGCCGAAGACCAGTGCGGCGAGCTCCGGCAGACCGCTGCCGGCGAACGGGGGTGTCTCGGTGACCATGCCGGTGGGCGGGTGCAGGCCAGCCGCCACGGCGGCGCAGCCGGCCACGGCGGTGGTGGCGACGGAACCGCGGGCACCGATCAGCCACACTCCCACACGGGTACGGGGAAGGGACGGAAGGGACGCGGACATGGGCAGCCTCCTTGGCGTGCGCGAACCCGGGTGAGGGGGAAGAAGACGGTGGGCGGGAGTCCGGCGTCCCCCGCCCACCGCCGCTCACCTGCCCTTGGCGGGCAGTTCCTTGATCCGGACGTCGCGGAAGGACACCTCGTCACCGGTTCCGTGGTTCTGGATGCCGATGTGTCCGTCGCGCAGACTCCGGGCCGGATCGGTGTTGGTGAAATCGTTGATCTTCACGCCGTTGAGCCAGACGCGGAGTCGTTCGCCCTCCACGCGGAGCTCGTACGTGTTCCACTCCCCCGGCGGGTTCAGCGCACGGTCGCGCTTCTTCGCGTCGGCGGACCGGAAGCCGTAGACGGAGCCCGTGGTCTTCTCGGGCACGTCGGTGGCGTCGATCTGGATCTCGTAGCCGTGGTCGACCGCCGACCAGGGGTCGTCCGAGGGCGGGAAGCCCACGAACACACCCGAGTTGTCGTCGCCGGCCGCCTTCCAGTCGAGCTTCAGCGAGTACGAGCCGAAGCTCCGCGGGGTGTACCAGAGCAGTCCCAGGCCGCCCGTCGACGTGAGCGTGCCGTCGTCGGACCGGGTGAAGCCGCCCGGGCCCGCCTGCTTCCAGCCGTCCAGGGAGGTGCCGTCGAAGAGCGGCCGGTAGCCGTTCTCCGGGCGGCAGTCCGCCTGGGCGTCGCCGATGACCCACCGGATACCGCCCAGCAGGTGCTGCCGGAAGGCGGGGTCGGCGTAGGACTCCTTGGTGTGGCCGCCACCGGTGTAGAAGGCGCGGCCGCCCCGGTAGTCCTGGCACCAGGCGAGGGGATGGTCGCCGTTCATGGTGCCGCCGGTGTACGACGTCTCGTCCAGGGAGGCGAGGACGTGGGCGCGTTCGCGCGGGTTCGAGCGGTAGTTGTACCACTCGTCCGTGCGCTCCCAGGTCCGTCCCAGGTGCGAGGTCGCCGGGTGGGCGCGGTCCTCCACGTTCACCGTGGCCGGCTGGATCGCCGGGTGGTTCTGGAAGTACGCGCCCGCGAGGCCGCCGTAGAACGCCCAGTCGTACTCGGTGTCGGCGGCCGAGTGGACACCGACATAGCCTCCGCCGTGCCGGACGTACCCCTCGAACGCGTCCTGCTGGGCGGTGTCGAGGACGTCCCCGGTGGTCGACATGAACACCACGGCGTCGTAGCGGCTCAGGTTCTTCCCGGTGAAGGCGCCCGCGTCCTCGGTGGCGTCGACGGTGAAGCCGCCCGCCCGGCCGAGCTGCCGTACGGCCGCGATGCCCTCGGGGATGGAGTCGTGCCGGAAGCCGGCGGTCCTGGAGAAGACCAGGACGCGCTTGGTGGTGGGGGCCGGGTCCGACACGGCGGGTGCGGTCATGCAGCCGAGGAGCAGGGCGGCACCGAGCGCCGCGGTGGTGGTTCTGGCCGTCGCTCTCATGGTGTCGCCTCCTCTCAGCCGGTGGTGAAGGTGAAGTCGTCCAGGTCGAACAGGTTGCCGCTGCCGCCCTTGAAGACGAGGTAGAGGGCGGTGGTGCCGCGCGGTGCCTTCGACAGGGCGGCGGAGACGTCCTGGTAGGTGTCCGGGCCGCCGGTCACGGGCACGGTGGCCTTGCCCAGGAGGGTGCCGGTCGCGGACCCGGCGCGGACCTCGAGGGTGCCGCCGGCGCCGGCGGAGGCGACCCGCGCGGTGATCTTCTGGGCGTCGGACAGGACGTAGGGGGTGAAGGCGATCCAGTCGCCGTTGTCGGCGTCACCGACGACCTTGCCGCCGTGGGCGCTGGTCCGGGCGGTCACCGTGACACCGGAGGAGGTGCCGAAGTGCTCGGCCTGGCGGTGCCGCGGCTGCAGGACGCTGCGGGCGTGCGTGGTGAGGGCCTCCTGGCCGCCGCCTCCGCCGTCGGTGTACTGGGCGTCGAGGACACCGAAGATGTTGGCGTCCTGGTCGTGTCCGCCGTCGGCGCTGGTCTGGATGGTGCCGGAGCAGCCCTGCGCGGAGGTCAGCGGGTGGCCGTGGGTGTCGTGGCCGAGGATGAAGTTGACGGTGACCTTGGAGCAGTCGACCGCCTTGCCGTCCTCGGGGTCGGTGACCTTCACCTTGAACGGGATGGCGTCACCGAAGCTGAACAGCCGGCCGTCCTGAGGGAGTTGCAGGGTGACGGTGGGCGCGGTGTTGCCGACGACGACCTGGACGCTCGCGCTGCCGGTGCGGCCGGTGGTGTCCTTGGCGGTCACCGTGGCGGTGTAGGTGCCGTTCTTCTTGTACTTGTGCGTGGGAGCGGTCCCGGTCGAGGTGGTGCCGTCACCGAAGTCCCAGCTGTAGGTGAGCGCGTCGCCGTCCTGGTCGGTGGAGCCGGCCGAGGAGAAGGCCACCTTCAGCGGGGCCTGTCCGGAGGTGCGGTCCGCCGCCGCCTGCGCCACCGGGGAGTGGCCGTCGGTGGCGTTCTCGATGCGGTAGAGGCCCGAGTGGTCGTCGCCGCCGAACCAGGAGGTGCCGTAGTCCAGCACGTACAGGGCGCCGTCGGGGCCGAAGGCCATGTCCATCACCTGGGTGCCGCTCCAGGGGAGGTCCTTGATCGACCGCACGGTGCCGTCGGCGTCGCTGGTGATGCGCTTGATCCAGCGGCGGCCGAACTCACCGGCGAAGAAGTCGCCGTCGTAGGCCGCGGGGAACTTCACGGGCGAGTCGAGGGCGGCGTCGTAGTGGTAGACCGGGCCGCCCATCGGGGACTCGGAGCCGCTGCCGAACTCGGGCACGGACGGGCCGTCGTAGGGGATCCAGGCCGGCTGCGCCGGGGGCAGGTCGGTCAGGCCGGTGTTGTGCGGCGAGTCGTTCTTCGGCGCGGAGCAGTCGAACGTGGCGCCGGAGGTCTTCGTCGCGAAGTCGTAGTCGACGTAGGCGTCGTTGGCGCCGGTGCAGTACGGCCAGCCGAAGTTGCCGGGCTTGGTCACCCGGGCGAACTCGACCTGGCCCGCCGGGCCGCGGTTCGGGTTGGCGGAGCCGGCGTCGGGGCCGTAGTCGCCGACGTAGAGGATGCCGGTCTTCTTGTCGACGCTGAACCGGAACGGGTTGCGGAAGCCCATGGCGTAGATCTCGGGCCGCGTCTTGGCGGTGCCGGGCGCGAAGAGGTTGCCGTCCGGGATGGAGTAGGAGCCGTCGGCGTCGACCTTGATGCGCAGGATCTTGCCGCGCAGGTCGTTGGTGTTGCCCGCGGTGCGCTGGGCGTCGAAGCCGGGGTTGCGGTCGGCGCGCTCGTCCAGCGGGCTGTAGCCGTCGGACTGGAAGGGGTTGGAGTCGTCGCCGGTGGACAGGTACAGGTTGCCGTCGGCGTCGAAGTCGATGTCACCGCCGACGTGGCAGCACAGGCCGCGCGTGGTGGCGACGTCGAGGACCTTCTTCTCGCTGGACTTGTCGAGGGTGCCGTCGGCGTTCAGCACGAAGCGGGAGAGCCGGTTGACGCCGTCGAACGGGGCGAAGTCGGCCGCGGTGCCGGTCTCCGGGGCGTCGCCCGCCGGGGTGTTCAGCGGCGGGGCGTAGTACAGGTAGATGGCGCGGTTGTGCGCGAAGTCCGGGTCGATGCCGACGCCCTGCAGACCCTCCTCGTCGTGCGCGTAGACGTCGAGCTTGCCGGCCAGCTTCGTGTTGCCCGCCGCGTCCGTCAGGCGCAGCTCGCCGTCGCGGGAGGTGTGCAGGACCGAGCGGTCGGGGAGGACGGCGAGCGACATGGGCTCGCCGACCTCCGCCTCGCCCTTGGCGAGGGTGACCTGCTGGAAGTCCTCCGTCGCCGCGGCGGCGTCCTGACCGGTGACGGCTGCGCCGGCCTGGGGGGTGGTGAGGGTGAGGGTGGCACCCGCGAGCAGCGCGCCGCTGAGCAGGGCGAGCGACTTGCGCAGGCGTGTTCTGCGGGTTCCGGTGCGGGTGGTGCGGTCGTTCCCGTGCACGAATGGCCTCCAGTGAGGGGCTGGTTGTACGGGTGAGGTGAAGCGCCGGGATGCGCCGTCATCCCGGAGGGGGGTCAACCGACCGTGGCGCGTGTCAGTTGGAGAAGGCCGCGTCGAAGGAGGCCGACGGCGGCTCGAAGTCATGGGCCTTGAGGCGGGTGAGGGCCTCGGGGGCGCCCTGGAGCCGGTCCATGCCGGCGTCCTCCCACTCAACGGAGACCGGGCCCCGGTAGTCGATGGAGCGCAGCATCCGGAAGACGTCCTCCCAGGGCACGTCCCCGTGTCCGGCGGAGACGAAGTCCCAGCCGCGGCGCGGGTCGCCCCAGGGCAGATGGGAGCCGAGGCGGCCGTTGCGCCCGTCGAGGCGCTTGCGGGCCTCCTTGCAGTCCACGTGGTAGATCCGGTCCCGGAAGTCCCACAGGAAGCCGACCGGGTCCAGGTCCTGCCACACGAAGTGCGAGGGGTCGAAGTTCAGCCCGAACGCCGGACGCCGGCCGACCGCCTCCAGTGCGCGGTGGGTGGTCCAGTAGTCGTAGGCGATCTCACTGGGGTGGACCTCGTGGGCGAACCGTACGCCCTCGGCGTCGAAGACGTCGAGGATCGGGTTCCAGCGCGTCGCGAAGTCCTCGTAGCCGCGCTCGATCATCGCCTCGGGGGCGGGCGGGAACATGGCGACCATGTGCCAGATCGCGGAGCCGGTGAAGCCGATGACGGTGTCGACGCCGAAGGCGGCGGCCGCCCGGGCGGTGTCCTTGATCCGTTCCGCGGCGCGCCGCCGCACGCCCTCGGGGTCGCCGTCACCCCAGACGGCGTCCGGCAGGATGGCCTGGTGGCGTTCGTCGATGATGGCGTCGCAGACGGCCTGTCCGGTGAGGTGGTTGGAGATCGCCCAGCACTTCAGGCCGTACCGGTCGAGGAGCTGGTGGCGCGACTTCACGTAGCCGGGGTCGGCGAGTGCCTTGTCGACCTCGAAGTGGTCGCCCCAGCAGGCGAGTTCGAGTCCGTCGTAGCCGAAGTCGCGGGCGAGGCGGCACACCTCCTCGAGCGGCAGGTCGGCCCACTGACCGGTGAACAGGGTGAACGGGCGGGGCATGTGAGGACCTTTCAGTCCGCGACGGACGTGTAGACGGAGTTCTTCTCGGCGCTCTCCTCGACGGCGGCCAGGACGCGCTGCACCTGCAGTCCGTCGGCGAAGGAGGGGTCGGGCCTGCGGCCCTCGGCGATGGCGAGGACGAGGTCGCGGGCCTGGTGGACGAAGGTGTGCTCGTAGCCGAGGCCGTGGCCCGGCGGCCACCAGGCGTCCAGGTAGGGGTGCTCGGGCTCGGTGACGAGGATGCGGCGGAAGCCGGCCTCGGTGCCGGGCCCGGTGGCGTCGTGGAACCACAGCTCGTTGAGCCGCTCCAGGTCGAAGGCGAGCGAGCCGCGTTCGCCGTTGAGCTCGATGCGCAGGGCGTTCTTGCGGCCGGTGGCGTACCGGGTGGCCTCGAAGGAGGCGAGCGCGCCGGAGGCGAACCGGCCGGTGAACAGGGCGGCGTCGTCCACGGTGACCGTGCCGGTGCCGGCGGCGGGCATCGCCGTCAGCCCGCTGCCGGCGCCGCCGGGCAGCGGCCGTTCCCGTACGAAGGTCTCGGTCAGCGCCGACACCCCCGCCAGCCGCTCGCCGGCCAGGTACTGGGCGAGGTCGACGATGTGGGCGCCCAGGTCGCCGAGCGAGCCGGAGCCCGCGAGTTCCCTGCGCAGCCGCCAGGTGAGCGGGAAGCCGGGGTCGACCAGCCAGTCCTGGAGGTAGCACACCCGGACGTGCCGGAGGGTGCCGAGCCGGCCGTCGGCGACCATCCGGTGGGCGAGCGCGGTGGCCGGCAACCGCCGGTAGTTGAAGCCGACCATGGCGATCCGTCCCCGGCCGTACGCCTCCTCGGCCGCCCGGGTCATGGTCTCGGCCTCGTCGACGGTGTTCGCGAGCGGCTTCTCGCACAGGACGTGCTTCCTGGCGGCCAGCGCGGCCAGGGCTATCTCGGCGTGGCTGTCGCCGGGGGTGCAGATGTCCACCAGGTCGATGTCGTCCCGGGCGATCAGCGCCCGCCAGTCGGTCTCCACGTCCGCCCAGCCGTGCCGGTCGGCCGCCGCCCGGGCCGCCGTGCCGTCGCGGCCGCACAGCACGGCCAGGACCGGCTGCCGCGGCAGGTCGAAGACGCGTCCCGCGGTGCGCCACCCCTGGGAGTGGGCGGCGCCCATGAAGGCGTATCCGACCATGCCGACGCGCAGCGGGGGTTTCCCGGCCCTCGGCTCCGTCACCGGTCGGTCCGGCGGCTGCGGCTGTTCCATGCGCTCGTCCTCCTGTTGGTCGTCGGCGCGGCCGGGGCTCTGTGTCCTCGCGCGGTGGGGGGTACGGGCGGGACCTGTCACCGGAAGCCGGTGGACATGTGCTGGTCGATGTTGGTCTTGTCGACGACGGCCGAGTAGCAGGTGATCGACGCCGGGATCTCGAACTCGGCGAGGCCGCCGACGCCCTTGCCCTGGCCGAGGGCGCGGGCGAGGTCGATGGCGGACGCGGCCATCGAGGGCGGGTACAGGACGGTCGCCTTGAGGACGCCGTCGTCCTTCTTGATCGCCTGGAAGGCGGACAGCGCGCCGGCTCCGCCGACCATCAGGAAGTCGTCCCGGCCGGCCTGCTCGATCGCGCGCAGCGCGCCCACGCCCTGGTCGTCGTCGTGGTTCCACAGCGCGTCGAACTCGGACTGGGCCTGGAGGAGCTGGGCCATCTTGGCCTGGCCGGACTCGACGGTGAACTCGGCGGCCTGCCGGGCCACCTTCCTGATGTTGGGGTAGTTCTTGAGGGCGTCGTCGAAGCCCTGGGTGCGCTGCTTGGTCAGCTCCAGGTTGTCCAGTCCGGCGAGTTCGACGACGCGTGCGTCCGGCTTGCCCTTGAGCTTCTCGCCGATGTAGCGGCCGGCGTTCAGGCCCATGCCGTAGTTGTCGCCGCCGATGTAGCAGCGGTACGCCTGCGCGGAGTTGAAGATGCGGTCGAGGTTGATGACCGGGATGCCGGCGCGCATCGCCTTGAGGCCGACCTGGGTGAGTGCCTTGCCGTCGGCGGGCAGGACGACCAGGACGTCGACCTTCTTGTTGATGAGGGTCTCGATCTGGCCGATCTGCTGGGCGGTGTCGTTGGAGCCCTCGGTGACCTCCAGGGAGACGTCCGAGTACTTCTCGGCCCGGCTCTTGGCGTTGTCGTTGATCGCGTTCAGCCAGCCGTGGTCGGCCTGGGGTCCGGCGAAGCCGATGGTGACGTGCTTGCCGGGCTTGTCGGCGGCGGCCGGCTGCTCGTTCGCCGCGGCCCTGTCGTCCTTCGTGTCGTTGCTGGTGCAAGCCGTGAGCAGGGCTCCCGCGGAGACCGCGGCGGTTCCGAAGAGCAGTCCTCTGCGACTGGTGGTGTGCGGCATGGCGGTGAACCCTTTCCTCAGGTCGTGCTCGGGGTGCGGCGCTGGACCAGGACGGCGGCGACGATGATCACGCCCTTGGCGATCTGCTGGACGTCGCTCTGGAGGTTGTTCAGGGCGAAAATGTTGGTGATCGTGGTGAAGATCAGGACGCCGAGCACGGAGCCGGTGATGGTGCCGCGCCCCCCGCTGAGCAGGGTGCCGCCGATGATCGCGGCGGCGATGGCGTCCAGTTCGTACAGGTTGCCGTTGGTGTTCTGGCCGGAGCCGGAGAGCACGATCAGCAGGAAGGCCGCGATGCCGCAGCACAGACCCGAGAGCAGGTAGAGGTAGAGCCGCTGGCGGCGGACGTCGATGCCGGCGAGCCGGGCGGCCTCCGCGTTGCCGCCGACCGCGACGGTGCGCCGGCCGAAGGTGGTGCGGTTGAGCACGAGCCAGCCGACGACGGTCACGATCGCGAAGACCAGGACCAGCGGCGGGACGCCGAGCACGTAGGAGTCGCGCTCGCCGAGCTTGAGGAGGCCGTCGACGGTGACGATCTGGGTCTTGCCGTCGGTGATCTGGAGGGCGAGACCACGGGCCGAGGCCAGCATGGCGAGGGTGGCGATGAAGGGGACCATGCCGCCGTAGGCGACGAGCAGGCCGTTGACCAGCCCGCAGCCGAGTCCCACGATCAACGCGGTGAAGAGGATGCCCGCGAAGCCGTACTCCTGGGTGGCGACGGTGGTAGCCCAGACGGAGGCGAGGGCGACGATGGCGCCGACGGAGAGGTCGATGCCGCCCGAGGTGATCACGAACGTCATGCCGACGGTGACCACGCCGATCACCGATGCCTGGGTGAGGACGAGTTGCAGGTTGCGGGTGTCGAGGAACTCGTCGGGCCTGGTGACGCCGCCGATGACGACGAGGGCGGCGAGCACGCCGAGCAGGGACAGGGTGCGGACGTCGGCGTGGGCCGGCAGGACGCGCCAGAGGGGGAGTCGGTCCGCCGGCGGTGTCTTGCCGGCGGTGTCCCGGGGCGGGGAGACGGGCTGCGTCATGACGCCGGGCTTCCTTCCATGACGAGGTCGAGGACACGGTGTTCGTCCAGCTCCGGGGCCGGGGCCGTGTGGACGACCCGGCCCTCCCGGAGCACCAGCACGCGGTCGGCCAGCCCGAGCACCTCGGGCACCTCGCTGGAGACGAGGAGCACGGCGAGGCCCTGGTCCGCCAACCGGCGGACCACCGCGTAGAGTTCGGCGCGGGCGCCGACGTCGACGCCGCGGGTGGGTTCGTCCAGCAGCAGCACCCGGCAGCCGCGCAGTAGCCAGCGGGCGAGCACGGCCTTCTGCTGATTGCCGCCGGACAGGGCGCGCACGGGCACCTCGGGGTTGTCGGGCCGCAGCGACAGTTCGCGCACGGCGGCCCGTGCGGCGCCCCGCTCGGCGCGCCGGTCGATCCAGCCGGCCCGGGCGAACCGGGCGAGGGAGGACACCGACACGTTCCGGGTGACGGACTCCAGCATCAGCAGGGCCTGTGCCTTGCGCTCCTCGGGGGCGAGCCCGAGCCCGGCGCGTACGGCCGAGCGGACGCTCCCGGGGCGCAGCGTCTTTCCGTCCACGGTGACCTGGCCCGCGGTGGGCCGGCGTGCGCCGTAGATCGTCTCCAGGATCTCCGAGCGCCCGGAGCCGACCAGGCCGGCGAGCCCGACGATCTCGCCCGGCCGCACGTCGAGGTCGAGCGGCGCGAACTCGCCGTCGCGGGCCAGGCCGCGGACCTGGAGAACCGGCGCGGCCTCGGTGACCCGCTCGGTCGGTCCGGACCGCTCGGGGAAGACGTACTCGACGTTGCGGCCGGTCATCAGGGCGACGACGTCCCGGGTCGGGATGGACTTGGCGGGCAGTCCCCCCGCGACCGCCCGACCGTCCTTGAGCACCGTCACCCGGTCGCCGATGCGCCGGATCTCCTCCAGCCGATGCGAGATGTAGACGACGGCGACACCGTCGGCGGTGAGGTCACCGACGATCCGGAAGAGGTTGTCGACCTCGTCGGGGTCGAGGGCGGCGGACGGCTCGTCCATGACGATGAGCCGTACGTCGTGCGAGAGGGCCCGGGCCATCGACACGATCTGCTGCTGGGCGGCCGACAACTCCCCCACCAGCCGGGCCGGATCGATCTCGGGATGGCCGAGCCGCTTGAGCAGGGCGCCCGCCGAGGCACGTGCCGCCCTCGCCCGTACGACGAATCCGGCGGTCGTCGGCTCGTGGCCGAGGTGGACGTTCTCCGCCACCGACAGGTGCTCCACCAGGTCGAGTTCCTGGTAGATGGTGGCGATGCCGAGCCGCATGGCGGCGATCGGCGAGCGCGGGGTGACGGTCTGGCCGCGCCAGCGGATGGTGCCGCCGTCCGGCTGGTGGGCGCCGGCCAGCACCTTGATCAGGGTGGATTTCCCGGCGCCGTTCTGGCCGAGCAGGCAGTGCACTTCACCGGCCTGTACGTCGAGGTCGACGCCGTCCAGGGCGCGGACGCCGGGAAACGACTTGGTGATGCCGGACATGCTGAGCAGGGGTGGTTCGGGTGCCATGTGGTTCACCTCGGCGGACGTGCGGGCCGGTGTCAGGGCGTGCGGTGCCGACGGGCCGGCGGACGTTCTCCGGCTCGGGAGGCGGGGCAGGGCTGGGCGGCGTGCGGACGGCCAGCGGTGTTACACGAGTCAGTGGGCGTGCGGGACCGGGGATCGGCGTGCGCTGACGGAGGTCGGGGCGGGTGCGGGTGCGGGGCGGCCGCCCGGGCGTGCTCGGGGGCTGCGCGGGGAGAGGGCTTACGTGGGTGAGAGGGCCTACGCGGGTGAGAAGAGGTGGTCGCTGATCAGCCGGGCCGCGCCGATCACTCCGGCGACGGCGCCCAGCTCCCCCAGGACGATGGGCAGGTTGTTGGTCGCCAGGGGCAGCGACTGGCGGTAGACCTGGGTGCGGATCGCGGCGAGCAGGGTGTGGCCGAGGCCGGTCACCCCGCCGCCGATCACCACCAGGCCGGGGTTGAAGAAGGAGACGAGTCCGGCGATGACCTGGCCGACGTGGGTGCCGCCCTCGCGGATCAGGTCGAGCGCGGTGGCGTCGCCCGCGGCGGCCGCGGCCGCCACGTCGACGGCGGTGAGCGTGCCGTGCGCCGCCAGCCGGGCCGCGAGCTCGGCCGACAGGCCCTGCTGGGCCGCCTGCACCGCGTCCCGGGCCAGGGCGGCGCCGCTGAAGTGGGCTTCGAGACAGCCCCGGTTGCCGCAGGCGCAGGGGCGTCCCTCGGGCACGGCCTGGATGTGGCCGATGTCGCCCGCGCTGCCGGTGGTGCCGCGGTGGACGGTGCCGCCGGCGACGATGCCGCAGCCGATGCCGGTGCCGATCTTGACGCAGAGGAAGTCGCCGACGGAGCGGGCGACGCCGGCGTGCTGTTCCCCCATCGCCATGAGGTTCACGTCGTTGTCGACCATCACCGGGCAGCCGAGCTCCTGGCTGAGCGCCTCCCGCACCGGGAAGCCGTCCCAGCCCGGCATGATCGGCGGCGCGACCGGCACGCCCTCGGGGAAGCGGACGGGTCCGGGGACGCCGATCCCGGCGCCGTCGAAGCCCTCGGCCAGTCCCGTGGCGCGCAGCTTGCCTGCCAGGTCGAGGACCTGCTCGAAGACCGCGACGGGGCCCTCGCGCACGTCCATCGGCTGGTTGAGGTGACCGAGGATCTCCAGCTCGGCGCTGGTGACGGCGACGTCGACCGAGGTCGCGCCGATGTCGACGCCGAGGAACCGCAGCTCCGGGTTGAGCCGGACGTTGTGGGAGCGGCGGCCGCCGCGCGAGGCGGCGAAGCCGTCGGCCACCACGAGTCCGGTCTCCAGCAGCCGGTCCACCTCCACGGCCAGCTTCGACCGGGACAGGTCGACCAGGTCGCCCAGCTGGGCACGGGAGTTGGGGCCGCCGTCCCGCAGCAGCTTCAGCAGGCGGGCCTGGTGCGCGTTCGCCGGTCGTGCCGTCATGCGTCTCACGAACCCCTCCCCGCCAGTGTTCGGCCACCAGTGTCTGGCTTTCGTGAGGAACGTAGCAGTGGCTGCCGAGGCTGGGAAGAAGCTGTGCACGGATTCCCTCGACTTTTCCCACTCACAGGACAAAGAGCCGCTCGGGCGCGCCCACGCGACACTGGAGGGATGCGACGGACGCGCGGAACGGGGAGGCGGGGGCGATGATCGCCTTCGATCCGACCGACAGCGCCTCCCTGCTCGCCGCGTTCGGGGCGCTCGGCGTCCTGGCGGTGATCTTCGCCGAGTCGGGGCTGCTGGTCGTCGGCTTCTTCCTGCCGGGCGACACCCTGCTGTTCCCGGCCGGCGTGCTGTGCGCGGCGAACGCCCAGCACGCGCCGCGGCTGGAGCTGTGGCAGGTGCTCGTCTGTGCCGCCGTGGGCGCCGTGGCGGGCGCGCAGGTGGGCTACCTGCTCGGGCGGCACGGCGGCCGGCCCCTGCTGGCGCGCAGCTCCAGCCGCCGCGTGCAGGAGGGCACGCGGCGGGCGGAGCGGCTGCTGGCCCGCTACGGCTACGGCAAGGCGCTCGTGATCGGCAGGTTCATCCCGATGCTGCGGACGGTGCTGCACCCTGCGGCCGGCGCGCTCGGCGTGCCGGCGAAGCCGTTCACCCTGTGGCAGATCGTCGGCGGCATGCTCTGGTCCCAGAGCCTGGTGCTCGCCGGGTACCTGCTCGGCTCGTCGGTGGCGCACGTCGACGACTACCTGCTGCCGATGGTCGCGGTGATCGTCGCGCTGTCCGTGCTGCCCCTGCTGGCGGAGCTCCGCCGGACGCGGCGCGCCCGGCTGAGTCCGTCCGGACCGGACGGGGAGGAGGGGGACGACGGGGCCGATGGGGCCGACGCGGACGACGTGGACGACGTGGACGACAGGGCCGAGGTCCACGGCACCGACATGGACGACGCGGACGCCGCGGACGACGGGTGCCGGCCGTGCCGGAGGGACGACCGGCAGCGCTGACCGGGACCGTGCCGGTCAGCACGGTCAGCCGAGGCCGAGACCCCAGGTGTCGCTCAGCCGCCCGGCCGCGCACAGGTGGACGTCCAGGAGGTACGGCGCGGCGCTCCCGCACCCGGCCGCCGGGTCGACGGGCTGGCCGTGCCCCATGCCCGTGACGCCGTAGGTCTCCGCCACGACCCGCCCGGACGGGCCCCGGTAGAGCCGGTGCGGGTAGCCCGCCACGGTGTCGGAGACATCGGCGCTCTGGTCGGTCCCCTGGACGTCGGTCCACTGCCCGACCAGGTCCGTCATGTTCGACGGCTTCACCGTGCCGTCCGCCGAGCCCTGGAACACGGTGAGCGCGGGCCATGGACCGGGGTAGCCGGGGCGGGCGCGGCGCACCCGGTCGCCCCACTGGGCCGGCGTCTGGTTCGCCCACCCGTACATGCACGGATAGGGACCGCCGGCCGCGTCGGAGCAGCCGTAAGGGAGCCCCGCGACGACGCCGCCCGCGGCGAACTTCTCCGGGTAGGCGGCCATCATGACCGCGGTCATGCCGCCCCCGGCGGACAGACCGGTGACGTACACGCGTGAGGCGTCGCCCCGCACGTCGGCGATCTGGCGGTCCACCATCTGGGCGATCGAGGCGGCCTCGCCGGCGCCGCGCGCGATGTCCCCGGCCTGGAACCAGTCGAAGCACTTACCCAGGTTGTTGGCGGTGGACTGCTGCGGGACCACGACGGAGAAGTGCAGGCGGTCCGCGAGGGCGGTCCAGCCGCTGTCGACGGCGTACCCGGCGTCCTGGCCGCAGCCGTGCAGGGCGACGACCACGGGGGCGTTCGCGGTCAGGTCCGGTGGGTCGTGGCGGAACATGCGCAGCGCGCCCGGGTTGGAGCCGAATCCGGTGACTTCGGTGAGGGAGGCGGTGACCGCCGGGCGGGGAGTGAGGGGGGCGGCGGCGACCGCGGGGCGGGAGGTGAGGAGGGTGGCGGCCAGGAGGGCCGTCAGGACGGCTGTCAGACGTGCGGCTCTGGTCTGCATGTCCCGGGATGGTAGGAGCCTGACACGGCGGCGACATGGGGCCGGACCACATAGCGCGCGGGCTCGAAGTGGGGCCTATTCGTCGCTCATCGAACAGCCATGGGCACGGGCGGGTCCCGACCGTGGTCATCGCCCTCCTTGTCCCCTGCTTGGCCCAATGCCGGTCCGCCTAAAGGGCGAGGAGCGGTGAGGGGTGTGACCGTGGTGGAAGAGATCGGCGGGTGCACCCGTGGGCAGAAACGGGTGCGCCCGTGGCAAGGAGGCGGCATGGCCGGGACCGGCGGCGTGAGTGGCGTGACGTGTACGGCCGTGGCGGGCGACGACCCGTCCGAGGACCAGCCCGGCGACGTGTTCGCGCAGGTGAGCGGCGTCGCCGACGCCGTCCTCTACGAGGGCTACCTCCTCTACCCGTACCGCCGCTCCTCCGCCAAGAACCGCGTCCGCTGGCAGTTCGGCGTACTGCTGCCGCGGGACTGGGTGGAGGCGGACGGCCCCCTCGCCCCGGGCCTCTCCGGCTCAGCGGACTCCTGGTACCAGCAGACCGAGTGCCTGCTGCGCGTTCGGCGGCCCGGCGCGCTCGTGCGGGTGCGGGTGCGGTACCTGCAGATGCAGCACAAGCAGGTGCGGGCGGCCGGCGCGGACGGCGCGGACCGGCCGGTCGAGTCCCTGCGCACGGACGACGGCACGACCCACCTCACCTTCGACGAGGCGGTACCGCACGAGATCGCGTTCGAGCGGCCCCTGGACGAGCTGTTGCGGGCCGGGTGCGCGGTGGAGGCCGGGGCGCCGCCGGCCGAGGTGACCGAGCAGCTGCCCGGGGGCGCCGGCCGGGTGGTGCGGCGCCGCGAGGAGGTGCGGGCGCTGACCACGGTCGCGGCCGAGCGGCTGTCGGAGGACGTGGTCCGGCTGCGCGTGCGCACCGAGCACACGGGGCACGCCCCGGACGCCCGCGCCCCGCGCGGGGAGGCGCTGCGCCGGGCCCTGCTCGCCGCGCACACCCTCCTCGGCGGCGACGGCGTGGAGTTCGTCTCGCAGACCGCCCCACCCGCCGAGCTGCGCACGTGGGCGCGCGCGTGCCGCAACGAGTTCACCTTTCCGGTGCTGGGCGGCGGGCCTGAGGAGACGCAACCGGCCGGACGGGTCGTGCTCTCCTCCCCGATCATCCTTCCGGACCGCCCCCAGGTGGCGCCGGAGAGCCCGGGCGACCTGCACGACGCGGCGGAGATCGACGAGATCCTGACGCTGCGCACGATGCTGCTGACGGACGAGGAGAAGGCCGAGGCCCGGGCCACCGACGCGCGGGCCGCGCGGATCCTCGACCGCGTCGACAGCATGCCCCCGGAGGTCTTCGCCCGGCTGCACGGCGCCATCCGCTCCCTGACCCCGGCCCTGGGTCAGGCCCCCGAGCCCCCGATCGCCGCGCGCGCCGAGGCCCAGGCTCCGGCCGCGTCACCGACCCCGAACCCCGGCCGGTCTCCGGCCCCATCGCCGGTCCCGGCCCGATCACGTGCCACGTCGCCGGCCCCGGCAAGGGCCCAGGCCCAGGCCCAGGCTCCGCCCCCGGACCCGGCCCGGCCCCCGGCCACGTCACCCGCCGCGCACCCGGACGCCTTCCCCGCCGCGTGCCCCGACCCGTACCGGGACGCCTTCCCGGACGCGTTCTCCGCCGCCGAGCGCCCCACTTGGTGGCAGGAAGGTGCCGACGACGGGCTGTCCCCGGCGACCGACACCGTGCCCGTGGACGGCGTGCCCGTGGGCGGCGGCAGCCGGGTACGGCTGCGGCCGCGCGGCCGGGGGGCCGACGCACAGGACATGTTCCTGGCGGGGCGGACCGCGCGGGTCGCGGCCGTCTTCCACGACGTGGACGGCAGCGTGCACCTCGCGGTGACCGTCGACGACGACCCCGCGGCCGAGCTGCACGGCTGGTACGGCCGCTTCCACTACTTCCGGCCCGACGAGGTCGAACCGCTGGCCCCGTCGGACGCGGGTCCCGCGGACCCGGACCCCACACCACGGCCGCGATCCCCGCGGCCCACGAGTCCGGCCGAGCGGCCGGAGGAGGGACGGCTCGATGGACACCCCTGAGACACCGGCGCGCGCCGGCGACCGACTCCGTCACCGACTCCAGCAAAGGCCGACGACATGACCACTCAGAGCGGTACCACCGAAGTGAGCGGTGAGCCCAGCAGGGGCGAGGCGCGCGAGGGGATCGACGAGATCCACATCCTCTGGATCTCGGAGGGCATGAGCTGCGACGGGGACACCGTGTCCCTGACCGCCGCAGACCAGCCCTCCATCGAGGACGTGGTGCTGGGCCTCATCCCGGGCCTGCCGAAGGTCAACCTGGTCAACAAGGTGCTCTCGCCGAGCCTGGGCGGGGAGGACTTCCTCGCCCCGTACCGGGCGGCGGCCCGCGGTGAGCTGGGCCCGTTCATCCTCGTGATCGAGGGCTCGATCCCGAACCAGAACATCATCGACGGCGACGGCTACTGGACGTCCTTCGGCAACGACCCGGAGACCGGCGAGCCGCAGACCCTCAACCACTGGATCGACGAGCTCGCCCCGCGGGCCTGGGCGGTGGTGGCGGCCGGCACCTGCGCGACCTACGGCGGCATCCACGCCATGGCCGGCAACCCCACCGGCTGCATGGGCCTCGCGGACTACCTGGGCTGGGACTTCAAGTCGCAGGCCGGTCTCCCGGTGGTCAACGTGCCGGGCTGCCCGATCCAGCCGGAGAACTTCATGGAGACCCTGATCTGGGTGCTCCAGCACGCGGCCGGCACCGCTCCCCCGCCCCCGCTGGACCACATGCTGCGTCCGCAGTGGCTGTTCGGGAAGACCGTGCACGAGGGCTGCGACCGCGGCTCGTACTACGAGCAGGCGGACTTCGGTCTCGACTACAACTCGCCCAAGTGCCTGGTGAAGACGGGCTGCTGGGGACCGGTGGTCAACTGCAACGTGCCCAAGCGCGGCTGGATGGCCGGCATCGGCGGCTGCCCGAACGTCGGCGGCATCTGCATCGGCTGCACGATGCCGGGCTTCCCCGACGCGTTCATGCCGTTCATGGACGAGCCCCCGGGCGGAACGCTCTCCTCCATGGTCATCAAGCCGTACGGCGCCGTCATCCGGCGGCTGCGCGGCCTGACCAACGACATGGTGAACCACGAGCCCAAGTGGCGCCACAACAAGCGCAAGCTGACCAGCGGTTTCGACCCGCGCTGGCGCTCGTGACGCCGCCGCGCGTGCCGCATCCCCCCACCCAACCGCCGACTCCGAGCAGCAAGGGGCAGTACCGCAGATGACGACCACCGACGCCCGGTCCACCGGACGCAAACCCGAGCAGATCGTGGACATGTCCTGGGACCCGATCACCCGGATCATCGGCAACCTGGGCATCTACACGAAGATCGACTTCGCCAACCGGGAAGTCGTGGAGTGCCACAGCACCTCGTCGCTGTTCCGCGGCTACTCGGTGTTCATGAAGGGCAAGGACCCGCGCGACGCGGGCTTCATCACCTCGCGCATCTGCGGTATCTGCGGGGACAACCACACCACGTGCTCGAACTACGCCCAGCAGATGGCCTACGGCGTCAAGCCGCCGAAGCTGGCCGAGCACATCACCAACCTCGGCGAAGCGGCCGAGTACATGTTCGATCACACGCTCTTCCAGGACAACCTGGTGTTCGTGGACTTCTGCGAGGCGATGGTCAAGGCCACCAACCCCGGTGTCCTGGCCCGGGCCGAGCGCACGGACGCGCCCCGCGGCGACATCCACGGCTACCGGACCATCGCCGACATCATGAAGGCCTTCAACCCCTTCGAGGGCGAGGTCTACAAGGAGGCGCTGAAGGTCAGCCGGGTCACCCGGGAGATGTTCTGCCTGATGGAGGGGCGGCACGTCCACCCCTCCACGCTGTACCCGGGCGGTGTCGGCACGATGCCGCAGCCGAACACCTTCACCGACTACCTCAGCCGGCTCATGCGCGTCATCGACTTCGTGAAGAAGGCGGTGGCGATGAACGACGACGTCTTCGACTTCTTCTACGAGGCGCTGCCCGGCTACGAGGAGGTCGGCAAGCGCCGCATCCTGCTCGGCTGCTGGGGCGCCTGGCAGAACCCGGACGTCGTCGACTACCGGTACGAGAACATGAACCGGTGGGGCAAGGCGATGTACGTCACCCCGGGCATCATCGTGGACGGCAAGCTGGTCACCAACAACCTCATCGACATCAACCTCGGGCTGCGCATCATGCTGGGCAGCTCCTTCTACGAGGACTGGGTCAACGAGGACCCCTTCGTCACCCATGACCCGCTCGGCAACCCCGTCGACATGCGCCACCCGTGGAACCAGACCACCGTGCCGGTGCCGCAGAAGCGCGACTTCGACGGCAACTACAGCTGGGTGATGAGCCCGCGCTGGTACCACCCGGAGTCCGGCCAGCACCTCGCCCTGGACACCGGCGGCGGCCCGCTGGCCCGGCTGTGGTCGACCGCGCTGAGCGGCCTGGTCGACACGCCGTACATCAAGGCCACCGGCAACAGCGTGCGCATCTCGCTGCCCAAGGGCGAGTCGCTGCCGGAGACCACGCTGGAGTGGCACATCCCGAAGTGGAGCAACACGATTGAGAGGGACCGTGCCCGGCCCTACTTCGTCGCCTACGCGGCCGCCATGGCCCTGCAGTTCCTGGAGGAGGCGATGGGCATGCTCCGCGACGGCGACACCAAGGTCTTCGAGAACTTCGAGGTGCCGGACGACGCCATCGGCTGCGGGTTCCACGAGGCGGTCCGCGGTGTCCTCTCGCACCACCTGGTGATCCGCGACAAGAAGATCGCCAACTATCACCCGTACCCGCCGACCCCGTGGAACGCCAGCCCTCGCGACATCTACGGCACCCCGGGGCCGTACGAGGACGCCGTCCAGGGCCAGCCGATCTTCGAGGAGAACGGGCCGGACGACTTCAAGGGCGTCGACATCATGCGCACCGTGCGCAGCTTCGACCCCTGTCTGCCGTGCGGGGTGCACATGTACGTCGGCAAGGGCAAGACGCTGTCGACCGTGCACTCGCCCACGTACGGGGCCAACCATGGCTGACACGGCCGTACGGCTCCCGGACCCGGCCGTGGAGGCGCGGCTGGCCCGGCTCGACGAGCTGCTGGCCGGCCTGGAGTCGGCGCCCGGCCCGGCCGCCCGTGAGGCGCTGGAGTCGGTGGCCCTGCTGACCGAGGTCTACGGCGAGGCCCTGGCCCGGGTGCTCGACCTGGCGGACGAGGACCTGCGCGCGCGGCTCGCCGACGACGAGCTGCTGGGGCACCTGCTGGTGCTGCACGGCATCCACCCCGACTCCGCCGAGCACCGGGCCGCCCGCGCGGTCGAGCGGCTGCGGCCCGCGGTCCGCGAGCGCGGCGGGGACCTGGAGTGGGCCGGTGTCGAGGGACAGGTGGCCCGGGTGCGGGTGAGCACCGGGGGCGGCGGATGCGGGTCCGGCTGCGGTGGCGGCGGGTCGGCCGACATCACCGAGGCCGTCCGGGCGGCGGTGCTGGCCGCCGCCCCGGAGCTGGAGTCGGTGGAGCCGGTCGCCGCCGAGCGGCGCGCGGCCCCCGCCTTCGTCCCCCTCACGACGCTGGGCCACCGGACCGGGGCGCGGCCGCGGGAGGCGCGGTGACCGTGGACGGAGCGCTGGCCCGCGTCATCCGCTCGGCGGCCGGCCGGGGCGCGGCGGCGCGGGCCGAGGCGTGCGAACTGTGCGCCGCCCCGGTGCCCGGCGAGCACCCCCATCTGTACGACACCGCGGACGCCGAGGTGCGCTGCGTGTGCGGCCCCTGCTCGGTGCTCTTCGCCGACGACGCGGCCGGCGAGGGGCGCTACCGGCTGGTGCCCCGGCGCCGGCTCAAGCTCCCGCCGGTCGACACGGCGGTGCTGGGCGTGCCGGTGGGCCTGGTGTTCTTCGTGCCGCGCTCCGACGGCACGGTCACCGCCCAGGGGCCGAGTCCGGCCGGGGCCATGCGCTGGGAGGTGGACGCGGCGGCCTGGCAGCGGCTGACCGCCGTGTTTCCGCAGCTCGCGTCCATGGC
The DNA here is from genome assembly GCF_033792105.1 of Streptomyces sp. WI03-4A. Classification (NCBI taxonomy): domain Bacteria; kingdom Bacillati; phylum Actinomycetota; class Actinomycetes; order Kitasatosporales; family Streptomycetaceae; genus Streptomyces; species Streptomyces sp. WI03-4A. The sequence goes on from NZ_JARAUO010000059.1 coordinate 20,869, forward strand.
ACCCGATGTGGAGGCGCTGCTGGTGAACACCGTGCGGGGCCTTCAGGAGCACTGGATCGTGCCGGTCGACGACTGCTTCCGGATGGTGGCCGTGATCCGCCGCGAATGGCGGGGCCTGTCCGGCGGCGAGCGGGTCTGGCCGGCCGTGGAACGGTTCTTCGCGGAGCTCACCGAGCGGTCGTGAGGACCCGGGAAGGAGAACGGACATGGGCAGCATCCGAGTGGGCCGCCCCCAGGCGCGGCCCGACCAGCTCACGCACGTACGGGGTCTGCACCAGGGCAACAGGGGCCCGCACAGCCATCAGACCGGATTCCACGAGGACGGGACCTCCGACGCCCGTCGCTCCACCGGGATCCACTGGAAGCGGCACGACGCCCTGCTGGACGTCATGCCGAACATCTCACCCGGATGAGAGGGCGGAAGTGACCGTGATGAATCGCTGCCGGACCACGAGATCGGCTAGGTCGAAGAAGTCCGCGAGGTCGGTGACGACGGGTCGCCAGGTGCTGATCGCCCAGGCCTGCCTGGTCGGCGGCCTGGCGCTGGCCCTGCTCGTCAAGGAACTGCCCGGCATGATGCGGGAGGTGCGGATCTACCGGATGACCGGTGGCCTCCGCGCGAACCGCCGCTACCCCTGATCCCGGCCGTGCACGAACTGTCGATCGCGACCGCGATCGTGGAGCAGGCCGGGGAGATCGCCCGGTCGGACGGCGCCGGCGACGTGTCGCTGGTGACCGTCCGGGTCGGGGAGTTGGCGGGTGTGGTGCCGGACGCGCTGCACTTCGCCTTCGAGGTGGCCCGTGACGGCACGCCGCTGGCCGCCGCCGAACTGGTCGTGGAGCAGGTGACGGCGCGGGCCTGGTGCGAGGGCTGCGCGCGGGAGTTCGCGGTGGGCATGCCGCCGTTCTTCTGGTGCCCCGACTGCGACCGGCCCTCGCAGGACCTGCGCAGTGGGCGGGAGCTGGAGATCACGGGTGTGGAGGCGGTGCCGGCCCCGCGCTGACGGGGCCGGCTCCGGCCGGCGCGCGCTCAGCAGATGCGCGGCAGCTGTTCGCCCAGCGGCAGGTCGACCACCCTGGTGCCGCCGAGCCCGGTGGCGACGACGACCATGCCCGGGTGCTCCTCGACGCACTCGCCGACGAGCGTCGCGCCCACGCCCTGCGGATGCGCCCGCATCGCCGCGAGCACCGCCTCCGCCTCCTGCGGGGGCACGAACGCGACGAGCCGGCCCTCGTTGGCCACGTAGAGCGGGTCGAGGCCGAGGAAGCCGCAGGCGTTGACGACCTCGTCCGGGACCGGGATGGCACGCTCGCGCAGCCGTACGCCGGTGCCGGAGGCGCGGGCGATCTCGTTCAGGGACGCGCCCAGGCCGCCCCGGGTGGGGTCGCGCAGGACGTGGACGTCCTGGGTGACCGCCAGCATGGCCGCCACCAGACCGGCCAGCGGCGCGGTGTCGGAGGCGATCTCGACGCCGAACTCCAGGCCCTCGCGCACGCTCATGATCGCCACGCCGTGCAGGCCGATCGGGCCGCTGACGATGACGGCGTCACCGGGCCGGGCGCGCTGCGGGCGGATGTCGACGCCGTCGGGGACGAGGCCGACGCCGGCGGTGGTGACGTAGACGCCGTCGCCGTGTCCCGACTCGACCACCTTGGTGTCGCCGGTGGCGACGACGACACCGGCCGCCCGGGCCGCCGCCCCGATGTCGCGGGCGATCCGGCCGACGACCGCCAGCTCCACGCCCTCCTCCAGCACGAAGGCCGTGGACAGGTGGGTGGGCACGGCGCCGCTCATCGCCAGGTCGTTGACCGTGCCGTTGACCGCGAGGTCGCCGAGGCTGCCGCCGGGGAAGAAAAGCGGCCGTACGACGTGGGAGTCGGTGGAGAAGGCCAGCCGGGCGCCGCCCAGTTCGAGGACGGCGGAGTCGGTGAGGGCGGCCAGGGTGGGGTTGCCGTACGCGGGCGCGAAGACCTGCTCGATCAGTTCGGCGGACAGGGCGCCGCCGCCGCCGTGGCCCATGACCACGACCGGCTGGTCGCGCAGGGGGGCCGGGCAGGTCCAGTCGGCGGGGTCGACCGCGACCGCGCCGGCGGCCCCGGCGGCGGTCGCGGCGGTTTCGGTGGCGGTCGCGGCGGTTTCGGTGGCGGTCGCGGCGGTTTCGGTGGCGAGGTCAGCCAACGGGGTTCATCTCCTCCTGCGGGGCGCGGGATCCCCGCGGTGCCGGGCCGTCGGTCATCCGGCGGTACAGGTAGTAGGCCGCGCAGGCGCCCTCGCTGGAGACCATGGTGGCGCCGAGCGGGGTGCGCGGGGTGCAGGCCGTGCCGAACGCCTCGCACTCGGTGGGTTTGATCAGGCCCTGCAGCACCTCGCCGGCCCGGCACACGGCGGGTTCCTCGGTGCGGATGCCGGTGACGTCGAAGCGGTGCTCGGCGTCGTGCTCGCGGAAGGCCTCGGTCAGGCGCCAGCCGCTGGCGGGAATGAGGCCGATGCCGCGCCAGTTGCGGTCGACGACCTCGAACACCTCCTCGATCATCCGCTGCGCGGCCGGGTTGCCCTGGTCGCGCACGGCCCGGGCGTAGGCGTTCTCCACCCGGTGCTCGCCGCGCTCAAGCTGGTGCACGGCGCGGCGGATGCCCTCCAGGATGTCCAGCGGCTCGAAGCCGGTCACCACGATCGGCACCCCGTGCTTGTCGGCGAGGTCCGGGTACTCGGCGGTGCCCATCACGCTGCACACGTGCCCGGCGGCCAGGAAGCCCTGCACCCGGCAGGCGGGGGCGGTCATGATGGCCTCGATCGCCGGGGGGACCCGGACGTGGGACACCAGCAGGCTGAAGTTCCGTACGCCGAGGCGGCGGGCCTGGTGGACGGCCATGGCGTTGGCGGGGGCGGTCGTCTCGAAGCCGATCGCGAAGAACACGACCTCCCGGTCGGGGTTCTTGCGGGCCAGGTCGAGGGCGTCGAGCGGCGAGTACACGACCCGTACGTCCCCGCCCTCGCCCTTGACCCGGAACAGGTCGCGGTCGGTGCCGGGGACCCGGAGCATGTCGCCGAAGGAGCAGAAGATCACGCCGGGCCGGGCGGCGATCTCCAGCGCCTTGTCGATGACGTCCAGCGGTGTGACGCACACCGGGCAGCCCGGGCCGTGGATCAGCTCCACCTCGTCCGGCAGGAGCTGGTCGACGCCGTGCCGGATGATGGAGTGGGTCTGGCCGCCGCACACCTCCATCAGGGCCCAGGGCCGGGTGACCGTGGCTCTGATCTCGTCCAGCAACCGGCGTGCCAGCTCCGGGTCGTTGAACTCGTCGATGTACTTCACTGGACCTCACTTCCGCTCTCGTGCCGCGCCGCCTGCTCCCAGGCGTCGCCGAACTCCTCCTCCAAAAGCCCCAGTTGCTCGAACAGCTCCAGGGACGCCCGGGCCGACTCCTCGTCCAGGCGCTGCAGGGCGAAGCCGACGTGGACGATGACGTACTCCCCCACCCGGACATCGGGCAGGTACTCCAGGCACGCCTGTTTGCGCACTCCGCCGAAGTCGATCAGCCCGGTGCGCGGATCGGCGCCCTCGTCGATGGCCACCACCTTGCCGGGCACTGCCAGACACATGGGTCACTCCGTCTCGTGGTTGGTTGCTGTTCCCGCGACCATGAGCTGGCCGAGCGCCAGCCCGCCGTCGTTCGGGGGGACTTCGCGGTGGCGCAGGACGGTGAAGCCGGCCGCGGCCAGCAGGGCGGCGCACTCGTGCTCCAGCAGGCCGTTGGCGAAGACACCTCCGGTGAGGGCCACGGTGGTCAGGCCGGCGGCCGCGCGGGCCCGCCCGCAGATCTCGGTGACGGCGCGCGCGACACCGCGGTGGAAGCGGGCCGCGAGCACCGGGACGGGGGTGCCGCGCCGCTGGTCGGCGAGGAGCGCCCGGAGCATCGGCGCGGGGTCGACCAGGTGGCCGGCCGGGAGCCCGAAGGGGTACGCCACGGCGTCGGCCCCCCACGCCCGCGCGGCCGCCGCCTCCAGTTCGAGCGCCGCCTGCGCCTCGTAGCCGGCCCGGTGGCAGACGCCGGTCAGGGAGGAGACCGCGTCGAAGAGGCGGCCCATGCTGGAGGTGGCGACGCAGGCCACCTGCCGCTCCAGCTGCCGCCGCAGCACGGTGAGTTCGGCCTCGGTGCAGGCGGTGACGCACGGCAGGGCCGGCTCCCACGGCAGCCCTGCGGCCCACAGCCGGGCCAGCGCCAGCCGGCAGGGGTTGGCGACGCCCGCGTCCCCGCCGGGCAGCGGGGCGGGGGCGAGGTGGGCGAGCCGGCGGTAGCCGCTGTAGTCGGCGAGCAGGACCTCACCGCCCCAGACGGTGCCGTCGTCGCCGTACCCGGTGCCGTCGAAGGCGACGCCGATCACCGGCGTGCTGCCGTCGAGGCCGTGCTCGGCCATCGCGGAGGCGATGTGGGCGTGGTGGTGCTGGACCTGCCGGGGTGGTCCGGCGCCGAGCCGGGCGGACCTGCGGCGGGCCCATCCCGTCGAGTGGTAGCCGGGGTGCCGGTCGGCGGCCACCAGGCGCGGGGTGACTCCGGTGAGCCGGGTGAGGTGCCGTTCGGCGCGTTCGGCGGCCTCCAGGGTGGCCAGGTCGCCCATGTCGCCGATGTGCGGCCCGAACCAGGCCTGGTCGCCCTCGCCCAGGCACAGGGCGTTCTTCAGATCGCCGCCGACCGCGAGCACCGCGGGGACCGGGAACGGGAGGCGCACCGGGCGCGGAACGTAACCGCGGGAGCGGCGCAGCACCTGCTCGGTGCCGTCCTCGCGCACCCGCAGCAGGGAGTCGTCGCAGGGTGAGGCGATGGGCCGGTCGTGGCCGAGCCAGGCGTCGGCGAGTCCCGCGAGCCGGGTCAGCGCCTCGGCGTCGCCGGTGACGATGGGCTCGCCCGAGCGGTTGCCGCTGGTCATGACCAGCACCTGCGGGCCCGGGGGGTCGCCGGGCAGCCCGAACAGGAGGGTGTGCACCGGGGTGTACGGCAGCATCACGCCGATGTGCGGGCTGCCGGGGCACACCTCGCCGGCGAGGTGGAGGCCGTCCGGGGGCGTGCGGCGGCGGAGCAGGACGATGGGGCGGCGGGCTCCGGTGAGCGCCGCGCGTTCGGCGTCGCAGAGGTGCGCGACGCGCTCGGCGGTGCGCAGGTCGGCGCACATCACGGCGAAGGCCTTGCCTCCGCGTTCCTTGCGCGCGCGCAGGGTGGCGACGGCCCGTGCGTCGGTGGCGTCGCAGGCCAGGTGGTAGCCGCCGACGCCCTTGACGGCGACGATCCGGCCGGCGGCGAGCAGGGCCCGTGCCGTGGCCAGGGCGTCGGCGTCGCGGGCGGGGCGGACGCCGGTGCCGTCGGCCGGTACCAGCCGCAGCCGGGGTCCGCAGTCGGGGCAGGCGACGGGCTGGGCGTGGAAGCGCCGGTCGGCCGGGTCGCCGTACTCGCGGGCGCAGGCGGGGCACATCGGGAAGCCGGCCATGGTGGTGGCCGCGCGGTCGTAGGGCATCGCGGTGGCGATGGTGAAGCGGGGGCCGCAGTGGGTGCAGGTGATGAACGGGTGGCGGTGCCGCCGGTCGGCCGGCGCGGCCAGTTCGCACAGGCAGTCGGCGCAGGTCGCGGTGTCGGGCGGGAGCTGGGTGCGGCCCTCGGCCCGGTAGGTGGCGCGGATGGTGAACGGCCCGGTGGCGCCGGTGGCGGGCAGGTCCTCGCAGCCGACGCCGGTCACGGCCGCCAGCGGCGGCGGCCGCTCGGCGAGCTGGTCGCAGAACCTGACCACCTCCCCGGCCGGGCCCTCGACCTCGATGAGGACACCGTTCGCGGTGTTACTCACGAAGCCGGTCAGCGCGAGGTCGGCGGCCAGGCGGTGCACGTACGGCCTGAAGCCCACGCCCTGCACGGTGCCGCGCACGGTGATCCGGCGGCGGACCGCGCCGGTGGCGGGCGCGCTCACCGGGCGGTACTGGCGACGGTGTGGTGGTGGCCGTGCGGGTGGGGGGCGAGCGGCGGCCGGTGCGGCGGGGCGGCGTGCCGGGCGGCGAGGGTGTGGGCCAGCAGGGTGTCGACGCCGTCGCCGGTGCGGGCGCACGACCGTACGGTCTCCACCCCGGGGTTGACCCGCTGGAGGTTGGCCAGGAAGGCGGCCTCGTCGAAGCCGGCCGCCTCCGCGAGGTCGGTCTTGGTGATGACGACCAGGTGGGCGGAGCCGAAGGCGGTGGGGTACTTCAGCGGCTTGTCCTCGCCCTCGGTCACCGCCATCAGCACGACTCGCAGGGTCTCGCCGAGGTCGTAGGAGGCCGGGCAGACCAGGTTGCCGACGTTCTCCACGAAGAGCACCGCGGTGTCCGCGGGCAGCCAGCCCTCCAGGTGCCCGCGCACCTGCCGGGCCTCCAGGTGGCACAGTCCGTCGGTGAGCACCTGCTGGACCGGCGCGCCCGAGCGGGCCAGCCGGACGGCGTCGTTCTCGGTCGCCAGGTCCGCGGTGAGCGCGGCGACCGGGACGTCCCGCTCGACCGCCCGGGCCAGCACCCGGCCGAGGAGCTCGGTCTTCCCGCTGCCGGGGCTGGAGAGCAGGTTGACCACGGTCACGCCCTGCCGGGTCAGGTCCTCGCGCAGGCTCGCGGCCAGGTCGTCGTTCTTCGCCAGGACGGCCTGCTTGACGTCGGACCGGCACATGGGCCCAGCTCCTCGTAGTCGTACGGCAGAGCCCCGGCCGTGTCCGGTACGGCCCGGGTCTCACCGATCTTCGGCTCCCGCGGGCGCGTGGCCGGGCAGCGCAGCCGGGTGCGGGGTCCCGGATTCCATCGGGCGGCCCAACGCCGGGGCGGGCGCGGCGGGGTCGGCCAGCAGCACGGGGACCAGCGTGTGCAGCGCGTCCACGGCCCGGTCGACCGCTTCCCGCACGGGTGCGCTCAGTCCCGGTGCGATGTCCTCGTCGCCGCGGGGCAGGACTCCGGGCTCGCAGGCCAGCACCAGGACCCGGGGCAGCGGTTCGTCGCCGAGCTGGGCGGCCAGGGCCAGCACCTTCTCCGGGTCCATGCCGTGGGCTTCGGGGACGGCCGTGCCGTCGGGCGGTTCGGCCTCGACGAGAGTGAGGGTGCCGGGGCGGTGCCCGCGCGGGGCGGCGTCGACCAGGACGGCGGTGGCGCAGCCGTCCAGCAGGGTGTAGGCGAGGTCCATGCCGCGGATGCCGAAGTCCCGCACCGTCGCCTCCGGGGGCAGCGGGCGCCGGTCGAGGGCGCGGACGACCTCGGGCCCGAACGCGTCGTCGCCGAGGAAGATGTTGCCGACGCCCGCCACCAGCAGCCGGCCGGCCGCGGGGCTCACCGGGCGGCTCCGTCGAGCGGTGCCAGCGGGCGGGTGGAGGCGGCCGGCTGCTTGCGGACGAACGCCGACCGCAGGGCGTGGTAGGGGGCTTCGGGGTCGAAGAAGATCGCGTGCATCCGGGCGAGTTCCTCGCGCCGGTACTCCGCGAGCGGGCGTACCTCCTCGTCGGCGCGGCGGGCCGCGGCCTTGGCGGCGATCCGCTGGGCGAGGTCCGGGGCGGCGGCCAGCTCGGCGGCCAGCCGTTCGGTCTCGGCGGCGAACTCGCCCGGCGCGGTGCGCACGATCCGGTCGACCAGCCCGGCCCGGGCGGCCGACGCGGCGCTGAGCGGCAGCGCCTCGGTGGTCAGCCGGTGCGCGGTGGCGGCGCCGACGCGGCGCGGCAGCGTGTACGTCCAGAACTCGGAGCCGTACAGGCCCATCCGCCGGTAGTGCGGGTTGAGGACGGCCCCGGCGCGGCACCAGACCTGGTCGGCGGCGAGGGCGAGCATGGCGCCGCCGGCGGCCGCGTTGCCGCCGAGCGCGGCCACCACGAGCCGGTCGGTGGTGCGCAGCACGGCCTCGGCCAGGTCGTCCATGGCGTTGATGTTGGCCCAGGACTCCTCGGCCGGGTCGGCGGCCGCCTCGATGACGTTCAGGTGGATGCCGTTGGAGAAGAAGTCGCGTTCCGGGCCGAGCACGAGGACCCAGGTGGGGTCGGCGAGCGCGTGCTCGTAGGCGGCGAGGAGCCGGCGGCACTGGTCGGTGCTCATGGCGCCGCCCGGGAAGGAGAAGGTCAGGAAGCCGACGTCGCCGCGTCTGCGGTAGCGGACGTCGGACCAGGTGCGCCGGTCGGCGGGCAGCTCGAAGGGGGCGGGGGCCTCGGGCAGCGGGACGCCGAGGGCGGCGAGCACGGAGGCGGCGGGGCGGCGGAACGGCGCGGGGTCGCCGGATCTCTTGCGGGGGCGCAGCTCGGGGATCCACACGGCGCCGTCGCGGGTGGCCCGGCAGACGGCGCCCGCCCGGGTCGCGAGCAGTTCGCCGGGACGGCCGCGCAGTTCGTCCTCCGGGTGGCCGCCGTGCAGGAAGACCTCGTGGCCGAGGACCTCGTCGAGGACGCCGGGCTGCGAGTCGGCGCCGCGGAGCTTGCGCAGCACGGTCCCGGTGCTGTCGTGGTGCCAGTCGACGCGGCGCCGGTCCTGGCGGAAGAAGTCGCGCCACACGATGTCCGGGCCGTCGCCCGCGTCGCCGGTCTGGGGGCGGGGCTTGTACGAGGCGTCGGCGTACCGGCGTACGGCCAGCAGGACGGCGGACATCGCGGCGTCCGAGGCCTCGTTGCGGTAGAGGTCGCTCTTGCCGACTGCGGTCACCGGGAACGGTTCCGCGGCCCAGATGTCGCCGGCGTCCATGGCGGCCTCGGCCTGGAGCACCGTCACGCCCCAGTGCGCCGCCTCCCCCGCGATCGCCCAGTCCAGCGACGACGGGCCGCGGTCGCCGGGCGGCCCGGGATGTACGACGAGGCAGGTGTGCTCCCGCCAGACGTCCTCGGGCAGGGCCGTCTTCAGCATGGGCGCGACGATCAGGTCCGGGCCCGTCTCCCGGACGGCCGCACGGACGGGTTCGGGGCCGTGCGTGGCGAGGACGACGTCCACCCGGTGACCCTCGTCCGTGAGTTCGACGTACACGCGTTGGGAGAGGCTGTTGAACGCGCTGGCGACGAGCAAAATGTTCATGCCATGGCATGTTGGCCCCTTCCCGGCATACCGGGAAGAACCCGTGCGGCGTTTCCTGGTCCGCCGTCAGGTCTCCTCCTCCATCCGGATCGCGTTCCGCAGGTCCTCGAAGGGCCGCCCCCGCTCGTCCTTGTGGGCCTCCAGCAGGGCACCCGCGATCGCGTCGAGCTTGCGCTGGATGGCGTGCTCGGCCCGCACTTCCGCGTTCTTGAGCAGCGCGAGCAGCAGCAGGGTGACCGCTGTCATGGACTCGCCCGCCAGGAGCAGCAGTTCGATGTCCAGGTGGGCCGCGTGGGCGGCGGCGAAGAAGGCGACGAGGAGCAGGCAGAACAGGAAGAAGGCCGGGGAGCTGGTGAGGTTGGAGGCGTACTCGGCGAGCTGCTCGAACCGGCCGCGGCGGGGGCCGCCGCGGTGGACGGGGTTCTTGAAGGTCATGCGGCGAGGCTTACCCCGGCAGGGGGCGGCTCCCGCCGGAGTGCGGCTGCCCGGGGCGTGAGCCGGCGCGCGGGGAGGCGCGATGGAGCGCAACGCGGCGGGAGGAGGCGTGATGAAGCGCGTCGAGGCGCGAGGACGCGCGTGCGAGCGGGGGCGACCGGGTCCCGAGCCGTCGGGCGACGCCGTCAGGCGGCGAGGGCCGGTCCCGTCCGGAGACGCTCCAGGAGCTGGTCGCGGTGGAGGTCGGCCACGGGTGCGAGCAGGTCCGGGTGCCTGAGCAGCGCGGCGGCGCGGCGGTCGCCGTCGTCGGGGTCGAGCAGACGGCGGAACTCGGCCGCCGGGCCCGCGGTGTGCTCTCCCCCGGCCAGCGCGCCGACGGCGGTGCCGGCCAGTTCCGGGTCGGTGAGCAGGCCGGCGGCCCAGCTCGCGACGACCTCGTCGACCCAGGTGCGCCACGCCCAGTCCGCCGGCGCGTCCTCGCCGGCCGCGTCGGCGCCGGTGACCCAGTCCAGGCGGGCCGCGCCGCCGGGCCCGGCCAGGGTGACGAGCCCGGCGTCGATCTCGGTCGGGTAGCGCAGCCACGCGGCGACCGTCACGGCCTGCCGCGCCTGCGCCTCGCACAGGGCGGAGGCCAGCGCGCCGCCGCAGGGCGGGTAGGCGCCGGTCAGCCAGCGGGCCGTAGCGGCGATCAGGGGGGACAGGTCTGTGAGCACTAGCGGGCCGTCCGAACTGCGTGAGGGGAACAGGGGCTCGTCGTCACGGTAGCCCGCGGCCGGGCACGATCGGAGGGGGCTGGGAACTTCGTCATATGTGGCTTGGCCCACGTCACGGCTGCCGGGCCGCGTGTGGCCGTGGACCGCCGGGGAACTCGGGGCGCGCCCGCCGGAGGGCGGGCCGCGCACCCGGGAGGCTCGATGACGACGGACGCCGGCCAGTACGACGACCAGGACGAGGTGCCCCTCGCGGGGTACGCGGCCCTCGCCTCCGTGCTCGCGACGGGCGTCGGCGCCTACACCCTGGTGGCCAGGTCCCGGGGGGTCCGGCTGCCGGAGCGGCTCCCACCCTGGGACGTGGTCCTCCTGGGGGTGGCGGCGTACAAGACGTCCAGGCTGCTGACCAGGGACAAGGTGACGAGTTTCGTGCGCGCGCCGTTCACCCGCCGGACCGGTCAGGGCGAGGCGAACGAGGTCCTCGACGAACCGCGCGGCACGGGCGTGCGGCGGGCGGTGGGCGACCTGCTGTCCTGCCCCTTCTGCACCTCGGCCTGGGCGGCGACGGCGCTGGTGTGCTCGTACACCGCGTCCCCGCGTCTGACCCGCATGGTGTGCGGGGGTCTCGGCGCGGTTTCGGTGGCGGACTGGCTCCAGTACGCGTGGACCTGGACCCAGCAGTCGGCCGAGCAGTGAGCCGCCGGGCGCCCACGGCCCGGGGCGGGGACCCGTGAGACGCGGGCGACCCCGTCGGCCCCTTCGACCGTGGGGGCGCGGCATCGTGAGGAAGGAAGCCCCCTCATGCATCACGACGAGATGATCGGAAAGGTCCAGGCGCTCGCCGCGCTGCCCGACCGCGGGGCGGCCGAGCGGGCCGCGCGCGCGGTGGTGAGCACGCTGTCGGAGCGGCTGCCGTCCGGGCTCGCCCGTCACGTGGCCGCTCAGCTGCCGCCGGACCTGGCGGCCCCGATGCGCGAGGCGGCGGACGCCTCGGCCGCCCCCGACTCGGGCACCGCGGGAGAGGCGTTCGGGCTCGCGGTGTTCGCGGGGCGGATCGCCGACCGGGCCGGGACCGACGAGGACACCGCCCTGCGGGAGGCCGCCGCGGTGCTGGAGGTGCTGGACGCCGCCCTGGCGCCCGAGCTGACCGAGCGGATGGCCGGGACGCTGCCCGCCGACATCCGGGACCTGCTGCCGGTGGGGCGCGCCGAGGACGACGGCGCCGGCACGGGCTGAGGCGGGGCGGCGGCACGGGCTGAGGCCGGGCGGAGCCGCGCTCCCGGCCGCTCCTTGTGCCGGCCGCTCTCCCGTCGTGGGCGCCGGACGCTCCTATCGCCGGTGCGGGCGTGTCCAGGGCCGCCTGAAGAGGGACCTGCGCCGGGCGTGGCGGGCGGACGGGGCCGCCCGGGTGACCCAGCGGTCCTCGACCTGGTCCAGGCCGTAGAGCAGCACGCTGAGCACGGGGAGCAGCAGAAGGGCGACGGTGACCACGGGGGCCTCCTCCCGGCCGGCGACGCCGCCCGAGTGCCCCTGCCCCGGAGCCTCCAACGCCGGCGGGTTGTGAAGGTCCTGCGACCGCGCGTTGGACGGCAGCCTCCGCCCGGTTGCCCGTACCGTTCTCGGCAGGCGTGACGGTCGGTGAGGGTCCGGACGCGGAACGCAGCGGGAGGCGCGGTGGGCGGTGCGGGACGGCGGGCGGGTGCGCGGCAACGGGTGGGCGGCACGGTGCTGGGCAGCCGGCCGGCGTACAGCGTACGGCTGCCGGCGGGCGTGCGCTCCGAGCCGGACGGCCCGGCCGGCGGGCGGGTGGTGCCGTGGCTGCGGCTGGCCGCCGCCTACGCCTGGCGGCTCGTCCTCGTCGGCATCGTCGTCTACGGCGTCTTCACCATCCTCGGCCGCTTCCAGCTCGTCGCCGTCGCCGTGTTCCTGGCCCTCGTCGTCACCTCGGTCCTGCGCCCGCTCGCCGACCTCCTGAACCGGGTGCTGCCCCGACCGCTGTGCGTGGCCGTCGCGCTGGTGGGCAGCCTGCTGCTCCTGATGGGCCTGCTCGCGCTGGTGGGCAACGCGGTGGCGGGCCAGTCGGGCACGCTCGCACACGAGTTCCGGGGCGGGTTCCACCGGATCGAGCTGTGGCTGCAACGCCCGCCCTTCCGGCTCAGCACGGACCGCCTCAACGCGCTGGAGCGCCAGGTCACGGACTACATCGCGGCCCACCGCGCCGACCTGCTCAGCAGCGTGGTCTCGCAGCTCGGCCGGGTCGTCGAAGTGGTCACGGGCGCCGCGCTCGCGCTGTTCACGTCCGTCTTCTTCATCCACTCCGGCGAGCGCATGTGGGGCTGGACACGGGATCAGCTCGTCCCGAGCCGGGCCCGGCCGGCCTGGGACACCGCCGGGCGGGCGGCGTGGAGCACGTTCGCCGGGTACACCCGCGGCATCATCATCGTGGCGGCCACCAACGCCGTTCTGGTCGGCATCGCGCTGCTCGTGCTGCGGGTGCCGCTCGCGCTGCCGCTGGCGCTGCTGGAGTTCTTCGCCGCGTTCGTGCCCCTGGTGGGCTCGCCGGTGGCGCTCGGGGTGGCCACGATCGTCGCCCTGGCCGGGCGCGGGCCGCTCACGGCCCTGGCCGTGCTGGTGCTCATCGTCGTCATCGGCCAGATCGAGGGGCATGTGCTGCACCCCCTGGTGATGAGCTGGGCGGTCCGGCTGCACCCGCTCGTCGTCGCGGTGTCCGTCATCGCGGGCAGCATCGTCGCGGGGGTGATCGGGGCGGTCGTGGCGGTGCCGTTCATCTCGGTCGTCTGGGCGGTCCTGCGCGCGCTGCGGGCGCTGCCTCCCTGAGCCCGGCGCGGCGAGGCCGGCCGCCGGTCCCGGGTGTGACCGCGCAGGTGGAGGCGGTGCCCGGCGCCGCGCGCGAGGCGGCGGGGTGGCATGGACGGGGGCACGGGTGGCACCCGGAGTTTCGTGCGTGGGATGACAGTGAACCGGCGGACGCTGCGGCGTGACGGGACGGCCGTGGTGACGGCCCTGCGACGGGCCTGGGCGGAACCGGGCCGTGAGCGCGATCTGGCCGTGCAGGCCCTCAAGGCGGCGCTGGCCGCGTGGGTGGCCTGGGCGGTCTCGGGCTGGTGGCTGCACGCGCCCGTGGCGTTCGTCGCGCCGTGGGTGGCGGTGGTCCTGGTGGAGTCGACGGTGTACCGGTCGATCGCGCGCGGTCTGCAGCAGCTGGCGGCGATCGCCGTCGGGACGGTCGTGGCCACCGCGGTGGGGCTGCTGCTGCGCGACACGATGGCCGCGATGGCCCTGGTCATGCCCGTCGTGATGCTGCTGGGCCACTGGCGGCGCCTGGGCAGCCAGGGCATCTACGCGGCCACCGGCGCGCTGTTCGTCCTGACCAACGGTCCCGTGGCGCTGTCCACGTCGGCGGCCCGGCTCGGCGAGGGCCTGTTCGGTGCCGTGGTGGGCATCGCCGTGAACGCGCTGATCCGGCCGCCGGTGTACCTGCGCGACACCCAGGCCGTGCTCCGGGACGCGACGGACGAGGCCCACGACATCCTGCGGGCCGTGGCCGACGGGCTGGCCGAGAGCCGGTGGGACGCGGAGGAGGCGGGCAGCTGGCACGAGCGCGCCCTGCGCCTGCGCCGCCTGGTCGAGCAGGCGTACGCCTCGCTGGAGCGGAGCCGGGAGAGCCTCAGGGTCAACCTGCGGCACCGCAGGCGTGCCGCGTCGGCCGGCAAGGGGTACGACGACGCCGTCCTGGTCCTCGACTACGCCTCCGTCCACACCACCGGCGTGACCCGTACGGTGCTCGAGGCGACCGCCGAGGAGCGGGCCGAGCACCGCCCGCACCCGGAACTCTCCCGCCGCTACGCCCGGTTCCTGAACCAGACCGCCCGGGCACTGCACCTGTACAGCCGCAGCCGGTTCGACCACGCCCGGGACGACGAGCTGCGCGAGGCGGTGGCGAAGCTGCGCGGCACGCTCCAGGAGCTGCGCCGGGACCTCGCCCGCTCCACGACGGACGACCCCGACGAGGTCGCCACCTACGGCACCCTGCTCGCCCAGGCCCACCGCCTGGCCGACCGCCTGGTGGCCTCGGCCCCCTGAAGGGAGGCGCCGGCCCAGGGGCGGCCGGCCCGCGCGGCGCGGCCGGGGTCAGACCACCCCGAACTCCGCGGGGCCCACGGTGAGGGTTCCGTCGGTCAGGGGGCGGCAGCGGACTCCCCCGCCGCCGCGCAGCGCCCGCTGGGCACCGGGCCCCAGCGTCGCGTCCATCCACGCGCAGGGCCTGGCCGCGGTGCGGACCTCCAACGTCACAGGTCCCGTGCCGCAGTCGAGGAAGACCGTGGAGCCGACGAAGGCGTCGATGTCCACGCCGCGCAGCAGCACGTTGCGCCGTGTGCGCAACAGGCCGGCCTCGCCGGCCGCGGGCCGTGGCAGGCGCTCGGCGGCCATGAGGGTGATCGAGGCGTTGCGGTGCGCGGGACGGTTGAAGTACCGGTCCCCGACGATGCCGAGGCCCGCGCGGACCTCGGCCGCCGGCACCAGTTCCTCGCGCGGCAGCTCGGGTACGCCGTCACCGGGCCGGCCCGCGAGCCGGTGCACCGGCGAGACCAGCAGCTGGACGATCTCCACATGGGCCACGCCCCGAGCCTAGTTCCCGGCCCGCCGCCCGACGCACCGGCCCGCGACGCTCAGCCGGTGCTCCGCGCCGCACCACCGGCACCGGCACCGGCACCGGCACCGGCACCGGCCCCGGCTCCCGTGATGCCCCTGAGCAGCAGGTGGCCGCTCGTCCCGGCGACCAGCAGGCCGGCCACCATGGCGACCAGGCCGAGGGCCGGTCCGGAGGCCCAGTCGACGTGGGAGGCGCGGACGCCCAGGACGGGCGTCATGGCGAGGGCGGTGCCGGGCAGGGACAGCAGGGCGGCGCGGGTGCGGCCGAGGTCGTCCTCGGCGAGCGAGCCCAGCACCCCGGCCCCGAGGGCGAGGGCCCAGACGCCGAGGGCCTGGGCGTCCACCCGGCCGGTGCGCCAGGGCACGAAGTCCGCCCAGAAGCCGGGGCGCAGCAGCAGGCCGGTGCCGATGCCGAGCCAGGACGAGCCGAGCACGGCGGCTACGGGACCGGGGTCGTCGCCCGGGCGGCGGCCGGTGGGGCCGCGGGGGCGGTGCGGCGACGGACCTCGCGGGCGTACAGCAGGCGCAGGCTCACCGCCTGGGTGGCGCCGAAGGCCGTCATCCCGCAGCCGATGGCCACGCCCGCCGTCAGGGCGGTGAACCGGTCGAGTCCCGGGCTGTGCTGGAAGACGGCGACCGCCCCGGCCCGGAGCATCAGCCGCGGTTCTGCCATGCGCCCGACCGTACCGCGCGCGCCCGCCGCCGGACGGGCCGCCGCGGCCGGTGGCCGAAGACGGGGACCGGCGGCCGGGGACGGTGACCCCGCCGCCCGGCCGTCGTGCCCGCGCGGCATGATGATCGCCATGACTCCGATCACCGGCCTGGATCTGTCCGGCTTCATCGAGCGCGAGCCCGGCGTGTGGACGGACGAGGCGGGACTCGTGCTCTCGGTCCATTTCTTCCCCCTCGTCCCCGATCTGCCCGCCCCGCTGCACGAGTTCGAGCGTCTGCGGAGCATGCTCGCGGCCGGTGTGGGCAGTCACGGCGGCAACCTCATCGAGGCGATGCCCGGCACGCTGCACGGCGTCCCGGGCCTCCGTCAGCTTCTCAAGGTGCCGCTGCCCGGCCGGCCGCACGGCCAGGCGTTCATCGGTTCGTGGACGGTGCCCAAGGCGGGGTGCAGCACGGTGCTGAAGGTGCAGGCCGCGGAGGGGCCGATGACGGGGCTGCGCGAGGCCCTGGTGGCGGACCGGGTGGGGCCGGAGAACTACTTCCGGCCGCATCCGTACGCCGACGGCGGCCAGTTCGGCGGGCTGCCGAGTCACGTGGCCGACGACGAGCAGTGGGACGCGCAGTTCCCCGACCACCCGCTCACCCGGGTGCGGGCCGCGCTGCACCGCATCACACCGACGGTCACCTTCGACGAACGCTTCCGCCAACTGCCCCCGTTCGGCGGCCCGGCACAGCCGCCGCACCCCGGTCCCGCTCCCACCGCGCCGCCCGCCGCGCCGCCCCGGCGCGGCTGGTTCCGTCGCGGCCCGGGACGCTGAGGACACACCGGACCGGCCGGTTCAGCGCACCGGCTGCCATTCGGACAGCAGGATCGTCGCGTCGTCCCGGAGCCCGCTGTCCTGCGAGTCCAGCAGTGAGTGGATCAGGCGTCTGAGTGTCTCGGGCGCGAGCTCGCCGCCGGCGCTCGCCCGGATGACGTAGTCGGCGAACCGTTCGAGGCCGACGAGCTGTCCGTACGCCGTACGGGCCTCGGTGACGCCGTCGGTGTACAGCAGCACCCGGTCGCCGGGCCGCACCCTGCTCTCCGCACCCGGCGGCCGCGGGCGGAGAGCAGGGTGCGCAGCCCCACGTGCGGGTCGGCCTCCCGCTGCAACGCGTCGGCCGCCACGGCCGTGGACAGGTCCATGGTGCAGCTCGCGGGATCGGCGAGGAACTCCTCCAGCGGCGCACCGCTCGCCTCAGCCGTCACCTCGTCACCGCCGCGCGTCCGTCAGCCGATGGCGAGGCTCTTGACGCGGTCCGCTGCGCCGTTGAACCTGTCGTGGTCGCCGACGGTGGGTCCGGAGGAGGTGTACTGCCACATGGTGTACACCGACCAGCCCGCCGGTAGCGTGCCCGCCGTGGAGGCGTACCGGGCGATCCAGAGCGGGTTGGTCGCGGCGAAGCCCGCGTAGTCGCCCGTGCACTGGCTCCACCAGCTGGTGGCGGTGTAGATGACGGCGTTCCGGCCGGTGCGGGACTTGTAGCGGTCGAGGAAGTCGCGGACCCAGGTGACCATCCCGCTCGCGGACTTGCCGTAGCAGTCGTCGCCGTAGGGGTTCCACTCCATGTCGAGCGCGCCGGGCAGGGTCTTGCCGTCCTTGGACCAGCCGCCGCCGTGGTCGACGAAGTAGTCGGCCTGGGCGGCGCCGCCCGAGGTGTCGGGGGTCGCGAAGTGGTACGCGCCGCGGATCATGCCGACGTCGTAGGAACGGGAGTACTGCGAGCCGAAGTAGGGGTTCGTGTAGTACGTCCCCTCGCTCGCCTTCGTGTACGCCCACTGGACGCCGCTCCCCCACAGCGTCTGCCAGGCGACGTCCCCCTGGTAGCTGGAGACGTCCACGCCTTCGGTCTGGGTGGTCCGGGAGTCGGTCGGGGTCTCGTCGTCGGTGGCGTCGGAGCCGTCGTGGGCCGGCACTCCCATACCCATGTAGGCGCTGCCCCGTTCGGGCAGGGAGCCGGCCGCGGACGGCGGGGCGGAGAGGATCGGCAGGAGGATCAGGAGGCCGGTCAGCGCGCCGGTGAGAGCCCGGCGGGAGCGGCTGCGGTGAAAGGCTATAGGGCTTCGCACAGGTTCCATCTGACCCGCGCTCTGAGCGTGCCGCACTCCGGATACCGCCCAACGAAGCCATCCTGAGCTGCAATTACGCCATGTGAGTGGCACGGGGGCCGGGCGCGCGTGGCCGTGGGCGGTGCCGGGAAGGGCACCGCCCACGACCACCGGTTCGACGGTCAGCCGTCGATGCGGTGCTGGGTCCAGAAGGAGGTCAGGTCGGTGCTCGTGGCGGCCTGGGCGGCCGCCTTGAACTCGGCCGTGGTCGAGACGCCGTACCAGTGCGCGGTCGCGTAGTCCTTGAGCAGCTTGGCCATGGCGGTGTCGCCGAGGACCCTGCGCAGGTCGTGCAGGGCGCACTTGCCGTAGCCGTAGACGACGGTGGAGTACCGGGAGGAGTGCGCGTCCCAGTAGGCCATGGAGTTGGTGATCTTCTCGGCGCTGGAGGCCCAGGAGACGCTGCTCCAGCAGCCGGTGCCGGTCTTGCCGAGGGCGAGGTCGGTCGAGTAGTCGGTGAACGCCTCGTCCAGCCACGGGCTGTTGTACTCGTCGTCACCGACGATGCCGTACCACCACTGGTGGCCGATCTCGTGGGTGAGTGCCGTGGTGCTGACCAGGTCGAGGACGAACCCGGGGTACTCCATGCCGCCGAACCAGTAGTTGTTGTCGATCACCGCGTCCAGTTCGCCGTACGGGTAAGCGCCGAAGCGGGCCGCGTGGGCGTCCACGGCGGACTTGGCGGTGCTGAGCATGGACTGGGCACTGGAGGAGCTGATGCCCGAGACGGAGTAGATGTTCACCGGCACGCCGGCGGAGGAGGTCCCGGAGATCTTGCTGAAGGGCCCGGCGGCCCAGGCGAAGTCACGGACCTTGGTGGCGGTCGCGGTGGTGACGGTGCGGCCGCTGGAGCCGGGGGTGTCGGTGGAGGTGCCGGTGGCGGGGACCAGCAGGCCGCTGGGGTGGTCGAGGGTCACCTTGAAGTCGGCGGCCAGGGAGTAGAAGGATTCGCCGTTGTTGGTGTACGGGTCCAGGTGCCAGCCCGAGCCGTCGCGCACCGCGAGGACGGGCAGGGCGTTGCCGATGAAGCTGAACGCTCCGTCGTGGCCGAACCGGTCGGCACCGCTGGGGACGGTGATGCCGAGGTCGAAGCCGATGGTGGCGCTCTGGCCCTGGTTCAGCGGCGAGGGCAGGGTGATCTTCAGCGCGGTGCAGTTCACCGAGAGGGCGCCCGCCGTGCCGCCGGTGACGTTGGTGACCGTGATGGGCATCGCCGAGCAGGTGCCGTGGTAGTTGTCCCACAGCCGCAGGTACACCTCGGTGAGGGCGGTGGCGGAGGCGTTGGTGAACGTGGCGCTCTCGTGCCCGTTCCATACGGTGCCGCCGGTGTCGCTGCTGAGGCTGACGGTGTAGGCGGGCGCGGCCGGGGTGCGGACCGTGTCCGCCGGGGGCGGGGTGGTGCCGCCGGAGGTGTCCAGGGCGATGTCGTCCAGGACGAAGCTGCTCTGGAGGCTGGAGTCCTCGGTGCCGGTGAAGGCGATGTTGACGGTCTGCCCGGCGAAGGACGACACGTCGAACGACTTGCGCATGTAGCCGGTGGCGTGGTCCAGGTTCGAGTAGGTCGCCAGCGTGGTGCTGCCGATCTTCGCCGTCAGCTTGTCGTACGCGGTGGACGAGGTGGTCTCGTCGGTGTCGATGTGGAGCCAGAAGCTGAGGGTGGCGGTGGCGCAGCCGCCGGGGATCGTGACGCTCTGGGTGAGGGCGTCGGTCCGGGTGCTGCCGACGCCGTTCAGCCAGGCGTACGACGAACCGCCGTGGGCGGTCTGGCCGCTGCGGCTGGTGATGAGGCCGGACGAGGACTGCGTCCACGGCGAAGTGCCGCTTTCGAAGCCGCCGTTGGTGACCACCTGCGCCGGGGTGCAGTCGGCGGCCACCGGGGTTCCGGCCGGCCGGGCGGCGGCGGGGGTGACGGGGAGGGAGAGGGCGATCAGCGCGGCGGCGGTGAGCACGCCTGCGCCGAGGGCCTTGTGGGGGGTCGGTCTCACACACTGCTCCTTTGCGACGGCCGGGGTTCCGGCCTGCTCGGATGGCCGCAGGGCCGGCCGGGGTGCGCCGGGGCGGCCGCTGGTGGGGTTGCGCGCTCGCTGTGCGGAGAGGTGCGCCGCACCCCTGGGGTCGGGGCACGGACTGCCGAAAGCGTGACAGATTTGACCGGGCCATGCCAGAAGGGGTGAGGAAGTGGGTGGCCGGGCTCCTGATGCGGGGGCCTGCCGGCGGCTCCGGGGGTGAGCCTCTGGGGTGAGGGTGACGCCGGTGCGAGTGTGCGGCTCAGCGTGGGACGCCAGTGCGGCTCAGCGGGGGGCGCGGGTCCGAGGCCCTGTGCGCGGGTGCGGGTGTGCGACTCAGCGCGGGGCGCGGGCGCGGCCCGAGGCCCGGGGCGCCGGTGCGGGCGTGCGGCTCAGCGCGAGGCGCGGGCGCGGCCCGAGGCCCGGGGCGCACCTCAGGTGCGGGGCGCGCACACCTGCTCGGGGCTCAGGTGCGGGGCGCGGGCCCGGGGCGCGGGTCCGGGCGTACGGCTCAGCGCGGGGCGCGGGCGCGGCCCGAGGCGCGGGGCGCGGGTGCGGGTGTGCGGCTCAGCAGCCGTAGCCA
>NZ_JARAUO010000060.1:0-38191 GCF_033792105.1 Streptomyces sp. WI03-4A
GCCGCCGCGGGGGCCGGCGGGGGACCGCCCGGGGCGGGCGCCGCCATCGGCGCGGGCGCCCCGAAACCGGCCACCGGCAGCGGTCCCCCGTACCCGCCCGGCGCCGGCATCGACCGCTCCCGCTCGCGCTCCCGGCGCCGCCAGTCGGCCAGGACGTCCGGCCGCAGCGGGAACGACTGCAGCTGCACGCCGCCCCACACCTCCTCGCCGGTCACCTGGCCCTCCACGGTCGCCCCGAGGCCCAGCGGCACGGCGACGAACTGGCGGACCGTGCCCTTGCCGGAGTTGATGCCGTCGAGCCAGGGCTGGCGGGGCAGCACGACGTAGTTCTGCGGGTCGCGGGCCGGCCGGCCGCGCCACGGCTCGCCGGAGACGGCGCACACCTTGCCCACGCCCACCTGGAGGGCGGCCGGCTCCACCGTGCCGGCGAAACTCAGCCACATGGCCTCCCGCAGATACACCGGGAGCATCACACCACCGCGCGCCCGCCACTCCTCCGGCACCCGGTCGGCATGGTCGGCCACCCGCCGGACCGGGAACTCGCCCAGCCCCGGCGGCAGCGGGTGTGTGCCCGTCTCGGGCAGCCGCAGCGTGCGGATGAACCGCACCGCCACCCCACCCGGAAGCCGCAGTGTGTTCCCGTCGATCCGTACCCCGGATCCGGCCATCGGCCCGCCCCCTCGCATCGCGCGCCGGCCCCACCCGGCGCTCCCTCACGGAGAACGCTCGCCGACCCCCGTGCGGTTCCGCCACAGCTGGTCCTGGACGCCGAGGCGCTCGCGCACCCGGGTCATCCGCGGCAGCTTCGCCCGCTGCTCCCGGGACACCCGGTCCAGCTCCTCGAAGAGGCGGCGGGTGCGGTGCTCGGTGTCGAGCTCGTCGAGCATCCGGTTCGCCTCGGTCAGCACGGCGCCCAGCAGCTGCCAGTTCGCCCAGTCCGCGCGCACCTCCTCCCGCAGCAGCTCGGCGAGCCGGTCACGGGTGCCGGCCGCGCTGTGCAGCTCGGCGGTCAGCCGCGCCTCCGCCGACTCGGCGTTCTCGCTCAGATGGGTGGTCACCAGCACCGCGAAGCTGACGACCGCGTCGGCGATCTCCGAGAGGAGCTGCTCCACCAGGGCCCCGACCCGGGGCGGGAACAGCTCCTCGGAGCCCCGCGCCTTCGCCAGGTCCGTGAAGGTGCGGGCGAGGACCCGCAGCACGACGGTGCAGATCTCCAGGGTGTCCAGACCCGTGCGCAGCACCACCCGGTGCAGCAGGCCCTCCTTCACCCGTGGGTTGAGGCGCAGGCTGTCCTCGGCCTGCCGCAGCGCCGCGTCCACCTGGACGATGTCGTGGTCGAGCCGGCGCGCCTCGTGCAGCCGCTCGGCGGCCAGCTCCCACGGGATGCGGCCCGCCGCCTCCTCACCCGTGCGCAGCATCAACTGCCGGATCCGGCGGGCCAGGTCCTCGATCGACTGCCCGGCCTGGTCCAGCCACACCGGTGGTGGCAGCAGCAGGTTGCAGGCCATCCCGACCACCGCGCCGATCAGCGTCTCCACGATCCGCGCCCAGGCGGTGAAGCCGACGGTGGTCACGCCGAGCACCAGCATCGCGCTGATCGCCACCTCGGCCACGTACTCGTCGACCCGCACCAGGTGCCCCACGGCCAGCGACGCCACGATCAGCAGCGCGAGGCTCCACCAGGTCAGGCCCACCAGGAGGCTGAAGGCGATGGCGACCAGGACGCCGGCCACCACCGAGTTCACCCGGCGGATGCCGTTGGTGAGGGTGGCGTAGAAGGTGACCTGGACGACCAGCAGAGCGGTGAGCGGTGAGGTCAGCGGGGCCGGTTCCGGACTGAGCCGGAGCGCGATGACGTAGGCGATCGTCGCCGCGGTGGCCGACCGCAGTGTCTGGACGACCACCGGTTCCCGGCGGCGCCGGATCAGGCGCCGCAGTGCTGCGGTCCACTTCCGTACGTCGAGCATCCCTTGGCCTGTTCCCCATCCTCGCCCGGGTCGAACGTGCTCATTCGCGGACCGGATCTGTCCGCAAAGGGTCCTGAACCGATCACATCGATCGGGCCCGAGGTGAGCGGATCAGCTCCGGGCCGATCGAGGCCGTCGACGGGGCCGAAGGCGGCGGGGTACTCACCCGGGCGCACGCCTGCCTGCGGGGAGCGGTGACCGCGGTACCGGCGCGCGGCCCCACGGCCACCAGCGCCCCGCGGGGTGCCCGTGCTTTTCGGCCGGAGGACACGCCCCGCCCGGCGGAACGGACGTCCGGGCCCGGACACGCCGGCTCAGACGTACAGCTTGTCGAGGAAGGCGGAGAGGTTGCGGGCCGTCCGCGCGATCTGCTCGTCGAGGGTCAGGCTCTCCTCGAACCGGGTGCCGGACTCCGGCACCTTCCTGCCGCGCACGTACAGCGGGCACTGGAGGTCGGTGCACATGTACACCCCGACGGAGTTGCCCTCGCGGCCCGCCGTGCCCGCCTTCCGCGCGGTCATCAGCGACACCCCGCCGCCCGGATGCGTCGTCAGGCACACCGAGCACATGCTCCGGTGCAGGAACCCGCGGCGCGAGGCCGGGAAGCGCAGCGCCACACCGACGGGGCGGCCCTCGCGCTCCACCACCAGATAACCGCGGTCGGGCGCGCCGGGATCCCGCCAGCCGAGGAAGTCGAGGTCGTCCCACGGCCGTTCGCCGAGGTCCCGGGGCACCGCGAGGCGCTTGGCCTCGCCCTTGGAGCAGTTGACGAACGAGCCGCGGATGTCCTGCTCGGTGAGGGATCGCATCGGGGCGTCCTTCCGGATCTCCATGCCATGAAGAACCTAGGGGGTCTAGGCTCGCGGCTAGCCTAGGTAGCCAGGGGGAGGTGGGCGAATGGATTTCCCCGAGGACGCTGCCCGCTCCGGTGCCGCCCGCTGAGCGCGCCGACCGGGAACACGGCCACGGCGACGGCGCCGCAATGCACCCGGCGGGCGCCGGGCCTTCCGTACCCTGTACGTCGGGGGCGGACGGGGGGTGTGCGGTGGGGGAGCGGGAGAGTCGCGCCGGCCGTTCTTGGCCCGTCGTCGGGTCCGTCGCTTCGCTCATTACATGAAATAAGGGTTGTCGGAAAGTCGCGTCCGGCCTGTTCCGGAGGGTATGTTGCAGGTCGGGACAAGGTTCGGAGGGAACCACATGGCGGGGCGGAACGGGCGCACGGTACGCGACCTCAGGCGGGGCAACCGCACGGCCGTGCTGCAGCGGCTCTACTTCGACGGCCCGCTCAGCCGCTTCGAGCTGGGCCCCGCCACCGGACTCAGCTCCGGCTCGGTCAGCAACGTGGTCGCGGACCTCGTCGCCGACGGCCTCGTGGAGGAGGCCGGCAGCGTCGACTCCGACGGCGGCCGCCCCCGCACCCTGCTGCGCGTGGCCCCGCACAGCGGGCAGATGATCGGCGTCGACGTCGGCGAGACCCGGGTCCGGGTCGAGCTGTTCGACCTCGGCCTGACCGAACTCGCCCGCACCGAGCGCCCGCTGACCCAGCAGGGCTACGACGTCGACGTCATCGTCGGCCACATCCGCGACGGCATCGCCGAGGTGCTCGCGGCCGAGGCGGCCGTGCCCGAGCGGCTGCTCGGCGTCGGCGTCGGCGTCCCCGGCATCGTCGAGTACACCGCCGACCGCGGGGCCGTGGTGCACGGGCAGACCATCGGCTGGACCGCGGTCCCGCTCGAGGAACTGCTCCGCGCCTCCTCCCGCCTTCCGGAGAGCGTGCGGTACTTCATCGACAACGGCGCCAAGACCCTGGGCCAGGCCGAGATGTGGTTCGGCGCCGGGCGCGGCGCGCGCAACGCGGTGGTCGTGCTCTTCGGCTCCGGCGTCGGCGCCTGCCTGGTCACCCCCGACGTGGAGCACGGGCGCGCCGTGGAGTGGGGCCACCTGACGGTACGGGTCCGGGGCCGCCGCTGCCGGTGCGGGGCGCCGGGCTGCCTGGAGGCCTACGCCGGCGCCGAGTCGCTGCTCGCCCGCTGGCGCGAGGAGGGCGGACGGCCGCCCGAGGGGGTGGACGAGGAGACGGCGCTCACCGCGATGCTCGCCGCCGCCTACCCGGCCGGCGACGGGGACCCCGACCCCGTCGCGCTCGCCGTCCTGGAGGAGACCGCCGAGTACCTCGGTGCCGGCCTGTCCGACCTGATCAACCTGTTCCAGCCGGAGAAGATCCTCATCGGCGGGTGGGCCGGGCTCCAGCTCGGCACCCGCTTCCTGCCCGCCGTACGCCGGCACGCCTCCACGTACGCCCTGCGCCACCCGGCCGACAAGGTCGCCATCGACCTCGGCAGGCTCGGTCCCGACGCGGTCACCGTCGGCGCGGCCATCCTCCCCCTCGCCGACTTCTTCACCCGCGGCGGCCGCCGCGCCGAACCGGCCGCGGCCGACCGCCACCCGGCCTGGCGCGCGGCACTGGAGGAACGCGCTCCGCGCTGAACGCCTCCGAGCTCAGGCCGTGGGTTCCTCCGGGGTCGGCTCGTCCGTCGGGGTCTGCTGGTCCGTCTGGGTGGGCGGTGCGTTCCGGGGGCCGCTGCCGGCCTCGTCGGTGTCGGGGGCGTCCGGTTCCATGTCGTCCTCCGCCGGCGCCGGTTCGTTCTCGGACCCGGGGCGCGAGGCCGCGTCCCACGGGTCGCCGCCGGGGCGTGCCTGCTGGTCCGGCAGGTCGCGGGGGACCGGGCGCACCGGCTGACCGCTCTCCGGGTCGCGCTGTGCGGTCATGGGTTTCCTCCTAGGCTCGGTGACGGCTCAGCCGACCTTGCGGCCACGCATCGGCTCGGTCTCCATTCCGCCGCCCTTCTGCAGGCCCTCCAGGAACTCCCGCACCACCTCGTCCGCCGTGCGCCGCGGGCGCCAGCCGAGTTCGGTGTGCGCCCGTGCGCAGTCCATCAGCGGCAGCCGCAGGACCGCGTCGAACAGGTGCGGGGAGGCGGGCAGCAGCCGCAGCCCCCAGGCCGCGGCGATCGCCGAACGGGCCGCCGTGCGCGGCAGCCGCACCGGGCGGGTGCCGAGCATTTCGCCCAGCAGGGCCGCGTCGACCGGGGGATCGGCGGCGAGGTTGAAGGCGCCCCGGGCGGTCTCCGAGTGCACCGCGAGCCGGTAGGCCTCGGCGGCGTCGTCGGTGTGCAGCGCCTGCACCCGCAGTCCGGGGATGTCCGGCAGGAACGGCAGCATCTCGGGCCGGGCCAGCGGGCCCGGCAGGAACCGGCCGCCGAAGATCCGCCGCTGCTCGCTCGCCGACTCCCACTTGAACAGGAACGCCGGGCGCATCCGCACCACCCGTACCTCGGGGTGGTCCCGCTCGAAGGTGTCCAGGACGCGTTCCAGGTACGCCTTCTCCCGGCAGTAGGCGGCGTCCGGCCAGCCGTGCGCGGGCCACGACTCGTCCACCGCGTGGTCCTTGGGGCCGGGCGAGTAGGCGCCCACCGAGGACGCGTGTACCAGCACCGGCACCCGGGCCGCGGCGACCGCCTCGAACACCCGCATGCTGCCCAGCACGTTGGTCCGCCAGGTGGCGACCGGATCGTGGGTGGGCTGGAAGGCCCAGGCCAGATGGACGACGGCGTCGGCGCCCTCGAACCGTTCGGCCAGGTTCGCCGTCTCGGACGCCAGGTCGACCGAGCCCCACTCCACCTTGTCCGGGGACCACTCCGGCCTGCGCCGCGCCAGGCCCCGCACCGACTTGATCCCGGGGTCCTCCGAGAGCAGGCGCACCACACTCGTACCGACGTTGCCGGTGGCGCCCGTGACCACGACCCTGCTGCCCGTTGCGCTGCTCACCTTCGGCTCCTTCCCGCGGCGGCTTCGGGGGACCCGCCGGGTACCCGTGCGGGGCGCGCGCACACGGCGGCACGGGAAAGCGGAAAGCCCCGGCCGTGACGGGGGAATCACGACCAGGGCGGTCAGGTGGTGGACGCGGACGGCGGTCGCCTCGCGGCGAGGGGCTCCACAGGGCTTCAGCCGTACGATCTTCTCTGTGGGCGATAGGTGAGGCCCGGGGACACCGTCCCGTCCGCTCCCACGGCTGATTCAACGGGCAACCACCTCGGGGTGTTCCAGCCGGACCCGTGACCTCGGTCACCCCCGGTGGTGCTCAGGCCAGCGGGCTCCCGGCCAGCCGGTCCAGCAGGTCGGCGGGGTCGGCGTACACCGAGCGCGCCCCGGCCTCCTCCAGGTCGGCCCGCGGGATGCCGCCGCACAGCAGGCCCACGCAGTGCACCCCGGCCTTGCCGCCCGCCCGCATGTCCCACACGGTGTCCCCGACGAACACCGCCCGGGAGGCGGGCACCCCGGCCAGTTCCAGGGCGTGTTCCACCGGCTCGGGCGCGGGCTTGCCCCGCTCCACGTCGTCGGCGCTCGCGGTGCCGTCGATGGCCTCGTCGGCGTCGAGCGCCCGGCGCAGCGCGCCCAGCTCGGCGCCGCTCGCGGAGGTGGCGAGCACCACCCGCCAGCCGTCCCCGTGCAGCCGGCGCAGCAGCTCCCCGGCCCCCGGCAGCGGGGGCAGACGGTCGAAGTACTGGCCGTACAGCGCCTTGTGGGCGGCGTTCAGCGTGGCGTCCTGCTCCTCGTCGCGGTCGTCGCCCAGCAGATGGGCGATCAGATCGGTGGAACCGAGGCCCACGGCCCGGTGCACGGCGTGCATGGGCACCCGGTGGCCCGCCTGCCGGAACGCCTCCCACCAGGTCACGACGTGAAGATGATTGGTGTCGACGAGGGTTCCGTCGACGTCGAACACGGCGGCGCGATCCATTCCTGTGGGTCCTTTCTCCCGTTCCGGGGCCGGGTACCACGTCAGGGGGCCGCCACGCGTGCCGGCGTCCGGCCCTGACGGGTCCAGGCCAGCAGTTCCTCGGCGGACCAGGCGGTCACCACCCGCTCGGCGGGCACCTCGCACTCCTCGGCGCGGGCACAGCCGAGGATCTGCCAGTCGAGCTGGCCCGGGGCGTGCGCGTCGGTGTCGACCGCGAACAGCACCCCGGCCGCCACGGCCGCCCGCAGCAGCCGCCGCGGCGGGTCGAGCCGCTCGGGACGGCTGTTGATCTCCACGGCCGTGCCCGACTCGGCGCAGGCGGCGAACACCTCGTCCGCGTCGAACTCCGACTCGGGCCGCCCCCGGCCGGTGACCAGGCGGCCGGTGCAGTGGCCGAGGACGTCCGCGTGCGGGTTGCGGACGGCGGCCACCATCCGGCGGGTCATCGAGTGGGCGTCCATCCGCAGCTTGGAGTGCACGGACACCACCACGACGTCCAGCCGCTCCAGCAGTTCGGGTTCCTGATCCAGTGAGCCGTCGTCCAGGATGTCGCACTCGATCCCGGTGAGCAGCCGGAACGGCGCCCAGCTCGCGTTCAGCGCGGCCACCACGTCCAGTTGCTCGCGCAGCCGTTCGGGGGACAGGCCGCGGGCCACCGTGAGCCGGGGGGAGTGGTCGGTCAGGACCGTCCACGCGTGGCCGAGCCCGATCGCCGCGCGCCCCATCTCCTCGATCGGGCTGCCGCCGTCCGACCAGTCCGAGTGCGTGTGACAGTCGCCGCGCAGCAGGGCCCGCAGTTGCGCGCCGGGGCCGGTGGTCTCGCGCGCGCCGGCCTCCTCCTCCAGCTTGCGCAGGTACCCGGGGACCTCCCCGGCCAGGGCCTCCCGCACCACCTGCGCGGTCTTCGGGCCGACCCCCTTCAGCGACTCCAGCGTCCCGGCCGACACCCGCTCGCCCACCTCGCCCTCCGGCAGTGCGGCCAGCGTCCGGGACGCGGTGCGGAAGGCCTTCACCCGGTACGTGGGCGCCAGCGACCGCTCCAGCAGGAAGGCGATCCGGTCCAGGGCGGCGACAGGATCCATGCCCCCCAGAGTGGCACCCACGCCCCCAGGCGGCGCGCGGAACCCGCCCACGATCCGCCCGCGCCCGGCAGGCACCCGCCCGGCCACCGCGGTTTGCCGTCCGCACCCCCGGGTACTGCGGAGACCCGTCCGAGCGACCACCCGAGGAGCCGTGTCATGCCCGTCATGCCCGAACCGGACACGCAGCGAGCGGCCGTGATCACCGGTGGCGACAGCGGCATCGGCCGTGCCACCGCGGTGCGGCTGGCCGAGCAGGGGCTGGACGTCGGCATCACCTGGCACACCGACGAGAAGGGCGCGCAGGAGACCGCCGAGGAGGTCCGCGCGGCGGGCCGCCGCGCCGCCGTCGCCCACCTGGACCTCACCCGGCTGCCCGGCGCCGCCGACACCGTCGACGAGCTGTGCGCCGAGCTGGGCCGGCTGGACGTCCTGGTCAACAACGCGGGGACGGGCACGATGACGCCGTACCTCGACCTCACCCTCGACGACGTGCGGCGGGTGCTCGACGTGGACCTCGTCGGCCCCTTCCTGTGCGGGCAGAGGGCGGCCCGGCAGATGATCCGGCAGGGCGGCGGCGGCCGTATCGTCAACGTGACGTCCGTGCACGAGCACCAGCCCCGGGTGGGCGCCGCGCCGTACTGCGCGGCCAAGGGCGGACTCGGCCTGCTCACCCAGGTGATGGCCCTGGAGCTGGCCGAGCACGGCATCACCGTGAACGCGGTGGCGCCCGGCGAGATCGCCACCCCGATGACCGGTCAGGAGGACGTCGACCCGCACACCGAGCGGCGCCCCGGCGTGCCCCTCGGGCGGCCCGGCGACGCCCGCGAGGTCGCCGCCGTCATCGCCTTCCTCGCGAGCCCCGACGCCTCCTACGTCACCGGCGCCTCCTGGAGCGTGGACGGCGGCATGCTGCGCATGGGGCCGCAGGCCGGCTCGCACCTGACCAGCGACGACTGGCGCCGTCCCTGAGCCGGCCGTGAGAGTGCGCACCAGCTCCTGCGAGCAGCCGGGCTTCACCCGGGTCCGCTGCGGCCGCGGCTTCCGCTACCGGGACACCGACGGCGAGCCGCTCACCGACGCCGGCCAACTGGCCCGTGGCCCTGCTGCGCCACCGGCGCGGGGCGACCGGTTCCCCGCCTTCCGGGACCGCGGCGGCTGGCACGACCTGCACAGCGACGACCTGAACGAGGCGCTGCGGCGGCTCTCCGGCACCGACGTCACCGCGAAGGACTTCCGCACCTGGCACGCCACGGTGCTGGCGGCTGTGGTGGTCGCCGTGGCCGCCCGGGGCGCCCGCGACGGCGAGGCCGCCCGGCGCCGGCAGACCGTGCGCGCCGTCCGCGAGGTCAGCCACTACCGGGGCGACACCCCGGCGGTGTGCCGGGCCTCCTGCACGGATCCGCGGGTGTTCGAGCAGGACGTGACGATCGCCCCGGCGCTCGCCCGGCCGGGGGAGCACGGGGATTTCGGGCGGCCGGCCACGCAGGGGGCGGTGGAGGCGGCGGTGCTCGGTCTCCTGGACGGCTGACGCGGACGAGTCGTACGCCCACGCGGCGTTCTGGGTCGTGTCCGCAAGGTCCCGTCGTCCGCCGGCGGGGCAGGCGGGACTTTGGGGACACGGCCTAGGCTCTATTGCATGACCGAACAAGGAGTTCCCCACATCGCCCACCCGCGGGTCCTGGTCCACGGGGTGTGCCCGGGCAGGCACGGCGAACCGCCGTTCAGGATCATGGAGATCGACGGCGAGGTGATCGGCGAGGCCAGGACCGTCACCGACGTCCTGGAGGCCGCCGCCTCCCACGGCATCCCCATCCACGACCTGGACGACCCGGACGCGGTCCGCTGGGTGGGAGGCGGCAAGTACACCTGGACGCTGCACTGAGCCGGTGGCTCAGCCGACCGTCCACTTCTGGTTGGCGCCGCCGGAGCAGCTCCAGATCTGCAGCCGGGTGCCGTTGGCCGGGTTGTTCCCGGTCACGTCGAGGCACTTGTTCGCCTGCGGGTTGACGATGTCGTGCGCCGCCGAGACGGCCCACTTCTGGTTCGGGCCGCCCGTGCAGTCCCAGAGCTGCGCGGTCGAGCCGTCCGCCGTGCCGTTGCCGGTGACGTCCAGGCACTTGCCGAGCGCGCGCACGGTGCCGTCCGAGCCGACGGTCCACGACTGGGCGGCGGTGCCGTTGCAGTCGTAGAGCTGGACCGGGGTGCCGTTGGCGGGATCGGCGCCGGCCACGTCCACGCACTTGCCCGCCAGCCCCCGGATCGGCACGCCGGTCGCGCTGTTGCTCGTCGTCACCGACACCGAGTCGACCACGAGCTGGGCGGGCAGCGGGGTGGAGCCGTCCGGGTCGCCCGGCCAGTAGCCGCCGACCGCCAGGTTGAGGATCAGGAAGAACGGCTTGTTGAAGACCCACGTCCGGCCGCCCAGGTCGGCGGGGGTGCGCCGCTGGTAGACGTTGCCGTCCACCGACCAGGTGAGGGAGTCGGGCGCCCAGTCCACGGCGAAGGTGTGGAAGGCGTCCGCGAAGGCCTGGCCGCCCGGCAGCGAGTAGCCGGCGCCTATGCCGCCCGAGCCGGAGTAGCCGGGACCGTGGATCGTGCCGTGCACCGTGGAGGGTTCGAAGCCGACGTTCTCCATCACGTCGATCTCCCCGGAGTCCGGCCAGTTGACCGGCGTGCCGAGCATCCAGAACGCGGGCCACATGCCCTGCCCGCGCGGGATCTTCATGCGGGCCTCGACATGGCCGTACTGCGCGTTGAACTTGCCGGCCGTGTTCAACCGGGCCGAGGTGTACTGGCAGCTGCCGTACCAGCACTGGTACCCGGCCGGGTTCTCCTTGCGGGCCGTGATCACCAGGTGGCCCTGTCCGTCGAGGGCCGCGTTCCTGGTGCCCGACGTGTAGTACTGCCGCTCGTGGTTGTTGACGTTGTCGCCGGTCTCCAGCGTCCACTTCGAGGAGTCGACGGCGGAGCCGGCGGGCCCGTCGAAGGAGTCGGAGAAGGTGCTGACGGCGGCGGCTGCCGTGGGGGCGGTGGTCTGGGCCCGGGCCGGGCCGGTGGCGACGGAGCCGACCAGCGCGGCGGACAGGGCGGCGAAGAGGCAGCTGCGCAGCAGGCGTGGGGAGGCCATGGCTCTCCGTTCGGCGTGGGGGGAATGACGCCTCTTGATTTAAGGAGTGAGATAAGCGGGGCGTCAATACCTTGGTACGGACCACTCCTTGACGATCGCTCAGTCGGCGGGCCGCGGCTCGCGCGCGTGCACCGCCCGCCCGAGCCGCCGTCCGAGGAGCAGCCAGCCGAGCAGCGCGCCGGTCGTGTTCAGGATGACGTCGTCGATGTCGAAGGCCCGCCCGGTGATCAGCGCTCCCTGGACCAGCTCCACCATCAGCATCACCAGGGCCGTGAGCGCCACCACGTGCAGGATGCCCCGGGCCCGGGGCGCCAGGACCGGGACCAGCACCCCGAACGGGACGCCGAGTAGCAGATTGCCGCCGATCTGCTTGACCGTGTCCCGGAACTGGCCGTGGTCGACGTAGGCCCGCAGGGAGCTGCCCGGGTGCAGGTTGCTGTGGGTCAGGGCCACCGACGCCGGTGACGGCTGCAGCGTGAGCCGGGCCAGGACGACCGCGAACGCCACCATGAACGCGAAGGCGACCAGCATGGCCAGCAGCCGCAGGGGAAGGGGGAGGGCGTGCCGTCCGGGCCCCGGACGGGCCTCCCCGGCCGGCTTCCGGCCCGCGCGGGCCTTCGCGGTCACGCCGCGCCCGGCCGGACGGGACTCCCCGAACCGGACGCGCTTCGGCCGGGCTTCCCCGGCCCGGCCCCGCTTGGTCGGGCGGCGCAGGGCCGCGGGCAGGTGCAGGGCGGTGCGGGCCATTCGATCCTCCAGTCGTCAACGTCCCCCGTTCCGAAGGGCGGTTACCCGCCGAACGGCGGGGGATGCCGCCGCCGGCGGGGCACCGGGAGCACACCGCCGGTTTCCGTTCACGCTCCCGGGGCACTCCGGCCCGGGGCCCGCGTGCCGCCGCACCTCGCGGGCCGGGCGGTGCTTGGATGCCCCGAGCGGCACAACGGACAAAGCCCCCACAGGCGGGCGGGCGGAACGGACCGAGGAGGTGGCGGATGCCCCGGCGCACGGACCCGCGCATCGTCCTCCTCGCAGCGGCCGAACTCCTCGCCTGGTGGGCCGGACTGGCCCTGTTGTGGCTGGTGTTCATCACCTCCGTCGACACCCTGGAACGCGTCGTCGGCGCGAGCGCGGCCGCCGTGGCGGCCCTGCTGGCCCGGGCCGGGCGACGGGCGGTGACCTGGCGGTGAACGGATGGATCCTCGCCGCCACCGTCGAACTGGCCGTGGCCGGGGCGGCCTCCCTGTGGGGCGTCTGCACCGGCCCGCTGCCCCGCCGGGCCATGGCCCAGAACCTGATCACCTCCGCCCTCTGCCCGGCCCTGCTCCTGCTCTCCCAGGGCTACGCCCGCCCCGCCTACGTCGACCTCGCCCTGCTGATGGCCCTGCTGGCCCCGATCGGCACCCTCGTCTTCGCCCGCCTGCTCGCCGACGAACTGGCGCACGACCCCCCGCGCGCCTGGGGCCTGACCTGGACCGCCGCCGCGCTGAGCGCGGTGGCCGTCGTCGCCGTGTGCGTGGCCGCAGGACCCGGCCGGGCGATGGTGAAGGTGCTGGTGATCGGCGTTCTGCTGATCGGCGGGAACCTGGTCGCCTCCTCCGCCCTGGCCGGCGGGTTCCGGGGGGTGCGCGGTGGCTGACCGGCCGCGTCGCGGTCACGAGGGAGGTACGGCATGGCCGATGCCGTGATCGTCGTCGCCCTGCTCCTGGTGGCCGGCGCCGCCACCGCCGCCGTTGCGGTGCGCGACCCGGCCCGGCAGGCCCTGGTGCTCTCCGTGCTCGGCGCCGTCCTGGCCGTGCTGTTCACGGTGCTCCAGGCCCCGGACGTCGGGCTGTCCCAGCTGGCGGTGGGCTCCGCGCTCACCCCGCTGCTGATCATGCTGGCGGTGCGCAAGGTCCGACGGCGCGGCCGGTCCGGGGACGGCGCGCGGTGAGCCGCCGGCTGCGGCTGTGGGTGCTCGCCGTCGGCGGCGCGGGCATCGCCGCCCTGCTGGTCGCCGCCTGCCTCGACCTGCCCGTCTTCGGCGGACAACGACACCCGTACGGCGACCGCGCCGTCCGCGCCTCCCTGAGCCGGCACATCGCCAACACCATCGCCGCCGTCAACTTCGACCAGCGCGCCTACGACACCCTCGGCGAGATCAGCATCCTGTTCGCCGCCGTCCTCGGCTGCGTGGTGCTCCTGCGGCAGACCCGCGACGAGCACCGCGACCGGCCCGAACCCGCCGAGGTGGTCCGGCCCGTCCGCCGCTACGCGCTGCTCGTGCTGCCCGTCGCCCTGGTCACCGGCGTCTACATCATCGCCCACGGCCAGCTCAGCCCCGGCGGCGGCTTCCAGGGCGGCGTCGTCGCCGCGACCGCGCTGCACCTGCTGTACCTGGGCGCCGACTACGGCGCATTGGAACGCGTCCGCCCGCTCGGCGCGTACACGGCCGCCGACGCGCTCTGCGTCAGCGGCTACCTCGTCACCGGACTGGCCGGCGTGCTGGCCGGCACCGCCTTCCTGGCCAACACGCTGCTGCCGTACGGCACCTTCAACACGCTGTCCTCCGGCGGCACCGTCCCGGTGCTGAACGCGGCCGTCGGCATGGAGGTGGCGAGCGCGGTCGTCGTGCTCCTCGCCGGCTTCCTGGACCAGGCCGTCGAGATCGAAGAGGACAAGGGGAGCTGAGATGGCCGTGCTGCACGTCCTGCCCTACCTGGTCTCCGCCTACGTCTTCCTGACGGGCTGTTACGGTCTCGCCACCAGCCGGAACCTGATCCACGCCATCGGCTGCCTGGCCGTGTGCCAGTCCGCCACGTACGTCCTGCTGCTGGCCGTCGGCTACCGCGACGGGGGCACCGCCCCGGTCTTCTCCGACATCCCGCCCGGCTCCCGGCCGGTCGTGGACCCGGTCGTGCAGGCACTCACCCTCACCGACATCGTCGTCGGCGCCACCGTCACCGCGCTGCTGCTCGCCCTCGTCCTGCAGATCGCCAAACGGCACGGCACGGTCGACCCCGACGAACTGAAAGAGCTGCGCGGCTGATGCACCACCTGCTCCCGCTGCTGGTCGCCGTCCCGCTGCTCGGTGCCGCCCTGCTCGTGGCCACGGGCCGGCTGCTGCCCCGGCCCGCCGCGGAGATCACCGGCCTGGCGGTCTCGGGCGGCACCGCCGCCCTCGCCCTGCTGCTGCTCCTCAACTCCTCCCCACCACTGGTGGAATGGGTCGGCGGCTGGTGGCCGGTCGAGGGCGAGAGCGTCGGCATCGTGGTGGTCGGGGACGGCCCGGCGCTGGGCATGGCCGCGCTCGTCTCGCTGCTCACCCTGGCGGCGCTCGCCTACTCCTGGCGCTACTTCGACGAGCCGCTGCGCGGCCACGCGGGCGCCTTCCCCGCCCTCATGCTGGTCTTCCAGGCCGCCATGTGCGGCTTCGCGATCGCGGGCGACCTGTTCAACGCGTTCGTGTTCTTCGAGCTGATGAGCGTCGTCGCCTACGCCCTGACCGGCTACCGCATCGACGAACCCAAGGCCGTGCAGGGCGCCCTGACCTTCGGGGTCGTCAACTCCCTCGGCGCCTACGCGCTGCTGATGGGCCTCGGCCTGCTGTACGCCCGCACCGGCGAGCTGGCCCTGGCGAAGATCGGGCGGGGACTGGACGCCACGGCCGGCCCGGGCGGGCCCGACGCCCTCGTCCTCGCCGCCTTCGTCCTGGTCCTGACGGGACTGCTGGTCAAGGCGGCCGCCGTGCCGTTCCACCTCTGGCTCCCCGACGCGCACGCCGTCGCCCCCACCCCGGTGTGCATGCTGCTGTCCGGCGTCATGGTCGAACTCGGCTCCTACGGCGTCTGGCGCGTCTGCACCACCGTCTTCGCCGGACCCGGCGGCATCCCCGCGGCCGACCTGACCCGGGCGCTGGTGACGCTCGGCGTCCTCACCGCCCTGATCGGCGCGCTCATGTGCTGGTACCAGCGGCACATCAAACGGCTCCTCGCCTACTCCACGATCGCGCACACCGGGCTGTTCCTCATCGGCCTCGGGGCGCTGACCCCCGAGGGCGACGACGGGATCGCGCTGTACATCGTCGGGCACGCCTGCGTGAAGGCCGCCCTGTTCGCCTGCACCGGCGCCCTGCTGGACCGCTACGGCAGCGTCGACGAGCACGCCCTGCACGGCCGGGCCCGCGCCATGCGCGGGTTCGGGGTGATGTTCGCGATCGGCGGGCTCGCCCTCGCCGGGCTGCCGCCCTTCGCCACGGCGCTCGGCAAGGGCGTCGCCGAGGAGGCGGTCGGCGGTCCGCTCACCGTGGTCTTCGTCGTCGTGTCCGCCGTCACCGGGGGCGCCGTGCTGCGGGTCACCGCCCGGGTCTTCCTCGGCCTCGGGCCGCGCCCGGAGGACGCCGCGTACGAGACCAGCGGCTCCGACGAGAAGCCGGAGACCGGCGGCCTCATGCGCCGCATCCCCGACTCCATGACGGCCGTGCCCGCCGTGCTGCTGGCCGCCGCCTTCGCCGCCGGACTCGCCCCCGGCTTCGGCGAGATGGTGGCCCGCTCGGTCAACGAGGCAGGCTCGGGCGGCGCCCACGCCGCCGCCGGATGGACGGCGGCGGGCATCCTGCTGGGCCTGCTCTCCGCCCTGCTCGCCCTGGGCCTCGCCGCGCTCGCCGTGACCCGCCCGGCATGGGTGAGCACGGTCCCCGGCTGGGCGGTGCCGCTGCGCCGCCTGCAGTCCGGCCACGTCGGGGACTACGTGGCCTGGCTGCTGTTCGGCGCCACCGCGCTGGGCGCGCTGGCCCTGCCGGGGGTGCTGGGCGGCTGACCGGCGGGCGCGGTTCAGGACCCGTAGGAGACGTGCACCTCCTCGAAGCCGAGGGAGTGCAGCAGCCCCTGGAGCATCTCCGTGGTGTTGGTCTCGGCCCGGGTGGTCAGGCCGCTGTCCTTCGCGGCCCGGCCGATGTGCCGCACGGCGAGCTTCTGCACCGCCTGCTCGCTGTTGGGGTTGTCCGAGAACAGGTCGCCGAGCCGGTCGAGCAGACCGCGCTGCTTGGACACGGCGTAGGAGTGGTCGGGGTCGAGGGCCGGCCGCCCGAGCTGCGCGTGCGGCAGCCGGAGGGTGGCCGACGTGCGGTCGCCGTTGACCTTCACGTCCTTCTCGCCGATCCGGCCGAGATCGACGTAGGCGTCCACGGTGCCCGCCCCGACGTACAGGGTGCGGCTGCCGCGGATCGCGTCGGGCAGGAACTTGGCGTCCTTGTCCAGGTCCACGACGACCTGGAAGTTGCCTGACGCGGCGTCGTAACGGCTCATGTCCTGGATGGACTTGAGCAGCGTCGGGCCGGAACGGTCGTGCGACTCGGTGCCGAACAGCTCCTTCACGCTCGGCACCACGGCCAGGGCGAAGCCCGCGAACAGCACCACGAGCACCAGCACGACCGCGGTCACCACCTTGGCCCAGGCGGGCATGCGCCGGGATGGGCGCCTGACGGGAGTCGTCATGGGGACGGCCCTCCTTCCTGCAGAGCGGATGCCCGCCGAATCCCGTGCCAGACCGGGAAGTCGGCCGAATGGCGCCGATGACGCGGGCGCACGGCCGAGCGGCACCGACGACGCGGGCGTACGGGCGGGCCTCCGGCGCCTTGGCGCGGCGAAGGCCCGACCCGCCGCGGAGTCGGCCACCGGGCCGACCGGTCCGGTCAGGGGCAGGGCCACCCGGCAGCGCACCGGACGCGGGTGGAGCGAGTGGCCCACCAGGTCCACCTGGGCCGCGCCCGTCGCGGCCCTTCCGGAGATCGCCGCCCGGCTGGGCATCCCCCCGCAGACCGCGCGGCAGCGCCTGCGCCAGGTCCACCGCCTGTTCGGCGCTCCGCTGGCCGATCCCGACGCCCGGTTCGAGGCCGGGGCCGCCCTGCGAGCCGGCGCCGGCCGCGAGACGGACCTGCCGCCCGGCCGAACGCGGCCGAGCGCGGCCGAACGCGCGGGATCAGGCCAGTCTCGGCCCGGCTCGCGCCGCACAATGGCTGGTGGGAGCGATGCCACCACTAGCATGACCGGCGCCAGCCCGTACTGATCATGCGAGGAGCGGATCGTGCGAGACATCGCCGTCTTCAGTGGCAGTGCTCATCCCGACCTGGCCCACGAGGTGTGCGCACACCTCGGCGTGCCGCTCAGCCCGACCCGGGTCAGCCGGTTCGCCAACGACTGCCTGGAGGTGCAGCTTCAGGACAACTGCCGGGAGCGGGACGTCTTCCTGATTCAGCCGCTGGTCAGACCGGTGCAGGAGCACCTGGTCGAACTGCTGCTGATGTGCGACGCGGCCCGCGGCGCCTCCGCCGCCCGGATCACCGTCGTCATGCCGCACTACTCCTACGCCCGGTCCGACAAGAAGGACGCGCCCCGCATCTCGCTCGGCGGACGGCTGGTCGCCGACCTGATGGTGGCGGCGGGCGCGAGCCGGGTCCTCGCCATGACCCTGCACGCGCCGCAGGTGCACGGCTTCTTCTCGGTGCCGGTGGACCATCTGCACGCCCTGCACGAACTGGCCGCGCACTTCAGGCAGTACGACCTGACGCACACGACGGTCGTCTCCCCGGACCTCGGCAACGCCAAGGAGGCCGCCGCCTTCGCCCGGCTGATCGGCGCGCAGGTCGCGGCCGGCGCCAAACAGCGGTTCGCGGACGACCGGGTGAGCATCAGCGCCGTCATCGGCGACGTCGCCGGCCGGGACGTGATCGTGCTGGACGACGAGATCGCCAAGGGCAGCACCGTGCTCGAACTCCTGGAGCGGCTGCGGGAGTCGGGACCGCGCTCGATCCGGGTGGCGTGCACGCACGGGCTGTTCGCGGCCGGAGCCCTCAAACGGCTGGGCGAGCAGCCCGACGTGCTGGAGATCGTGTGCACCAACACGGTGCCGGTGCCGGAGGACGAGCACACGGACAAGCTGCGCGTGCTGTCCATCGCCCCGGCGCTGGCCGAGGCGGTGCGGCGGATCCACAACGGCGAGTCCGTCAGCGCCCTGTTCGAGGAACCGCGTGGCGGCTGAGGCCGGCGGTTGCCCGGAGCGGCGGACGGCCGGCCCTCACGCCGAGCCGGACGCGGCCTCCGGCCGGGCGAGCGCCGCCTCCACGGTCGGCTGCGGCGGCAGCAGCCGGGACAGACCGGTGACCCGGAAGACGCGCAGCGTCAGCGGGTGGGTGCACACCAGGTGAAGTCGCCCGCCCCGCTCCAGCACCCGGGCGCGGGCCCGGTACAGCAGGCGCAGTCCCGAGCAGTCGAAGAACTCGACGGACCGCAGGTCGATCACGACGCGCGCGCCGGGTTGCCCGGTGGCCCGGTCGAGCGCGGGCACGATCTCCGTCGCCGCGGCGATGTCGATCTCACCGCGCAGCTCCAGCACCGTGTGCCCGCGGTCCTCGCGGACGCGCAGATGCCGGGTGGGCGGCGGGGGCTCCTGCTGCACGACGGCACCACCTCCCACGCCCGCCCGGAAACCGTTCTCGACCGTCAAGTTACCCTCGACAGAAGGAATTTGAGCATGTTCGATTGACATATGTCTTCGAGTTTCGCGCCGCGTGTCGCTCTGTGACACGGAAGACAGCATCCGGAAGCCGGGAAAACACCTGAACGTTCCGGACCCCTCCCGCGTCGCAGGAGCGCAACCGCAGTCGGGGAACAGGGGTGGGACATGCGCAGAGGACTCGCGGCCGTGGCCATGGCGGTGCCGGTGGCTCTGGCCGTGGTGGGGTGCGACGACGGCGGCCGTGCCCCCGTGGTGGTCGAGGGCACGCCTCCCGCGACCCCGTACCGCGGCCCCCTGTACGTCGCCACCCGCCCCGTGGACGACAGCGGCCCGCGTGCGCTGCGGCTGGCGTCCGGCGCCGCGGGGCGGGCGCTGGAGTGCGACGGGCAGATCTTCGAGGGCGGCGGTCCCGACGGCTGGAGCCGGTCGGACGGCGGTGACACACCGGAGGACGGACTGCGGCTCTACTTCGACATGTTCGAGCCCGCGCAGCCCGACCACGGCTACCGGGCCGAGCGCAGGGAGAGCGACCGGGTGCTGTACTCCTTCGACGTCGAGGGCCGCACCAAGGTGGCCGTCGTGGTGGCCAAGGACCAGAGGGACCGCCCCGGCTGGGGCCCCGAGACGAACGCGGCCTGCGATCCCGCCGAACTGCCCGACCGGTGGGCGGCCGCCCTGGGCTACGAGGTCTGGACGGACCGCGCGGGCAGGCGGGTGCCGGTGCGGCGGCTCAGCAGTTCCGCAGGCCCCGAGCACTGCGACTGGCAGTCGGCCCACTTCCTCACGCTCGGCGACCGCATGTACGTCCGCGACCCGGAGGGCGTCCTCGGCCGGGACGGTCTGCTCGACGCGCCCTACCGGCGGCACGTGCGCATGCCCGTCGACGCCCGCGACACCGGCTACCGCCACCGCGGCCGGCACCTGTGGCTGACCGCCGAGCGGGACACCGCCTACGTCCGCACCTCCGCCGGTGTGGAGGCCTGGCCGCGGGCCGCCCAGGCGATCGCCTGCAAGTGACCGGTCACCGGCTGCGGTGCAGTGCGACCAGCAACTGCCAAACCTGGTCGGCCACTTCCTCCGGAGCTCCCCGCAACAGGCCGTGCAGCCAGTCCGCGAGCACCCCCGCGAAGGTCGCCGCCACCGCCGAGGCGACCAGCGGGGCGTCCGCCGCGCCGGCCAGTTCGCGCTCGGCGAGGCTGCGGGCCCGCAGGTCCCGGTGCAGCACCCGGCCGAGCGGCCCGCCGCCGCCCGGCGCGAGCAGCGACCGGTACAGGGCCGCGTGCGGAGCCAGGCCGGTGAAGAACTCCCGCAGTGCGGGCGGAGCCGCGACCGGGTCGGGCCGCCCGCGCCAGGCGTGCAGCGCGTCCACCGCCTGCCGGACGACGTCCGCGCAGGCGTCGACCGCCAGCGCCTCCAGGCCGTCGTAGTGCACGTAGAAGGTGGCCCGGCCGATCCCGGCCCGGCGCACCAGCGCGGCCACCCCGACCTCCGCCAGCGGGCGCAGCGCGCACTCGTCGAGCAGGGCGGCCCGCAGCCGGGCGCGGGTCCGCGCGGCGCGCGGGTCCGCCGGCTCGGTCCGGCTCATCGCGCGGCGAGGACGGCGGCCAGGGCGAGCGCGCCGGGCAGCGCCTGGGCGAACAGGATGCGGCGGTTGGCCGTGGCGGCGCCGAACACGCCCGCCACCACGACGCACGCCAGGAAGAAGACCCGGACCCGGAACCCGGTCGGATCGGCCGCGACGAGCCCCCACACCAGACCTGCGGCCAGAAAACCGTTGTACAGGCCCTGGTTGGCGGCCAGCGGCGCGGTCAGCCGGGCCGTCTCCGGGTCGAACCCGTGCAGCCCGCGTCCCGGCGCCTTCTGCCAGAGGAACATCTCCAGCACCAGGATGTACGCGTGCAGCGCGGCCACCAGACCCACCAGCACGCTCGCCACGGTCCCCATCACAGCACCCTCCCCCTTCTCCGTCTTCTTCCTCTTTCTGGACAGGTGTCCACCATAGCTGGACACCTGTCCAGGAAGTAACCCGGGGGGAGGATCAGGCGTCGGCCGCCGCGTGCACCCGCTCGCCCCCCACGTAGGTGAGCGCCACCCGCGTCTCCGCGATCTCCTCCGGCGGCCCGGCGAACGGGTCGCGGTCCAGTACCACCAGGTCGGCGAGCGCCCCGACGGCCACCCGGCCGCCGTCGTCCAGGTGGTTCACGTACGCCGACCCGGCCGTGTACGCCGTCAGCGCGTCCGCCAGGCCCAGCCGCTCGTCCGGCAGGAACACCGGCGCGCTGCCGCCCGGTTCCACCCGGTTGACCGCCACGTGGACACCGTGCAGCGGGTCCGGGCTGCTCACCGGCCAGTCGCTGCCCGCCGCGAGCCGCGCCCCGGACCGCAGCAGGGACCCGAACGGGTACTGCCACGCGGCCCGTTCGGCGCCGAGGAACGGGATCGTCAGCTCGTCCATCTGCGGCTCGTGCGCGGCCCACAGCGGCTGGATGTTGGCGGTGGCGCCGAGCCGGGCGAAGCGCGGCACGTCGTCCGGGTGCACCACCTGCAGATGCGCCAGGTGCGGCCGGGTGTCGCTCGGCCCGTTGGCGGCCCGGGCCGCCTCGACGGCGTCCAGCGCGTCCCGCACCGCCCGGTCGCCCAGGGCGTGGAAGTGGCACTGGAAGCCGAGGGCGTCCAGCTCCGTCACGTACTTCGGCAGCCGCTCCGGGTGGATGAAGCTCTTGCCGCGGTTGGCGGTGGCGCAGCCGCACCGGTCCAGATAGGGGTCGAGCAGCGCGGCGGTGTGGTTCTCGGCGACCCCGTCCAGCATCAGCTTCACCGTGCCCGCGCGGAACCGGCCGTGGCTGAACTCGGCACGCTTTGCGACGAGTTCGGGAATCTGCTCGGCCCCGCGGTCCCGGT
Organism: Streptomyces sp. WI03-4A; assembly: GCF_033792105.1. Lineage (NCBI taxonomy): Bacteria > Bacillati > Actinomycetota > Actinomycetes > Kitasatosporales > Streptomycetaceae > Streptomyces > Streptomyces sp. WI03-4A. The sequence goes on from NZ_JARAUO010000060.1 coordinate 21,367, forward strand.
CCCACCACAGCGCGCCGGTCACCCGGGCGGTGAGCGAACCGTCCCGGGCCGCCGTCAGGTACGCGCCGGCCGGGTCGTCCATGCCGAGGAAGTCACCGACCAGCGCGTCCTGCCAGGCGGTGATGCCGAGCGCGTGCAGGTGCCGCTGGGCGTGCAGCAGCGCGGCCAGCCGGTCCGCCGCCGTGGCCGCCGGGGCCAGCTCGCCGACCAGCCGCATCGCGCCCTCCTGGAGGGTGCCGCTCGGCTCGCCCGCGGCGTCCCGCTCGATCCGCCCGTCGGCCGGGTCGGGCGTGTTCCGGTCGATGCCGGCGAGCTCCAGCGCCCGGCTGTTGACCCAGGCGCCGTGGTGGTCCCGGTTGGGCAGGTACACGGGGCGGTCCGGGACCACGGCGTCCAGCAGTTCCCGCGTCGGCGTACCGCCCTCGAACGCCTCCATCGACCAGCCGCCGCCGAGGATCCACGCCCGGTCGGGGTGGGCCTCGGCGTAGGCGCGCACCGCGGCCACGGTCTCCTCGGCCGTGGTGAGCCCGGACAGGTCGCACTGAGTCAGTTCGAGCCCGGCCGGCACGGGGTGGACGTGCGCGTCCTGGAAGCCCGGCAGCAGCAGCCGCCCGGCCAGGTCGACCACCTCGGTGCGCGGCCCGGCGAGCTCCCGCAGTTCGTCGTGCCCGACGGCGGTGACGCGGCCCCCGGTCACGGCCACCGCGGTCGCCGTGCGGCCCTCGGGCGTGAGGACGGGGCCGCCGGTGAAGAGCAGATCAGCGTGCATGATGCCTTTCCTGAAGGGTCAGTTGGAGGTGGTCAGGAGCTGCCGGGAGTCGGCGTCCGTGCCGGCGCCGGTGCGGAAGTACGGTGACCTGCGCACATACTTGGCCCACGCGGCCACGGCGAACCCGGACGCGATCATGACCACGGGCATGAGCAGCAGGAACCAGCCGTTGTCCGCGCTCACCTCGAAGTGGTCGGCGGACGAGGAGAAGGACCAGCCGAGGTAGCCGCCGAGGGCGAGCAGGGCGACGGCGCTCAGCGCGGGCAGCACCACCGCCCGCACCCCCTGGCGCCAGTCCTCGCGCAGCAGGGAGCGGAACCGCACGGCGGCGGCCAGCGCGGTCAGCGCGTACGACAGCGAGACGACGATGCCGACCGCGTTCACCGTGGCCATGATCATGTCGGCGAGCCGCGGGATCACCAGGGCGAGCACCGCCACCGCCGTGGCCAGCGCCCCCACCAGCAGCGTCCCGGCCGCGGGCGTTCCGTAGCGGGGGCTGACCCTGGACCACACCGGCCCGAGCGTACGGTCCCGGCTCATGGCGAACATGCCCCGCGCCGTCGGGATGACCCCGGCCTGCAGCGAGGCCACCGCGGAGAACATCAGCGCCACCAGGGGCAGCGCGGCCAGCGGCTGGGCGGCCAGCCGGTCACCGAAGTACGACAGCCCCTCGGCCCCGTGCCCGGCCAGCTCGCGCTCGGACAGCACCCGCTGGAAGGCGACCGAACCGAGCAGGAACAGCCCGAGCATGGTGACCAGGGTGATCATCCCGGCCCGGGAGGCGTCCCGCGGCTCGCGCACCTCCTCGTTGACGGTGAACGCGGCCTCGAAGCCCCAGTAGCAGAACACCGACAGCAGCAGGCCCTGCGCCAGCGCGGTCGCCGACGGGATCGCGAACGGGTCGAACCACGACAGGCGGAACGGATGCGGGCCGGTGACGATGCCGTACCCGCAGAAGCCGAGCAGCACGGCGTACTCGAAGACCAGCAGCCACGTCTGCAGCCGGGCCGCCGTGCGCACGCCGGTCACGGCGGTGAGGGTGACCAGGACCAGGACGACGATGCCCACGGCCGTGGTCTGCGCGGTCGAGCCCGGATCGAGGACGAGCGAGCCGATCCGGTGCAGGCCCGTGTCCCCGGCCAGCTGCAGCATCGCCGATCCGGTGACCGCCGTGGTGTACGCGAGGAAGGCGAGGCTCGCCACGAAGTTGACCCAGCCCACCATGAAGCCGAGCCAGGGGCTGAGCGAGCGGCCCACCCACACGTAGCCGTTGCCCGCGTTGGGCTCCACCCGGTTCAGCCGGGAGTAGGCCCCGGCGATACCGAGGACCGGCAGGAAGGCCAGCAGCATGAGGGCCGGCAGACGCAGGCCCACCACCCCGGCCGTCACACCGAGACCGATGCCGATGCTGGTGGTCGCGGCCGTGCTGGACGCGGCGACGGCGACGCCGTCCAGCACGCTCAGGGACTTGCGCAGCTCGGGCCGCGCGGATGGATCCACACCGACGGGGACGTTGCTCATGACCGGCTCTCCGCTCGCACCGGGGGGCCTGGTCGGCCCCGGTGACCGCAGATGAAACCGTCCGGCCGCTTCACAGGTCAACGGTGTTGTCATAAGGTGCGGCACACCCGGGGCCGGGGCACGCCCCCGCCCTGACGCACTCCGAGGAGGGCCCGCCATGACCGAACGCGTCGTGCCGGCCGGTGACCGCAGACGCCGGCGGCCCACCAAGCAGGGCGTGGTGCTCTCCGAGGAGCTGATCGTCGAGACCGCGCTCAGGCTGATCGAGGAGCACGGCGCCGACGCCCTCTCCGTCCGGCGGCTCGGCCGCGCCCTCGGCGCCGACCCCAGTTCCCTGTACCGGTACTTCCGCCACACCGACGACCTGATGCTCGCCATCGCCGACGAGCTCATCGGCCGCACCCTGCGGGAGTGGCGGCCCACCGGCGACTGGCGCGCCGACCTGCGCGACCTCGGCCTGCGCATGCACGCGGGCGCCCTCGCCCACCCCCGGGCCGCGGTGCTCAGCGCCCACCGGGTCACCGGCCGGGAGCACGAGATCCAGGCCGTCGAGAACATCATCGGCACGCTGCGCGGAGCCGGGTTCCCGGATGCGGAGGCGGTGCGGATCTACCACGCCTTCGTCGACCAGGCCCTCGCCTTCGGCGCCCTGGACTCCGCCGGCACCGCCCTGCCCCGGCCCGCCCGGGACGCCGAGACCGAGGTGTGGCGGGCCACCTACGCACACCTGCCCGCCGCCACCCACCCGCACATCGCGGCCACCGCCCGCCACCTCGTGGCCACCATGCGCCACAGCTCCTACCCGGCCGCCCTCGACCTGCTCCTGACCGCCGCCCAGACACGCCTCGACGCCTTCCGTGCGCGGACGGAAGGCTGACGGTCACACTGGACGCCGTCCGCACGTCACACGCGTGGAACCCGTCCCGAGGAGGCCGTACGTCATGACCCCGCCCCCCGCCCGCACCGCGGGTCAGCGCAAGAAGGACACCCTCCACCGGCTGGAGCACGAGGTGGACGCCTGGGTCGCCACCGCGGGCGCGGACGGCGGCGCGCCGCATCTGGTCCCGCTGTCGTTCGTCTGGGACGGCGCCACCCTGCTGATCGCCACCGCCGCCGAGAGCCCGACCGGCCGCAACCTGGTGGCCACCGGCCGGGCCCGGCTGGGCATCGGGCCGACCCGCGACGTCGTCCTGATCGAGGGGACCGCGCGGGCCGTCACCCCGGAGGACCTGCCCGAGGAGGACGCCGAGGTGTTCGCCGGCAAGACCGGCTTCGACCCGCGCCTGCTCACCACCCGCTACCTGTACTTCCACGTCCTCCCGCGGCGCGTCCAGGCCTGGCGCGAGGAGAACGAGCTGGAGGGAAGGGAGTTGATGCGCGACGGCGCGTGGCTGGTCGCCGACTGAATCCGGTGGACCGGGATATCCGCAGGGGAAAGACGAATCCCCGGGAGGAAGCATGTCCCTCGTGACCGCCGGCGTCGTGGTGCTCGACTGCGCCGAACCCGAGAAACTCGCCGAGTTCTACAAGGAGTTGCTGGACGGCCGGGAGACCGACGCGAGCGCCAACCTGGTGGAGATCAGGGGTGTCGACGGCTTCCGGATCGCCTTCCGGCGGGACGCCAACGCGACCCCGCCGAGCTGGCCCCGTCCGGAGAACTCCCTCCAGGCGCACCTGGACTTCCTGGTGGAGGACCTGGACGAGGCCGAGCGCCGGGTGGTCGGGCTCGGCGGCCGGCCGCTGGAGACGCGCGACGCGCCGGGCCCGTACGAGGAGCGCGGCTACTCCGATCCGGCCGGCCACTCCTTCACCCTGCGCCTCGTCCCACCCATGGCGCCCAAGCAGGGCTGAGCGCCCCCGCTCCGCCCGGACTCAGTCCCGGCCGCCCTTCTCGGCGGCCGGCCACACGCCCGTCGACCGCTCGATGGCCTTGGCGCCGGTGCGGTCGACGGCGCTGCGCACCACCGCGAAGATGGCGCCCTGGACCGCCGCCGCCAGCAGGATCTCGCCCCAGCCGCGGTCCGGGTCCAGCGCGTCGGGGGCGTCCTCCTCGTGCCGTAGCGCCATCCACGCCTTGCGGAACGCCATCCCGGCCAGCGCACCGCCGGCCCAGCTGAGCACGAAGCCGACCGGCTGGTAGGCCAGCGGCAGTTTCCTCTTCTTGTTCTTGTTCGCCATGCTGAGCTCCTTCCTCCTCAGGGGACTCTCATGCGGGGCGGCCGCCCGCCGCCGCCTTTTCGCCCTCGGGCACCGGACCGGGCGGCGTCCCGTCCCCGAACGGCCGGCCGCCGAGTTCCTCCCGGTGGTGCGGGGAGGTCCAGCCGGCCAGATCGGGGCCGAGGGGCACGACGCCGGTGGGGTTGATGCCCGAGTGCACCTGGTAGTAGTGCCGCTTGATGTGGTCGAAGTCGACCGTGTCGCCGAAGCCGGGTGTCTGGAACAGGTCCCTGGCGTACGCCCACAGCACCGGGTTCTCGGCCAGCTTCCAGCGGTTGCACTTGAAATGGCCGTGGTAGACGGGGTCGAACCGGACCAGCGTGGTGAACAGCCGGATGTCCGCCTCCGTGATCGTGTCGCCGACCAGGTAGCGCTGCCCGGCCAGCCGTTCCGCGAGCGCCTCGAGCCGCCGGAACACGGCCGTGCACGCCCGCTCGTACTCCGCCTGGTGGGTGGCGAACCCGGCACGGTACACCCCGTTGTTGACGTCCTCGTAGACCTCCGCCATCACCGCGTCGATCTCGTCGCGCCGGCCCCGGGGATAGAGGTCGGGCGCGCCCTCGCGGTGCAGCGCCGTCCACTCGGTGGCGAGGTCGAGGGTGAGCCGCTGGTAGTCGTTGGTGACCAGCCGCCCGGTGGGCACGTCCACGACGGCGGGCACGCTCACCCCGCCCGGGTAGTCCGTCTCCCGCTTGTCGTAGGCCTCGGCGAGGAACCGGATGCCGAGCACGGGGTCGCGTCCGTCGGGGTCCAGCGTGAAACGCCAACTGCGGTCGTCCTGGATCGGGTCTGCCACCGCCATCGGCAGCGCGTCCTCCAGGCCGAGCAGCCGGCGCGACACCACCGCCCGGCTCGCCCACGGACAGGCACGGGAGACCACCAGACGGTACCGTCCGGGCGCCACGGGCCAGCCGTCCCGGCCGTCGGCGGTGATCCGGTCGGTGAAGTGGCTTCTCGACCGGCTGAACGTCTTGTGGCCGTACGCCTTGTTGCCGTCCTCGCCCATGTCTCCTCCTCACCTCCGCACCTCGACGGGCGCTCCCGGGAGACGCGTTCCCCGTTTTCGGCGGTCGGCACGGTGTGATCCGCCGGGGCCGGGGCAGTCGGCCGGGTGTGAGCGGGACACCCTCGGAACAGAACGCGGCCGCACGGACGGCCGACGACAGGACCTCCGCGCGGAGCACGGACGAGCGCGCGGCACCGGCGGATCAAAGCACGGGGAAGGAGGCCGGAGGGGACACCTCGTCCCCGCCCCGGGGCGGCCCGGCGGACGGCGACAAGCACACCAAGGTCACCGTGCTGGTGGCCCTGGGCGCCAACCTGGTGATCGCCGTCGCCAAGGCGGTCGGCGGGGTGCTCGCCGGCTCGCCCGCGCTGCTGTCGGAGGCGGCGCACTCGGTCGCCGACAGCCTCAACGAGGTCTTCCTGCTGGCAGCGCTGCACCGCAGCAACCGGCCGGCCGACCGCCGGCACCCCTTCGGCTACGGCAAGGAGCGGTTCTTCTGGTCCCTGCTGGCGGCCGTCGGGATCTTCGTCATGGGCGGCTGCTTCTCCTTCTTCCAGGGCGTCGAGGCGCTGCGCAACGGTGCCGAGGAGACGTTCAGCGGCTATGTGGCGGGCCTGATCGTGCTCGGTGTGGCGCTGCTCGCCGAGGGCGTCTCGCTGGCCCGCGCCCTGCACCAGGTGCACCGGCAGGGCGGTGCCAAGGACGGACTGCGCGACCCCGCGCTGCGCACGGTGGTCGCCGAGGACGGCACGGCGGTGATCGGCGTGACCCTCGCCATCATCGGCATGGCCCTGCACATGGTGACCGGCCAGGTCGTGTGGGAGGCGTCCGCCTCGCTGGCGATCGGTGTGCTGCTGGTGTACGTCGCCTACCGGCTCGGCCGCGACGCCCGCGACCAGCTCATCGGCGAGGCCGCCGAGCCGGAGCTGAGCGGCAGGATCCGGTCCCTGCTGGAAGCCCAGCCGGAAATCGACAGCGTGGAGGCGCTGTTCACGATGAAGATGGGCCTCGACTCCATGCTGGTGGCCGCCCGCATCGACCTCGTGCCGGGCCTCGACAGCGAGCGGGTCGAGGAGGTCTCCATGCGGATCAAGCAGTCCATCGCCCGCACGGTGCCCTCCGCCGACCAGATCTTCCTCGACGTGACCGACGGGCCGGCGGAGGAGGCACGACAGAGCCCCGCCGCGACGGGGGAGCGCGGCGGGGCCTGACGAGCGGGTGCCCGTACGGAATCCCGTTCATGCCGGGCGGGCGCAGATATTTCTGAAAGGAGCCGTTCCCCGGCTCGAATCAGCTCCCGCACCGGCTTTCGTGTCAGGTTCCCGTGTCAGGCCCTCGTGCTAGTTCCCGTCGACGGGCTCCAGGACGAACAGCGGGATCACCCGGGAGGTCTTCGCCTGGTAGTCGGCGTACGGCGGGAACGCGGCCACGGCACGCTCCCACCACTCCGCCTTCTCCGCGCCGGTGACCTCACGGGCCCTCATGTCCCGCTTGTCCGGGCCGTCCTGCACCTCCACCTGCGGGTCGGCCTTCACGTTGAAGTACCAGACCGGGTGCTTCGGGGCACCGCCGATCGAGGCGACCGCGGCGTACCTCCCCTCGTGCTCCACCCGCATCAGCGGCGTCTTGCGGATCTTCCCGCTGCGCGCGCCCCGGGTGGTCAGGACGATGACCGGCAGCCCGGTGTCCCGCAGCGTCGTGCCCTTCGTCCCGCCGGAGCTCTCGTACAGCTCCACCTGCTCGCGCACCCACTGCGTCGGGCTCGGCTCGTACTCGCCCTCAAGTGGCATGGATTCCGTCTCCTTCGTCGGTCCAGCGACTGACCTGCCGCCCTCTGGAACACCTGCCGCCCCCGGAATCATCCGTACCGCGTGCGGGTTCGCCCGGGCGGGTGATCGCCGCGCGGGGCGGCGTGGAGCGCGGGTTCCCTGGGGCACAGTGGTTCCCGTGGTGATCACCACATGCCCGACGCATCCGGCCGAGCAAGGGGGCAGGACCGCAGTGTTCCCCAGTCGCACCGCCCCGACCCGTTCCGTCGTGGAGGAACTGCTCCGCAGGATCGGCGAGGGCGACCCCGAGCGGATCGGCGAGCTGTACGCCGAGCACGGCGAGTGGCGGCTGAGCTGGCCGGAGGACGAGCACGGGCGCCCCGACACCCCCTGGATCCGACACCGCAGCACCCGCGCCGACGCCGTCGCCCACTACCGCGAGCTGGCCGCCCACCACGTCCCGGAGAAGGCGGACACCCGCGTGGAACGCATCCTGGTCGACGGCGACGACGCGGTGGTGGTCGGCGTCATCCACCAGACGGCCGAACCGACCGGCCGCTCCTACACCGCCCGCTTCGCCCTCCACCTCACCGTCCACGACGGCCAGGTCGTCCGCCACCACGTCTACGAGGACAGCCTCGCGGTCGCCCGAGCCTTCGCCCCGGGGGCGGGGGCGCGGCGCTTGCCGTGAGGCGGCCACGTCACGGCGGCGGCCGCGCGCTTCGAGGCCCGGGGCGGGCGGCACGTGGCATGAGATACCCGGAAGGCGCGGGCGCTGGGGGCGGCCGGGTGCCTTGAGCCGTCCCGGGGGGCGGGACTCCGACCGGCACCGCATGCCCTGTCGCGCACCCGGGGGGTCAGCCTGACGCCGACGGCCGCCGCGCGCCATGAGCCCGCCGGGGACGGCCCTGGGCGCCGGCCGGCAAGTGCCCCGAGACCTCGGAGCGGCAGCCGGCGCCGACTGCCACCGCTGCCCCCGGACCTCGGAAGGTCGGTCCGTGCCGACAGCCACCGCGTCCCCCGGGCACCCCGCGGGCCGTCCGCTGCGACAGCCATCGCGCGCCCCGAGGCCCCCGGGGGCGGGGCACGGCGCTCGCCTTGCCCGGAAGCGCAGGGTGCGCGCGCCGCCCCTCGCCCCCGACCCCCGGAGGGGTCAGCCCGAGCCCACGGTCATCCGGGCCGCCAGCAGCAGGATCACTCCGCTGGAGAGGAGGGCCGTGGTCAGGCGTCCTCGGCGGCCGGTGAGGACGCGGCCGAGGAGGGCGCCGCTGCCTGCCAGGAGGAGCTGCCAGCTCGCCGAGGCGGCGAAGGCCGCCAGGACGAACACGGCCCGCTCCAGTGGCCGTACCGCGTCCGCGGTGCTGGTGCCGAGCACCAGCGCGGCGAAGTAGATCACCGTGACGGGATTGAGCAGGGTGATCCCGAGGAGGCCGAGATAGGCCCGGGCCGCGCCCGGAACCGGCCGTTCGGGGCGGGTGGCGAGCCGGGCGGCCCGGTACTGGCGCAGGGCACCGGCCGCGCCCCACACCGCGAGGACGCACAGCACCAGGGCGGACGCCCAGCGCAGCGGACTCAGCACCGGCCGCAGCGCCGCCGCGAGGGCGGAGCCGCCCGCCGCGGCGAGCAGGGCGTAGACGCCGTCGGCCGTCGCGACGCCGAGGGCGGCGCAGGCGCCGGTGCGCAGCGAGGTGCGGGCGGTGAGGGAGACCAGATAGGTCCCGACCGCGCCGACGGGCACGGCGATGCCGTAGCCGGCGAGCAGCCCCGCCAGGAGCGCGGCCGTCACGGGCGTGCGGCGTCGGGCCTCCGCGGACGGCCGGGCTGCTGCTGGACCGGCGCCGGAAGGACGGCGGTGGCGGTCGGCGGCAGAATGGAGTGCGTAAGAGACATGGCCAGATCCTGGGGCGGCCGCCACCTCGGCGGCAAGTGAATTTCGGCGCGTTCCCGCCCCCGCCGACCACCTCGTCCGGCCAGATCACGCCGATCACCGATGTGGCCGAACTTGCCGTCGTGCCATAGGTGCCTCGGGCATCTAATGAAGATCGGCACGACGCACCTCTTCGTCTGCGAGGTCTTTCGATGACGGAACTGACGGACATCACCGGCCAGGCGACCCCGGCCGAACCCGTCGCCTTTCCCCAGGACCGCACCTGCCCCTACCACCCGCCCACCGCGTACGACCCGCTGCGCGACGGACGCGCCCTCGCCCGCGCCACCCTCTTCGACGGCCGCCAGGTCTGGATGGTCACCGGCCACGCCACCGCACGCGCGCTGCTCGCCGACCCCCGCCTGTCCACCGACCGCACCCGCCCCGGCTTCCCCGCCCCCACCGAACGCTTCGCCGCCGTCCGCGACCGCCGGGTCGCGCTGCTCGGCCTCGACGACCCCGAGCACCGCACCCAGCGGCGGATGATGGTGCCGTCGTTCACCCTGAAACGCGCGACCGAACTGCGGCCGGCCATCCAGCGCGTCGTCGACGACCTGCTCGACGCGATGATCGAACAGGGGCCGCCCGCCGAACTCGTCTCGGCCTTCGCCCTGCCGGTGCCGTCCACGGTCATCTGCGACCTGCTCGGGGTGCCGTACGCCGACCACGAGTTCTTCGAGGCGCAGTCCCGCAGGCTGCTGCGCGGCCCCACGGCCGACGACATCCAGCAGGCCCGCGCACAGCTCGAGGGCTACCTCGGCGACCTGATCGACCGCAAGGCCCGGCAGCGGGAACCCGGCGACGGCGTGCTGGACGACCTCGTCCACCAGCGGCTGCGCACGGGCGAGCTGGACCGGACCGATCTGGTCTCCCTGGCCGTCATCCTGCTGGTCGCCGGACACGAGACGACCGCCAACATGATCTCCCTCGGCACCTACACGCTGCTGCGCCACCCCGACCGCCTCGCCGAGCTGCGCGCGGACCCGGCGCTGCTGCCCGCCGCGGTCGAGGAACTGATGCGGATGCTGTCCATCGCGGACGGCCTGCTGCGCGTGGCCCTGGAGGACATCGAGGTCGCGGGCATCACCATCCGGGCCGGGGAGGGCGTGCTCTTCTCGACCTCCGTCATCAACCGCGACACGTCCCAGTACGAGGACCCCGACACGCTGGACTTCCACCGCTCCACCCGCCACCACGTGGCCTTCGGCTTCGGCATCCACCAGTGCCTCGGCCAGAACCTGGCGCGCGCGGAACTGGAGATCGCCCTCGGCACCCTCCTGCGGCGGCTGCCCGGCCTGCGCCTTGCCGCGCCCGCCGACGAGATCCCCTTCAAACCCGGCGACACGATCCAGGGGATGCTGGAACTCCCCGTGACCTGGTAAGAGGCTCAGGCCATGCACATCGACATCGACATCGACAAGGACGTCTGCATCGGCGCGGGCCAGTGCGCCCTGGCGGCGCCGCGCGTGTTCACGCAGGACGACGACGGCTACAGCATGCTCGTGCCCGGTCACGAGGACGGCGGAGGCGACCCGATGGTCCGCGAGGCGGCCCGCGCCTGCCCCGTCGGCGCGATCACCGTCTCGGAGACGGCGTCCGGCTGACGCCGGCCCGGGGACGCCGCCGGGAGGCAGCGGCGCGCGGCACGGATTCCGTGCGCCGCTGCCCTTCCCCCGGCGGCGCCCCGCGACGCCCGGCCGGCCGGACCGCCCCCAGGGGTGTCCGGCGCGGCCGGCCGCCACCCGCCGCGGGCGCTCTCCGCGGCGGCCCACCCCCCGCGGAGAGCGCCCGTTCTCCGCCGTCGTCCGAGCCGAGGAGCACTCCATGACCGACCGGCCGCCCCTGCCGCCCTTCACCCAGGAGACCGCCGCGCAGAAGGTCCAGGCCGCCGAGGACGCCTGGAACACCCGCGACCCGCACAAGGTGTCGCTCGCCTACACGGAGGACTCCGTCTGGCGCAACCGCGACACCTTCGTCACCGGCCGCGCCGGGATCGTCGAGTTCCTCACCGCCAAGTGGGGCCGCGAACTGGACTACGCGCTGCGCAAGGACCTGTGGGCCTTCGAGGGCAACCGGATCGCCGTCCGCTTCCAGTACGAGTCCCGGGACACCGGCGGCCAGTGGTGGCGCTCCTACGGCAACGAACTGTGGGAGTTCGACGAGCACGGCCTGATGAGCCGGCGGGAGGCCAGCATCAACGACGTCCGGATCGAGGAGGGGCAGCGGCGCATCCACGGTCCCCGGCCCGAGGCCGAACGGGGGCGGTCCTTCCCGCTTCAGTAGGGTGCCCGGATGACCGCACCGGACCGGAAGCCCTTCCTGTACGTCGTCGTCTGCGCGGCCGGCATCGCCGCCGGCGTGGGCGAGCTCATCGCCGCCGCCCAGGAACGGGACTGGGAGGTCGGGGTGATCGCCACACCGGTCGCCATGGGCGGCTTCTTCGACAGCGCGGCCGTGGAGGCCCGGACGGGACGCCCGGTGCGGTCCGCGTGGCGCTCCCCGTCCGACCCCCGGCCGTTCCCGCCGCCGGACGCCGTCGTGGTGGCGCCCGCCACCTTCAACACCGTCAACAAGTGGGCGGCGGGATTCGCCGACACGCTGGCCGTCGGCACCCTGTGCGAGGCCGCCGGCCTCGGCGTGCCGATCGCCGTCCTGCCCTGCGTGGCCGACGCGCTGGCCGCCCACCCCGCCTACCGGGACAGCCTGGTCCGCCTGCGCGGGATGGGCGTCCGGTTCGGCGAGCCGTACTCCGGGATGCCCGACGAGCGGGGGGTGCGGGCCGAGTTCCCCTGGACCAGCGCGCTGGACCTGCTGGAGACCGGCTGAGCGCTCAGCCGGCGCGCCGGACGTAGCCGGGGCTGCCGGGCGTGGAGACCTCCACGTCCCGGCGGACGATGCTCAGCCGGTCGCGCCAGCGCGCCAGCGCCTTGCGCAGCCCGCTGTCGGTGTACTCGATGTCCACCACCCGGTCGTCGAACGCCTTCGCGTACACCTCGCACTCGTCGTACTGCCCGCACTCCTCCGCGACGGCGAAGTCCAGCCCGATGTCCCGCCGCCGGCCCACCAGTTCGGAGGTGTTCTTCTGGCCGACGGCCAGGTGCCGGGCGTGCGCGTGCCGGACGAGCAGGCGCATGAACGCGGTCGCGTCGGCGGCCGTGAGCAGGTGGTGGGACCGGGTGTAGCTGTCGTAGTTGTCCGGTTCGACGGCGTCGTAGCCCTTCTCCGCGCAGCCGTCGATCCACGTGCCCACCCGCTCGGCCACCCGCTCGCGCCGCTCGGGGGTGCGCAGGTCGAGCAGGGGTTCGTCCCAGTCCTCGTCGGCGACCTCCTTGCCGTGCGCGTCGCGCAGCAGCAGGTCGGCGGGCCAGGCGGAGCGCTCCTGCGGCTGGGTCTGGAAGGCGTTGACGTAGCAGATGTTGTACAGGCCGGGCGCCGGGGCGGCGGTGCGGTCACGGCTGACGACGCGGACCCCGGCGGGCGGGGGATAGGCGCCGCCGATCTGGTAGTCGAAGCCGGCGTGACGCGGCGGCAGCCGAACGGCGGTGGGCCTCGCGGGCTCCTTCGCGGACGTCTTCCCGGAGCCGCCGCCCCGGCAGCCGGACAGCGCGGTCACGGTGAGCGCCAGGGCGAGCAGCCCGGCGCCGGCCCTCCCGGCACGGGCACCCCTGCTCCGGGCGCCCCCGGGTGTGCGCGTTCCCTGCCTGGCCACGTCCGCTCCGCTCCGTCCTGCCCCCGCCGGGCGGCGCGGCACGTCCCACGATCCAATCGGCCGTGCCCGGTCAGGGTCAAATCGGCGCGCGGGCCCGTCGTACGCTCCTGAGTGACCATCGCCCCTGAAGGCAGGAGCAGCAACGATGCAGTACGTGAAGCTCGGTTCGACCGGCCTGGACGTCTCGCGGATCTGTCTGGGCTGCATGACCTACGGACTGCCCGACCGCGGCACGCACGAATGGACGCTCGACGAGGAGGCGTCACGTCCGCTCGTCCGGCAGGCGCTGGAGGCGGGCATCAACTTCTTCGACACGGCCAACGTGTACTCGGACGGCACCAGCGAGGAGATCGTCGGCAAGGCGCTGCGCGACTTCGCGAACCGCGACGAGATCGTGCTGGCCACCAAGGTGCACGGCCGGATGCGCCCCGGTCCCAACGGCGGCGGCCTGTCCCGCAAGGCGATCATGACCGAGATCGACCACAGCCTGCGCCGCCTCGGCACCGACTACGTCGACCTCTACCAGATCCACCGCTACGACCACGCGACCCCCGTCGAGGAGACGATGGAGGCGCTGCACGACCTGGTCAAGGCGGGCAAGGTGCGCTACATCGGGGCGAGTTCGATGTACGCGTGGGAGTTCTCCAAGGCGCAGTACACGGCCGACCTCCATGGCTGGACGCGGTTCGTGTCCATGCAGAACCACTACAACCTGCTCTACCGAGAGGAGGAGCGGGAGATGCTGCCGCTCTGCGCGGACCAGGGCGTGAGCACCCTGCCGTGGAGCCCGCTGGCCCGGGGCCGGCTCACCCGTGAGTGGGGCACGGTCACCGAGCGCAGCGCGGGCGACGCCTTCGGCGGCCGCCTCTACCTGGAGAGCGACCGCTCGATCGTCGAGGCCGTCACCCGGATCGCCGGGGACCGCGGTGTCCCGCGCGCCCAGGTGGCTCTGGCGTGGCTGCTGCACCGGGAGACGGTGGCCGCGCCGATCGTCGGCGCGGCCAGGCCGGGACACATCGAGGACGCGGTCGCCGCCGTGGACCTGGAACTGAGCGACAAGGAGCGCGAGGAGCTGGAGCAGCCCTACACCCCGCGCGCGATCAGCGGCCACTGACGGCCCGGCGGTTCCGTGCGGCGCGGACGCGGCGCCGCGCGGACCGGCGGCCACGGTTCGGAATCCAGGTCCTGAATCCACGTCCTTTTCCGCGTCGAAGACTTTCATTGACAGAATGTCAAAAGATCGATTCTGTGAAGACAAAGTCCCGCGGCGAGAGATCTCTTGTTCCGTGGAGCCGTGCTGTGCAAAAGTGTGCGCTGTCGGCGTGCAGACAATTACATTTTCCGCTGCATGCACCAGGCCGCTCCCGTACGCCCCCCACGCTTCAAAAGAGCTGCCCAGGCGGACATCCGGGATGCCGAGGACATCCATGCCCCCTTGGCCGGGCTTGGTCCGGACTTATTTCCGTGTCGCGCCCGGAGGAATACAGCCGTGAATGACGCAGGCCCGTCGGAGTCCGCCCCAGGCTCCCGCCGGTTCGACGCCTCGGACGAAGAACTGAGCGCCGAGCTGAAGCAGTGGACCGGCACGGCACCCGCGCTCTCCCCGGTCGGTGAACTCCTGGACCGCCACTGGGAAGCCGCCTTCGCCTACGCCCGGCTGTGCACCGACGGACCCCGCGCGGCCGGCATGCTCACCACCGCCGCCTTCACCCGGCTGTTCGGCGAGTCCCTGCGGCAGGCGGGCCCGTCCGCCGCCTGGCGGCCCCACCTGCTGGTCACCGTGCGCCGGATCGCCGCCGAGTGGGAGGGCGACGGCCGCCAGGAACTCCTCCACCCCGCCCTGCGCACCGCGCCCGGCAGCGCGGAACGCGCGTCCGCCCGGATGCTCCCGCCGCCCGGACGGCGGCTGCTGTCCCGCGCATTCCAGCGGCTGCCCCAGGCCGCCCGCGCCGTGCTGTGGCACACCGAGGTGGAGACCGAGCCCCTCGCCGTCCCGGCCGCGCTGCTGGGCCTGGACGAGGAGGAGACCCGGATCGAACTGCGCCGCGCCCACGAGCGGTTGCGCGAGGAGTGCCTCCAGGCCCACCGTGAACTCGCCCCCGAGGCCGAGTGCCGGAAGTACCTGCGCATGCTGGACGTCACCTACCGGCGCGGCGGTGTCGCCATCGACCCGGACCTGCAACGGCATCTGGCCGGCTGCCGGCACTGCCGGCAGACCGCCGACCAGCTCGACCGCTTCAACGCCGGACTCGGGCTCGCGCTCGCCGAGGCCGTCCTCGGCTGGGGCGCCCGCGCCTACCTGGAGTCCCGGGCGGCCCGCACCGAGCAGGGCGCCGCCCCCGTTCCGCCGCCCGCACCGGCCCCGGCCGCCCCCGCGGGCGGCGAACCCTTCACCCCGGCACCTCCCTCCATCGGCTTCCCCCCGGGAGCCCTCTCCAGCGCCGCCACCTCGGGCGCCTCCTCGGGCGCCTTCACCCCGGGCATCTCCTCCACCGGCTTCACCTCCGGTGCCCCCGCCACCGGTCCCACCTCCGGCACGGCCTTCTCCGGAGCCCCCGCCCGCACCGGCGACCCGTTCGCCGGCACCGCCTTCGCCGGGCCGCAGGACCCGGCCGGTGGCGCGGCACCGGGCATCGCAGCCGCGGGCACGGGCACGGCCCCCCGGCGCCGGAAGAGCCGGGCCGCGGGCGCCCGCAGGACCACCGGGGCCCCTGGGGCCCCCGGAGCCACCGGTCCCGGCGCCGCCGGTGGCCGTCTGGCGCATCGGGCCGCCCGCCGCGCCCGCCGCCGCAACCTCGTCCTGGCCGTCGTCACGGTCAGCGGCCTGGTCGTCCTCCCGCTGGTGCTGTGGTCCGTGCTCGGCTCGGGCGGCGACGCCGCCCCCGCCCACGGCGCCACACCGTCCAGGACGCCGGGCAAGGACTCCGCGCCCCCCGGCCCGTCCTGGGCCGGCGCGAGCGGGACCGCCAAGGGCGCCCTGAGCGGCCGGCTGCGCAACGTCACCTCGGGCCTGTGCGTGGACGTCGTCGGCGGCAAGGCCGTCAAGGGTGCCGAGACCGAACTGGCCACCTGCTCCTCGACGGCGAGCCAGCAGTGGACGTACGAGACCGACGGACTGCTGCGCAACCTCTCCGCCCCCGGCCTGTGCCTGGACTCCCACCTCGGCTACTCGGTGCGGCTCGCCCCCTGCACGGCCACCGGCGGGGCCGCCCGGGACATCCGCTACGACTTCACCCTCCAGGGCGCCCTGATCCCGCGCTCCGACCAGGACCTCGCGCTGACGCCCGCCGCGACCGACGGCTCCGGCGCCCTCGTCCTCAAGAACCGCGCCGCGGCCACCGCCCAGCGCTGGACCGTCGACGCCGCCAAGGCGGACCTCCGGATGGAGATCGTCGACTGGGACACCGGCGACGTCCCGCTGCCGTCCCCGTCCCCCTCGACGGCCAGGGCCACGCCCAAGGTCTCGAAGACTCCCGCCGCGTCCCCGACCCCGACGCCCGGCCGGACCACCGCCACGCCGACCGCCACCGCCACGCCCGACTTCTGCACGGCCCATCCGTACTTCTGCGACGGGGACGGCGGCAACGGCGGCTACGGCGGCGGCGGACGCCACCACCGCTGAGCGGTGCCGGACCCGCGGTCTCAGGGGTGGTGCGGCGGCGGGGGCGGGATCGTGCCCAGGCCGGGGGCCGGCTCCGGCCACACCAGCAGCACCGGGCAGGGCGCGTGGTCGACGGCGAACCGGGCGGCCGGGCCCAGGCTGCGCGGCCCCAGCCGGGAGCGGTCGCCGTCCCGGGCCAGGACCAGCAGATCGGCGCCCTCGGCCGCCGCCACCACCTCCCGCTCGACCCGGCCCGCCCGCTCCTCGCGGGCGCACGGCCGGCCCAGCCGCTCCGCCGCCGCGTCC